>NZ_JBQCIP010000248.1:0-111862 GCF_051953575.1 Microbacterium sp.
AGGGTACGTTCCCCGCCGGGGCCCCGCTTAGGGGTGGGTCCCCGGCCCCGGGGGGTGGGTGGCCGCCCCGGGGGGGGGCGCCCATCCCCCGCTCTCAGTTGCAGCTGTACGCCGTGTACGACGAGTCGACGCTGTCGGTGACCGCCTGGCCGGCGACGGTCGCCGCCAGATCGAGCGTCACGTGACCGGCCGCGTAGCCCGTCGTGCGGGTGGCGAACGTCTGCGCCGTCGTCTTGCCCGGCTGCACCGTCACCTTCTTCGCTCCGTACGGCGTGGTGATGGTGGTCTCGACGGGCACGTCGTTTTCGTTGCCCACCGTCACCACGAGGTAGGACTTGCCTGCCACGCAGCGGCCGTTCGTCGTGACGGTGACCGCGTCGGCCAGTCCCGCCGCAACGGCCGGCGCGAACTCCAGGTAGTCCAGGTCGAACAGCCCCTCGGTGGCCGAGCCGACGTACGTGAAGAACACGTCGTGGGTACCGGCCGCACCCGTCAGCTCCGCCGTGTAGTCGGCGTACTCCGTCCCCGTTCCTGCGGGGATCGACACCGTGCCGGCGACAGGCCCGGTCGGCGAGTCGAGGCGCACCTCGATCTGCCCGCCGGCTTTCGCAAGCGCGTGGAACGACACCGAGGCCGCGCCCTCCGTTCCGAACGCGACGTTCGACAGGGCCGTCCACTCGCCGCCATTGAGGTTCGTCAGCTTCATGCCCTGGTCGTTGGTCGTGCCGAGGAACTCGGTGCGGATGCCGGTCGTCGGGGTGTACGGATCGCGCAGGCCCGAGTCCCAGGCGATCGTCTCGGACTCGATCCGCTCGTACGGGTCCAGGTCGGCGACCTGGTCGACTCCGGCCATGGTCATCGTGATCGGGCTGATCTTGCCGTCCGCGGCGATCGAGACCTTGTCGATGTGAGTGGAGCGGTAGCCCTTGACCCCGCTGAACTGACCGTTGTCGACGAACTCCTTGAAGACCGTCTGCGCGTGGTAGGCCACGTACCACTGATCCTTGAACTCGAAGATCGCGTGATGGTTGTTCCCGCCGACGCCGAAGAAGTTCGCCGGGTTGGGCATGATCTGATCCACGTAGGTGAACGGGCCCATCGGCGAATCCGACACCATGTAGGCGATGTTGCCGGTGCCGACGGTGCGGGTGACGCCGTCGATCAGCAGCCCGTTCGGGCGCGCAGTGAAGTTCGTGCAGTAGCTGTAGTAGTACTTGCCGTTGAACTTGTGGATGCCGGAGTCCTCGAACAGCGCGGGCGCATCGACCAGCGCAGCGCTACCCTCCACGCTCACCATGTCGGCGCCCAGCTTGATGACGCGTCCGGTCTTGGGCCAGTCGCTCTGCCCCGTCGGCACGCCGCCGCCGAAGTAGAGGTACGCCGATCCGTCGTCGTCCACGAGGACGGCCGGATCGAAGAGCCACACGACGTTGTTCGCGCCCGCGAGGTTGTTGACCCCCGGCGTGCTCGAAGAGACCAGGGCGGCGCCGTTCATCGGGTCGGTCCACGGACCCACCGGGGTGCTCGACGTCAGCACGCCGATGCCGCCGGCGCTGTTGGCGTAGTAGAGGAAGAAGCGCTCGACGCCGTTGATCGTCTTGTGCGCGGCCGACGGAGCCCACGAGTTGCTCGCCCAGGACGAGACGCCGAACCCGTTGTTCCTGCCAGCGACCTTGATCTGGCCGTGGTTGGTCCAGTTCACCATGTCGCCCGACGAGATCACCGTGATCGTCTTGATCTGCCCGTACGAGTTGTCGACGATGTCACCGTCGGCATTCGTCTCGTACGCGTACTCCGCCTTGCCCGTGGAGCTCAGCCGGTAGGCGTCCGAGGTCATGTACACGTAGACGCGGCCGTCGTACTCCATGACGAACGGATCGGCTCCGTACTCGTAGTCCATGAGCGGGTTCGACGAACCGATCGCCTTGGCGGCGTCCGCCGTGCCGACCGGGCGGGGCGGCTTCGGCGCCACCTTGCCCACGAGCGACACGTCGTCCACGAAGTAGATGTCGGGAACGACCGTCGCGCCGACGGTCTCGACGGCCAGGCGAGCGGTCTTGAGGTCGAAGTCGGTCGTCGGCGCGGTGAAGGTGCCGGCGATCTGGGTGAACAGCAGGGTGTCCGCCGTGCTGCCCTTGGCCACCGGGGCCTGCGCGACCGTGACCGAGTGCCCTGCGGCGTCGCTCAGGGTGAGCGCGAACGCGACCGTCGGATCGCCGGCGTCACGGAAGTGCACCCAGGCGGAGGTCGTGTACGACTCGCCTGCGACGAGCCGGCCCACATTCTGGTAAGCGCCGTCGGTGTTCGCCGTGCGCGCGTTGACCTTCAACGACATCGCGCCCCCGTGGCGCGTCGAGTAGCCGAGCGAGAGGTTCGCCGTCGCGCCCTTGGCGAACCACGAGCCGGTGCCGCTCTCGATGTTCCCGTTCGTCAGGTGCTCGACGGGGTCGCCTTCGGCCGCTGCGGCGACAAGGGATCCGCCGCTCAGTGCCAGGGCGACGACGAGCGTGCCGACGATGGCACGCAGCGACGTCTTCGATCTGGTTCTCTGCATATCTCACACTCACTTCTCTGATCGGGCTGAGGAGGGATTCGGCGGGCTCGCCGAGTGGTGCCCGCCCTCGACCCGCAACGCGGGCCGAGGGCGGGAGCGGGTGTCACTGACAGGTGCTGGCCGGGTAGGGCGCGTCGAGCGTGCTCGACACCGTCTCACCCGAGACGGTGGCCGACGCCGTCACGCTCGCAGCCCCCGCCTCGACGGACTTCTGCCGAGTCGTGAACGCCTGCGACACGCTCTTGCCCGGCGCGACGGCGGCGATGGACTTCGCACCGAACGCTGTGGTGATGTCGACCTTGACCGGGACGTCGTCGCCGTTGGCGACGGTGACGGTGAGCACCGACTTGCCGGCGACGCAGCGCCATGCCGTCGTCGCCGTCGCATCGATCGCCGGGGCCGCCTTGACCAGCGCAAGCTCCGCCAGCTGGCGGGACAGCGCCCGCGCCGGCGCGTCGATCTGGTTCTGCGTCGAGAACCCCTTCGCCTTCGCCGCCACGGCCTTGGAGTACGCGGACGTGAACGCCGTCCATGCCGCCGCGGGATAGTCGGCCTCGTCGAGGCCCGACGCCCGCGCGATCGCGGCATCCAGCTCCGCCGTCGACAGCGATGCGCCGTCCGCCGTCAGCACATCGCTCAGGCTGTAGTAGTCGACGTCGACCGAGCCGCCCGCGGACTGCGTGGCGTAGGTGAACAGGCCGACCCGGTAGCCCATGAAGTGCGAGAGGCTCCAGTCCATCGTGAGCGGACCGGTGCGCTGGCCCAGCTGCGACCACGTGGCGCCATCGAGGCTGTAGTAGTACCGGATCCAGAGCTGCCCGCTGTTCGATGCGAAGTCGAGATCGGCCTTGAGGTACACGTCGCGGTTCGCACCCAGTGCGACCGTCGACCCCGGGACGAAGGCCTCGACACCGGCCTGGTCGATGGCCGCTGTGAAGGGCTGCCCGCGGTAGACGATCCCGAGGGTGTACTCGCCGCCGACCTTCTTCACCGCTGCGTAGGCGAAGCTGCGCGCGTACGCCGCCAGCCCGGCGACGTCGCCGTCCTTCATCGCCGACACGTCGAGCCTGGTCTCGACCGACTGCTTCGGGCCGAACGTCCGCTGCGAGAGCGTGTTGCGCGCCTCTTCGAACCACGTCAGCTCGTCCTTGGTCGACAGCTTCGCGTAGGTGTAGCCGCCCGTCACGACCTTGCCTGCCGTCAGGCGGAGCCAGCCGTCGCGGTCGGTGAGCGACCAGTAGCGGTTGTCGGGGTTGTGGTTCCACTGCCAGGCCGTGTCGAGGGTCGAGCCGTTGAAGGCGATCTCGTCGGCGTTCGGGACCTCGGTGGTCGGCACCTGGCCGACGACCGAGGCGTCGTCGACGAGGTACGAGACCGACGAGGTGACCGGCTGCGGGCTGCCCCACGGCGTCTCGAGGGCGAACTTGACGTTCGAGAGCACCGCGTTGTCGGGGACCGTGTACGTCCGCGTGATCGTCGTCCATGTGTTCGGCGGCACGGATCCGCCCGAGGCGCACTGCAGGTTCACGGGGGCGCCGAAATCCAGGCACAGGTTGAACGTGATCGCCGAGGTGTGCGGGTGCTTGACCTTCGCCGACAGCGTGTACGTCACGCCCTTCTGCAGCGTGTTCTGGAGGAACTGGTTCGGTGCGGAGCCGTTGAGCGTGCGGTTCGACACGAGCAGCGCCGCCGTTCCGGTGGCGGGGCCGCTGGTGTCGCGCGTCACCGTCGCGCCGTACTGCGTCCCCCACGGGGCCACCGTGGCGTCCTCGAAGCCCGGGTTCTGCAGAAGGTTCGTGCCGAGCAGCGTCGGGTCGATGCCCGGCGAGGCAGGGATGTCCCACTCCTCGTCCATGTAGGCGCGGTGCGGCGCGTCGTTGTCGAAGTCGTCGGACGCGACGATCGACTTCTGCCGCTCGAGGTTCTCCTGGTCGGGCGTGAGTCGGATCGGCTTCTCGAACGTGCCGCCGTACGGCACGACGCCGTTGTTCCCGAACGTCGGCCACCCGTCAGTCCAGGTCGCGGGGATCAGGGCCGGGATCCGCCCGACGGGGTAGGTGTCGCGGAAGAAGAAGCCGTACCAGTCGGATGCGGCGCCCTCGTGAGTGATCTCCACGAGCCCGCCCTGTGCGAAGCCGTTGGAGTCGAGCGCGCTGCGGGCCTCGTAGGTGTTGGCGCCACCCGGTGCCTGGTGCTTTCCGAGCAGGTACTTGGAGCGGAACACGACCTCCTGGCGGTTGCCCCCGCTCGGCCACGTGATGATGAACACGTAGTAGTACTCGCCGATCTTGTAGACCTGGGCGCCCTCGAACAGACCGCCGATGTACGGCCGTCCCGCGTAGTCGGCGGCCGAGAAGATCGACGGATACTCTGCGACGACCGTCTTGAGGTCGGCGCTCAGCTTCACCGCGCTGGTCGATCCCGAACCGTAGAAGATGTACGCGGTGCCGTCCGTGTCGAAGAAGAGCGAGGGGTCGTGGAACCCGCGTCCGAGCGCGGTCTTCTGCCAGGCGCCGTGGTCGATGTCGTCGGTCGTGAAGAGGTAGGCGCCGTTGACGTTGTTCGTGTTGAACAGGACGTAGAACCGCCCGTCGTGGTACCGGATCGACGACGCCCACTGCCCCTGGCCGTACGACTCCTTGCCGTTGCGCAGCGACAGCGCGTCGCCGATGCTGAGGCGGTCGTAGACGTAGTTGACCGTCTCCCAGTTGACGAGGTCGTACGACTTCATGATCGGCGCGCCAGGGCTCAGGTGCATGGTCGTCGAGATCATGTAGTACGTGTCGCGGTGCTCGTCGTTCTCGGCGGCCGGCACCATGGTGACGCTCACGTCAGGCACGTCGGAGTTGAGCAGCGGCACGGTGTAGGTGCCGTCGCCCGCATCGGTCGACGTGTACGACGCGTCTGGCGGAGTCGGCTCCTGGCCGCTGGCCGCGGTCGTTCCCGCGAGCATGCCGGCCCCGAGGAGGGCGCCGACGGTCAGGAGCGACACCACGCGCTTGGCGGTACCCGAGCGCTTGTTCATTGCGATCCCTTCGTTCGGACCGGTCGATCCGAGGTGGTTCAGACGAAGCGCGCCGTACGGCGCGCGGATGCACTGCGCAGCACACCGCCGGCGCTCACGCCGCAGGTGTCCTCCGCCCGACCCTGACGATCCGCGCCACTCCGCGTGGATCAACCGGGTCGGGGCCGCCGACAGCCGGATTCGTGCACCGACATCGCCGTCCCGCATCGCGTGTTAGCGCTCACGTTTAGCGCTAACAGCCGCAGACTAGCGCCGACGCGGACGCGCCCGCAAGACCCCGCCCTCCGGAGTCGGGCCGCATCCCTCAGGATCACCCACGCTGCGTCCCCCGGCTCTGCGCCGCGGAACGGTCTGCGGATCCGCGAGCCGGGTCGTGTAGATTGTCAGCTGGAGCAGACGATGCTCCGCTCCTCGGGGCTGTAGTTCAATGGCAGAACTTCTGCTTCCCAAGCAACGGCCACGGTCTCGATGCCTTCGATGAGCATCGATTTTCCGCGGATCTCCGCCGGTCGATTTCCCATAGCGCGTGCTGTGACACCACCCTCATGTGTACACCCTTGTGTACACCGTTGTTATCGTGACGGTCATGCCTAAGTCGCGTGAGCACGGGCAGGGCGCCCTGTACTGGGTGGAGTCCCGCAAGATGTGGCGCGCGGTGCTCGATGTCGGCTTCGACGAGGTCACCGGGAAGCGGGTGCAGAAGGCCCGGATGTCCAAGAGCAAGGACGAGGCGGTCAAGAAGCTCAACGCCATGCTCCGAGAGCGCGACTCGCTGGGCATGGTGATGGATCGGTCCACCCGGGTCGCCGAGCTGGCCGAGGTATGGCTGGCCGATGTGGCGGATCGCGCGAAGCCGAAGACCCTCACCAACTACCGCTCCAACGTACGCACCAAGATCCTCCCCGCCCTCGGCCGCCGCGTGGTCTCGGAGTTGACGCCGGCGGACGTGCGGCGGATGCACGCCGCGATCCGCGCGTCGGGTGCCGGGTATGCCAGCGTCGCGAGCGCTCACCGCACCCTGGTCACCATGCTCGAATACGCGAAATCAGAACGGGTCCTCTCCGGTGAGAACGTCGCGATGCTCGGCCCGCCGCGGCGGGGACGGGTGGGGAAGGCGAAGGACTCGTTCACCCGCGAACAGGCCAAAGCGCTCCTCCGGGTCGAGGATGCTCGGGTCACGCTCGGGCTGCTGACCGGGCTGCGCAGCGGCGAGGCCATGGCGCTGCGGTGGGAAGACATCGACTTCGACCGCGCCGTCGCGGAACTGTCCTGGTCACTCACCGAAGCCTCTTTCCGACACGGCTGTAACGGCACCTGCGGGAAAAAACGGGCCGGGAACTGCCCGCGGCGCATCCTGGAGATCTCCGACTCCCTCGAAGCCGTCCCGCTGGAGGGGCGGCTCGTGCTGGTCCGCCCCAAGAACGACACACCCCGACAGATCCCCCTCACCCCCGCCGCCGTCCAGCAACTCCAAAAGCTCCGCCGCAGCGACGATGGGCCAAACCCGTACGGGCTGGTGTGGCATCGCGCGAACGGGGCGCCGAAGACCAACACCGACGACAACGACCACCTCCGCACCGTGCTGACCCAAGCGGGGATCGACGAGCCCCCCGCGACGACCCACTGGCTCAGGCACACCTACGTCACCCTGTCCGAGCACGCCGGTATCCCCTGGGCTGCCGCCGCCGGCGTGAGTGGGCACGGCAGCCCCGAAGCATCCGACCCCTACCGCCACGTCCTCACCAGCGAAGGCCGCAAAGCCGTCACCACACTCTCTGCCTGGGTCGAAAACCAATAGCTCGGAGAAGCATCTGGGCTGAGGTGAGTTGGGCTTGGTCACCGAAGGCGAGATGGCAAGCCACGGCCGAGGCACACGCGATCTTGGCTGACATGAAGCAGAATCAGCGCATCGGGGCTTCCTCGACCCTCGTTTGGATCTTCATTGCCGCACTGCGGCCGCCAGCCTCGAGATGGACCTGTAATTCACGCCAGCTGTCGAGTGCTGCTCCGAGCTTCACGTCAGAGACGGTTTCGGTCATGGCTGGTCTCCTTCGATCGGGGTGATGCGCGTGAGGGGCGCGAGGGCCTCGAGGCCGACAGCGGCGTAGACCCAGACCGCGGCGGCCTGCGCATGTCCGGAGCCGGGCCTGGCGGATGTCCGGGCGCCCGCTTCGCGTGCCCGCGTTAGCTACTCGGCCCCGCGTGTGCTCCCCCGCACGATGAGTTCAAATGGCACCGGCTCAGCATCATTCGGGCGGACCCCCGTGTCCACCCAGTCCAGAAGCAGCTGTGCACAGCGAGCCCCGAGTGCGCTGGGGTGGAGGTCGACTGCAGTAATGCCGGGCTCGACGAATTTGAACGCTGTGCTGTCGACTGCGGCGGCCACGAGAAGATTCCTTCCTACCTCCAGTCCGTGCGAACGGGCCGCGTCCAACACTCCTAGCGCTGCCCCGTCGGGCGCAGTGAGTATGGCGTCCGGGGGCTCAGTCCTCCGGAGGAGGTCATCGGCGATTCCGCCGATAGTTTCAGCCGACGCCGTGAACGACGTCTGGTGAAGAACCGGCTCGACGCGACGCAGACCGCACCACGTCAGATACTCGGCAGCGATACGACGCCCCCATGTCGACGTGTCGCCGGCGCCGATGAACGCGGGACGACGCGCACCACGGTCGGCGAGATGATCCAGGAGTGCGAACATGATCGCGCGGTGATCGGGCTCTACCACGATCGCGGATCCGCCGTCGAGATCGGGCGGATGCTCGCTGCTGACAACAGGTGCACCGTGCGACAGCAGGGCGGCCACGCCATCGTCGCCGGCCAGAGGATCGACGATGAGAACCCCGTCCAGGTTTTCCTGCTGAGAGACGGCGTCCCGTCCAGCCAACAGGATCGTCAGCGCGAATCCCTCGTCGCGGGCGCGCGCTGTTGCACCGAACACGAAGCGCATGTAGTACTCGAAAATCCCCACATCCACGGGGAGGTACAGCCCGATCACGCCCGCTCGCCCCCGGCGCAGATCACGAGCGACCGCGCTCCCGCGGTAGGCCGACGACCTTCCATCCGGAGCGCAGGAACGTCTGGACAGTGGACAGTCCCATCCCGGATGCTGCTCCCGTGACGACGACGGTTTGCTGAGGGTCCTGCATGTGAGTTCCGGCCTTTCGATGCGTTGTTCGCTGTTGGGAACCCAGTCTTGACGCGCACGTCTCGACGGCTGCTGCTGACCGATGCCGGCAAGCAGCTGCTGCCGCTCGCGGAACGCACCTTGAGCGATGCCCGCGAACTCGCCGACTGGAGCAAGCGTCTGCGATCGCTCGAGGAGGGCACGGTCTCGTTCGGCACCTTCAACAGCGCGCACTTGTATCTGCTCACCGATCTGATCCGGGAGTTTCACGAGCTGCACCCGTCGGTGCGCATCCAGGTGGTGGGGCTCAACTCGTCGGAGGTGGCCGACGAGGTGCGTGACGGGCACCTCGAGGCGGGGCTCGTTCAGCTGCCCGTGGACGATCGGGAACTCGAGCTGACGCCCTCGGTCTTCCGCGATCAGGCGGTGTACGTCTCGCGCAACCCGGAGCACGCGAGCGGACCCATCGACATCGCGACCCTCGCGTCGCGGCCGCTCATCCTGTCAGAGGCACGCTGGTCGCACGACGACCCGCTGCGCGTCTCGCTCACCGAGCGGGCCCAGCGCGAGGGCGCCGTCATCCACCCGATCGTCGAGGTCGAGTTCCAGACCCACGCGCTCGAGCTCGCGGCGCGGGGTGTCGGCGACTCGCTCGTCTCATTCCACGTCGGGCGCCAGTTCATGCGGGCGCGTGGGCTGTCGTGGGCGCCGCTGGACCCGCCGATCGTGGAGCACTACGCGTTCGTGACGCGCAAGGGCGGCGCCATCTCCCCAGCCACCGCGCAGTTCATGCGCCTGGCACACCGGATCCTTCAGAGGATCGCCCGAGAAGCACCGCTCAAGTGAGAGGACAATCGACGACCTTCGTAGCAACGTGGCGCTGTCCGTCCACGGCGGATTGAATACCGCATAGCGGTAATAGTTGGTCGGCGCGGCCAAGCCCAGCCGGAGGCGCTGCCGAAACGCCCACCGTCCTGCCGCAACTTGAGCTGGATCGTCGGGTCGCTCCCCACCGGCGATTCCCTGGACAACCCCGGTGGCCGCTCGCCGCTCAGCCATCCCAAAGCGGGCGATGGGTGGACGCCGTCCTGCCGGGGGCGAGCGTTCGGACAATATCGGCCCACTAACGGCTGCAAACTCGGTCGGTGTTGCGCCAGTCAACCCTCAGAGCCGCGGGCGGGGATGGGAGCAAGTGGCACGGTGGTCGGCAATCGGGCTCACCGGCAGGCTTCGTCGCGGACGTGTCGCACTTGCTCCGCGTCCACGCCAATCGGGCGCCGAATCGGATTGGCTGTGCCCTCCGTCGAACGAGCCGCGTTTCGGGCGATCGCCTCCTCGGCATATGCCAGATGGAAGTGGTTCGGCGCGCGACGTGCAGGACATAGACGCGCCGCGAGATCAGTTCCGCCAGGGAGTCGCCGCCAGCGCTTCAGGACCAACTCCCTAGCAGCCGCAGCACAGTGGATGGGCGTGCCGACGAAGCCCGCTACTCGGCTTCCCGTCGTGCGGACGGCATGAGCATGCCTTGTCACGAATCCCGTGCCACGGTGGCAGCGTGGAGCATCTCTATCAGGAACGATTCTCCTTGGCACCGGGCCACGACCAGCACTCGCCGCAAGAGCCGCGTGCATGAAAGGGGTGGCATCGTCCGGACGATCAGCGCTCGATTGCTCCCACGAGGGTCGGGACTGAACGTCGCGAGACGTGCTCGGGCGTCACGTCGTCCAGGTGCGCGACTCCGAGGAGTCGCATCGACCGCTCTATCTCACTCCGGAGTATGGCGATGGATCGATCGACTCCTGCCCGACCGCCCGCCATGAGGCCATAAAGATAAGCCCGACCGATGAATGTGAAGTTCGCACCGAGTGCCAATGCTGCAACGATGTCACCTCCGGACATGATGCCCGAGTCAAGCCAGATCTCGGGTCGTACGGGTACGTGCTCGAGCGCGCGGACGACGCCGGGCAGAATGTCCAGCGGGGTAGGAGCTCGGTCGAGCTGGCGCCCTCCGTGATTCGAGAGCACGATGGCGTCCACTCCGGCGTCGGCCACTCGAACCGCGTCAGCTGCGGTCTGCACGCCTTTCACCACGATCGTTCCTGGCCACTCGCTGCGGATCCAGGCGAGATCGGCGATCGTCACCGATGGGTCGAACATCTTCTCGAACAGTTCTTTGATGCTTCCCGAGGATTTGTCCAGAGACGAGAAGCTGAGTGGTTCGGTGGTCAGAAAGTCAAACCACCAGGCGGGGTGAAGCGCCGTATCGATGACGGTTCGAGGTGTCAGCGACGGCGGCACCGTCATCCCGTTCCGGACGTCCCGCAGCCGGCGACCTCCGACTGGCACGTCCACAGTCACGACGAGAGTCTCCATGCCGGCCGCGGCCGCGCGCCGGATCAGTTCGGCGGAGCACTCGCGATCTTTCCATACGTAGAGTTGGAACCACGTCCTGGCGTTTGGGTCGACCTGCCGCGACCGGGCTGCCACCTCCTCGATGGATGCAGTCCCCATCGTGGAGAGGGTGAACGGAATGCCGGCGGCCGCGGCTGCCGCCGCACCTGCCAACTCCCCTTCCGCGTGCATCATGCGGGTGAACCCGGTCGGGGCAATTCCGAATGGAAGAGAGACCGGCTTGCCCAGCACCGACCGCGTGGTGTCGACGGTTGCGACGTCGTTCAGCACTCGCGGATGGAAGATCACGTCCGCGAACGCGGAACGCGACCGGCGAAGAGCGATCTCCTCGTCTGCCCCGCCATCCGCGTAGTCGAACGGCGCCCGCGGTGTGCGGCGCTCAGCCATGCTTCGAAGATCATGGATGGTGACGGATGCTGCGAGCCTGCGCTCCTGGCTCCAGGTTGGCGCCTGGAACCGGATCAGAGGCGCAAGCTCTTGCAGGCGCGGGAGCCGACGGCTCAACGGGGTGCTCCCGTTCCCCCGCGAAGCGAACCGCGATGGGCAAGTGGTCGAATCACGACGCCGCCCCCAGGTTCGTCGCCGCCGTCGGGACTGCGACGCCTTTCACGGCACGGAAAACGTGCGCCCTCAGGTGGCCAAATTCCGGCAGTTCCTTGGTCGTGATCTGATCGCGCTCCTCCGGAAGGTTCACGACGACCTCTTCCACAACCCGGCTCGGGCGACTGCTGAGGACTACCACGCGCTCGGCGAGGTAAACCGCTTCGTCGACATCGTGAGTCACAAGCACGATGGTCATCTTGAACTGCCGTCGAATGCGCAGAACGAGGTCCTCGAGATCCGCACGCGTCTGCGCGTCCACGGAGGCGAAAGGTTCATCCATGAGCATGATCTGAGGACGATATGCGATCGCGCGAGCGATGGCCACCCTTTGCTGCATGCCGCCGGAAAGCTGCCAGGGGTAGTGGTCCAGGAAGTCCGCGAGGCCAACGGAAGCAGCCGATTCCTCGATCAACCGCTGTCGTTCCGAGGACGATAGCTTCTTGCGCCGCAGAGGCAGCAGGATGTTCTTGCGAACGGTCAGCCACGGCATCAATGAGGCGCGGTAGTCCTGAAAGACGATAGCCATGCTTTCGGGCGGCCTGCTGACGAGCTCGCCATCGAGCCTCACGCTGCCACCGGATACCGACTGAAGCCCCGCGAGGCTCCTTAGCAGTGTGGTCTTTCCGCACCCGGACGGACCCACGATGCAGATGAATTGCCCCTGCTCAACGGTGAACGTAATGTCCCCGAGAGCGCGGACCGTACCCGACCGCCCCTCAAACGTTTTCGATACGTTGCGTACCTCGAGCATCCACGATCTCCCTCGATGTGCACGTGACTCTGTATCCGGCACGCCGTGCCACGCTTCTGGCTTCCCGCGAGCGTAATGACTTCAAAACCCCACTGTCAACCTTCACATCATTTGAGATGCAACTGGTTGACCTTCAAGATTCGCTGTGCCATGCTCCTTGCGACGTGATCCTCGCCACCGCGAACTGGGCAGCGGTGGTGAAGATCTGACCCGAGGATCGACAGATTCGAGGACGCCGTTGCCGAGAACGACCTCGGCACAGAGGCGAGCGGCGGTCACCGAGCAGGCCGCTCCCAGAACTCGAGCATCGATGACGAGCTTGTGAAGGGATTCCATGGCCGAAGTGACGAGCACACAACTGCAGATCGATACCGCGGAATGGCTGGCCGCACACGGATCCCCCCCGGTGTTCGGCCTTATGGGAGTCGGCAACCTGCACCTGATCCTGGCGCTCGGCGATCTTGACGTGGCATATGTCGCGGGGCGGCACGAAAATGGTGTGGTCGCCGCCGCAGACGGCTGGGCGCGAGTGACCGGGCGGATCGGAGTCGCGACCGTCTCCCGCGGCGCGGGGCTGGCAAACGGGATCACCGCCCTCGTCGAGTGCCGGAAGAGTTCAACCCCCTTGGTGTTGTTTGTCGGCGAGCGCGCACCGTCTCCTCACGACACCCAATTCCTGGAGCAGGAAGAACTCGTGAGGTCCGTCGGGATTCACTACGTCCGACTGTGCCGCAACGATGTCGAAGACTCTCTGGAGGCCATCTTCACCTTTGCGCGCACCGCTCACCAGCCGGTGGTCGTCGAGCTCTCGGCGTCGGCTGAGCATCCGGCCCTTCCCGCCATTGCCGATCCGCCTCTCCCGCGTCAGGACGCAATCACCGCCGCTGCCACGCTCCTGGCTGCAGCCAAGAGACCCTTGATTCTGGCGGGAAGAGGCGCGGTCGTGGCTGATGCGGACGTGGCCCTCCAACGCTTGGCAGACGCCACGGGAGCCATGCTCGCAACGACCGCCATGGCTCACGGCATGTTCGCCGGCGACCCGCGCAACCTCGGCGTCTGTGGCGGATTCGCTAGCCCGGAAGCGGCCGAGGTTCTCAGCAAGGCGGACGTCGTCGCTGTGTTCGGCGCCAGCTTGAATCAGTGGACGCTTCGGCACGGGCGCCTCTTCGACACAACAACTGCCTTCGTCCGGTGCGACCTCTCCAGAGAGGCGCTCGCGCAGGGTAAGGAGTCGACAGTCAAGATCGCAGGCGACGCGAGGCAGGTCGCCGACCTGATCGGGTCCAAACTCCGCAATGGCAAGGAGAGCGGCCCGTGGGGCCGGATTGGGTCGGGCTCGCCGCGTCCGGCTCCGGCGGCCGGCAGGGTGGACGCAGAAGAGGTATGCCGCCACCTGGCCGAGGCCCTGCCGCGAACGCGCACACTCAGCGTCGACAGCGGCCACTTCTTCGGCTTTCCGATCCGGCACATCGAACCGGATGGCGCACGTTCCAACGTCTTCTCGCAGGCATTCCTGTCCATGGGACTGAGCATCGCCTCGGGCGTGGGGGCGGCGATCGCGCGACGAGACGCGATATCGGTGGTGGTTGCAGGCGACGGAGGCGCTGCTATGAGCATCGGTGAACTCGACACCGCATGCCGCTACAACGCTCGCATGCTTCTTTGCATCATGAACGATGCAGCGTTCGGCATGGAGGTGCATGAACTGAACCGCTTCGGCCTGCCGCCCGCCAGCGCGCAATTCGAAGACATTGATTTCGCTGCCGTCGCCCGGGGCCTCGGAGCAGAGGCTGCCACGATCCGATCCCTCTCCGACCTGGAGGTCGTGGATCGCTGGGTGACAGATGGACGCGGGCCGCTCGTACTTGATTGCAAGATCGACCCCACTCGTGTCGCTGACTGGTATCTGGAGCGGGCCACGCCGGAACAGCGAGCGCTCCTCGCGGCCGGAGCGTCGTGACATGAAGGTCGACGCGTACGCGCATATCCTTACCCCCCGATACTGCGAGGAAGCTGCTCGACTGCTCGGGACGCTCGGCGACGCGCAATCTCGCGCCTTCCAGCTCATGCTCGCAAAGGACCCGTCGCTTGCCGAAGTACGAGAGCGCGCGGCGATCATGGACGCGGTCGGGCAGGACTACCGGCAGGTGCTGACGATGGCGCTCACCTCCGTGGAGTACATCGATAGGTCGATCAACGTCCGTTTGGCGCGGCTCGCCAACAACGAACTCCCCGAACTTGCCGGTTCCGACCCCGCGCGGTATCGAGGCTGGGTGGCGCAGGCACCACTTCTCGACATGCCGGAAACGATCCGAGAGCTCGAGAGGGCGTTCTCGCGCGGCGCTCTTGGTGCGCAGATCAACACACACATCGCAGGGAGGGCCCTCGACGATCCACTTTTCGAGCCGTTCTTCGAGTACATGGCCGACCGCCGGCGTCCGATCTGGGTGCACCCGAACCGACGCCTCTCGCAATCGGAGTATCCGGATGCGGAGGAGAGCTCGCGTTACACGCTCTACTCGAAGACGGGCTGGCCCACCGACACAACCAACGCCATGCTGCGGCTGGCGTACTCGGGAGTCCTCGAACGATGGCCGGCACTGCGCATCCTGACACATCACGCCGGCGGCACCATTCCTATGATCGCGGGACGGCTTGTCGAGCCGCCGCGAGAGCGTGAAGATCTCGAGCCGACTCCGTTGCTGAAGCGGCTGTATGCCGACACCGCGGCCTTCGGGAATCCGATCGCGGTCCGGGCAGCAGTCGAATTCTTCGGGGAAGATCACGTCGTCTTCGGTACTGATTTCGGCTTCACCAGTAGCTTCGCGCCCCGCACCATCGACTCAGTCAAGCAGGCGATCCTCGATCCCGCTGTGCGCGAGAAGGTCTTCCACGCCAATTTCGAGCGCATGCTCGGCGATTGAGGGAGCCTCCATGACCAACCGGCGTATCGGCGCCCGAGCACAGGCCCCCGGCAGGGTGAGTGGGGCGAGGGCGCCCCACCGCCGGGTATTCAGAACGGAGATCTGAGAATGACACACCGAATCCGAACCCTATCGGCGGCGATCGCCGCGGCAGCTCTTGCGATCGCGCTGTCGGGCTGCGCGGCGCAGGCCGACGCCGGCGCGCGGACTCCCGACAGCACCGCCGACACAGACGAGATGCCCGCCGAGTTGACGACGGTGAAGGTCGGGATTCAGCCGCCGAGCTCGATGGCATACCTTCGCCTCGGAGTCGAGGAAGGCTTCTTTCAGAAGCGCAACCTGAACCTCGAGTTCGTCGACGTCGCGACGAGCGATGTCGCGGTGACAAGCCTGATCTCGAATTCTGTGAACTTCGCTACGATCAATCCCCCGGTGCTCGCAACTGCGATCGACAAGGGCCTCCCGGTTCGGTGGGCAGTCGCGGGCGTAACCTCGCCGGAAGAGGTCTCCGACTCCGACGGCATCTTCGTCAAGCCTGAAAGCGACATCCAAAACTGGACAAACCTGCAAGGAAAACGTGTGCAGGTTCCGTGTATCAACTGCGTCTCGGACCTGTGGGTTCGGACGGTCGTCGACGAGGCAGGCGGGGATTCGGCGAAGGTCGAATTCGTGGTTCTCGCCTCCGCCGACGCACCCGCAGCACTCGAGGCGGGGAATGTGGATGCGATCAGTGGTTTTTCAGCGCTGGTACCCGTCCTTCAATCGAAGGGGTACCGCTCGATCGGCAACCAGATCGCCGAGACGGCGACCGGGCAGCCCATCATTCCGTTCGGAGTCAACGTGACCTGGGCGGGCCAGAATCGCGCCGTTGTCAACGCTTTCGTGGCGGCGGCCCAGGAATCCGCCATCTTCGCTGACGAGAACATCGAGGAGTGGCGCGCCCTCCTCCCCCAGTACTACCCGCAGCAGGTCCCCAATGCGGCCGCGGCCGCCAAGGTCGAGGGCCACTGGCGCGACTGCTATTTCGAAGAGGCCACGTCTGTTCTGCTGGATGGAATCGTCTCCTACGGCTGGGTCCAGAAGCCTCTCGATGTCGACGATCTCTTCTACTCGGGCGTCGAGACCAAGTTCTGCTGATCATGGCCGGGCCCCATCGCGGAATGGGGCCCGGCACGACCCTATGGAGGCGTCGTGGGTTCCACCGTTAGCAGGGCCAGACAGCACCGACAGCATCACTACTGGTCCTCAATCAGGCGGGTCGCGATCCCGGCTCTAGCTGTTGTCGCATTCCTTGTCATCTATCAGTTCGCGGTCGCCGGCGTCATCGTCAGCGAGACATTTCTGCCACGTATACCCGCCATCGGATCCGCACTCGCGCAGTCGGCGGGTTCTGGTGCCCTCCTACGCGGCCTGATCTCCACGCTCGTCATCGCACTCGGCGGTTTCGCACTTGGCGCCATCCCGGCGCTGGTGCTAGGTCTACTGTCGGGGAGGAACGCTTACGTATACAACGGTCTGCTGTTCGGCGTCGATTTCCTACGAACCTTACCCACCATCGCGCTCATCCCTCTCGTGGTGATCATGTGGGGCCCGACTGATACGAGCCGGGTCTTCTTGGTCGCGTTCACCGTGTTCTGGCCCATCTATCTGCAGACGTTGTACGGTGTTCGGGACGTCAACCCCGTCGCGATCGAGACCGCGCGCAGCTACGGCATGTCGTCGAGCGCGATTCTGCTCCGGGTGGTCTTTCCGAGCGCTGCCGGATACATCGCGACCGCTCTCCGCATCTTCGTAGTCGTGAGCGTCCTCGTCTCGATCTCGAGCGAGCTCATTCTCGGCGGCGGGATCGGGCTCGGCGGCATGCTGAGCGGCTATGCACAGGTCGGCAACTACCCTGCCGTCTACGGAATGGTGCTCGTGATGGGCATGACGGGCTACCTGGTGGTGTTCGTCATCGGTCAGCTTGAGCGCAGGCTCCTGTTCTGGCATGAGTCACAGCGCGGACAGGAGGATTGAGATGTCTCGGAAGATACCGCTGCTGGGTGTCCGGATCGTCGCGCCGGTCGTAATCATCCTCGTCTGGTGGTTCGCGGTGGGCGTCGTCATGCCCGCGGTTGACCCGGCCCGGACGTTCTTCTTTCCAACGCCCCCCGCCATCGCCGCACAATTCATCGAGAGCTTCGGCGGCAGTGGGCTCGGGGAGATCGTCCTGCCCACGTTGGTGCGGTTTGTGATCGGCTTCGCAGTCGCGACGTTGCTGGGCATCGGGTGGGGAGTCATCTTGGGCGTGTACTCGACCGTCCGCTTGGCGGCCCTGCCGTTCGTGACGTTCTTCCGCTCGCTGCCCGGCGTCGCTCTCATCCCCATCGTGACCTTGTTTCTCGGACTTGGTGATGCCCAGAAGGTGACGGTCGTGGTCCTCGCGTGCATGTGGCCGGTCCTCATTAACACCATGGATGGAGTGCGGTCGATCGACCTCACTCTCCGAGACTCCGTGCGCTCCTATTCGATTAGGGGGGCCGATCGCTACCGGTTCGTGATCCTGCCCGCCGCGGCACCACAGATCTTCGCCGGCTTGCGGGTCGCGATCGCGGTCGCCCTGATAGTGACCGTCGTCACTGAACTGTTCGGGGCGAGTCAAGGATCGGGTATCGGGTATTTCCTTGTCGACGCCCAAGGCACTTTCGATATGACTTCGCTCTGGGCCGGCCTGGTACTGCTCGGAGTGTTGGGCTATGGGCTCAACCTGCTGTTCGCCCTCGTAGAGAGACGAATCCTCGCGTGGCATCGTGGGGCCAAGGCGAACGAGGCACTGTAAGCCGGCGGTCCCGCTCGAGCGTTGCCCCCGCGAAGCGCCCGACGGAGCTAGTCCGTGATCGGCGCCCCCGCGCTGAGACCCGCCCGAACGCGCGGCAGCGGTCGCTGTTCGATGAACACTGCAAAGACGAGACCAGCGAGGGCGAGCGGCACCCCGAACACGAAGACCGGTGGCAGCGCATCGGCGAACGCGGTCGCGACCCGTTGCTGCACGGCGTCGGAGAGTGTGGCCAGCTCAGCGGGGGTGAGCGATCCCCACCGCCCACTAGCTGACGCCCCGAGGGAGGACAGTGAGTCAGTTAACCGAGCGACGAACACCGCCCCGACGATGGCGATCCCGATCGAGGCCCCCATCTGACGAAAGTAGCTCTGGCTGGATGTCGCCGCGCCGATCACGTCGAAGGACACGCTGCTCTGCGCAATGAGTGTGAGGTTCTGGATCGAGCACCCGATACCGAGGCCGATAACGGTCGTCGCGGCGATCAGCGTAACCAGCGGCGAGTCGACATGCAGGTTCGACAGCATGAAAAGGCCGATCCCGCTGAGTGCACACCCGATGATCGGATAGAGCTTGTATCGGCCGGTTGCGCTGATCAACCTGCCCGTGACGCTGGTGGACACCAGCATCCCGAGCGACATCGGCACGAGCATCAGACCCGACACGGTGGCATCCACGCGCGCGACCATTTGCAGATACAGCGGCAGGTAGGCCAGGGTCACGAACATGATGATGCTCACCGTGACTCCTACGAGGGTCGGCAGAACGAAATTGCGTTCGGCGAAGAGGCTCAGCGGGATGAGCGGTTCCCGTGCGCGTCGCTCGACGAGGACGAATGCCACGAGGCCGGCGACTGCGATTCCCGCAAGGATGAGAGTCTGCAGGCTCAGCCATGCGTAGGTAGTTCCCGCCCACGTCGAGAACAGCACGATCGCTGTTGACACAAGGGCGAGCAGGAGAGCGCCGGCGATGTCGAACCGGTATCTGCGGCGCTCTGGCCTTGAAACTCTCAGGGTCAGCACGACCAGCACGAGCGCCGAAGCACCCAACGGCACGTTGATGTAGAAGACCCAACGCCAGCCAATGGTGTCCGTCACGTAACCGCCCACGAGGGGGCCTGCGACACTGGCGAACGCGAAAACGGCGCCGATGACTCCCATGAGCCTGCCGCGATCACGGGGAGCGACAACTTCCGCCACAATCGCGAGGGCACCGATCATTAGCCCGCCTCCACCGAGCCCCTGAATGGAGCGGAAGACGACCAATTGCTCGATGCTCTGCGATGCGCCGGCGAGCGCTGAGCCGACCAGGAAGAGGACGATCGCGAACACGAACACCGGCTTGCGGCCGACGAGATCGCCGACCTTTCCATAGACAGGAAGACCGATCGTCGCCGCAAGCATGTAGGCAGTTGCGACCCAAGCAAGGTAGTCGAGTCCGTGAAGGTCCCCCGCGATCGTCGGCAAGGCGGTCGTGACGATGGTCTGGTCGAGCGCCCCCAGCGCCATCGCCATGAGCAATCCCGTGAGCATCCAGCGGAAGTGCGGAATCCTCCCGTTCGAAGATGCGTTTCCCTCGTCCCGCGTGCGCCTAGTCCTTCGTGTCATAGTTCACGATGCGAGAGTGGCACGATCGACATGCAGGAACGCGGCCGAAACCCCCCGATTGTGGAGCAGGAACAGTGTGGCGTCCACGACGTCCTGAGCGGTTGCCAGCTCACCACCCGGCGTGCGGGAACGGTACTGCGCCAACGCGGGCTCCTTTCCCGCCCAGAACGGGGTATCGCCGATGATGCCGGGATGCAAGGCGTTCACCCGGATCGGGGCGAGCTCGAGCGCCAGCGCGGTCACCATGCCTTCCACCCCTCCGTTTACTGTGGAGACGGTGAGGGAACCGGGGTACGGACGGTACCTGGCGATGCCTCCCATGATGACGATGCCCGAGTCCACGGTCGCCGGAATGCGATCTGCCAGTACGTGGATCGTCTCGAGGTAGCCGATCAGCTTGATGGTGGCCAGACGCGATGCACGGTCCTTGTCGAATTCCCGTGCCGTGTTGTTATCGCGCTCCACCCCGGACAGCACAAGTCCGTCGACGCGCTCAACGAAGGCGAGACTCTCGGCGATTGAGTCCGGCTTCGCGAGGTCCAGCCCGATTCCCACGGCGTTCTCGCCGATGCCCTCCGCCACCTGCTGCGCTCGCTCGCGGTCGCGTCCCGTGATGACGACATGAGATCCTTCCGCAACGAGCCTCTGCGCGAGCGCAAGCCCGATTCCGCTCGTTCCGCCGATGATGACGACATTGCGGTCGCTTGTCATGGATTCTCCTTCATTGGGGCCACGAGATCGAAGCCGTTCCAGCCGTAGCCTGCACCCTGCGCACCGGCGAACATTCGGCCGCAGTTCTCCGTCACGACGGCGGACGATCCGCGGTGCATCATTCCGGCGTGGACGTCGCGGAAGAAGCGCTGCAGAACGCCATCGCGGATGACGGCAGGACCGGCGAACCGATGAACGAGCGCGCCGATCTCGCGTGCGGTCCGGACGGTCTGCGAGTGCGCGAGATGGCTCAGCGTCACCTGCGCGACAGGCAGACTGCCTCCGGGATCGACAAGGATCTCGTTCTGCGACCACACCTCGTTGAGAAGGGCGCGGCTGGAGCGCAGTCGCGCCTCGCCGCGACCCAGTTCGACGTAGAACTCGTCGCCGAAGGACGCAGCCGCGGATTCGGTACGCTCGGTGGCGTGTGCGGCGAGCTCGTCGAGAAGCCGACGGCCGACCCCGAACGCCCACGCAGCCTGATTCAGGCCGATGGTCAGTGCCGGAGAGAGCCGGTGGAACGCACCGCCTCTCAGCACCGTCCCATTGGTGATGAAGTCAGCGGCAACCGGGACGTCATCGCATGTGAAGTCCAGACCTGCGCTGGCTCTAAGACCGAGGACATTCCAGTTGTCGCTGACGGCAAGCGTCTCGCGTGGAAGCAGCACGACGACGACATCGTCGTCGATCCGGACGGACACACGCACGTGTGATGCGAGGGGGAGTCCGGATGCGAGCTTCCAGGAGCCCGAGACGACCAGAGTGTCACCCACCCGCCGCGCGGACCCTACCGGGGCCGCCGGGCCTGCGATGAGCGGCGGGTCCTCGGTCATGAAAACGCGCGCTGCCGCCGCGTCGTCGAGTTCCACGGCCGCGCGTGCCGTCTCGGTGTGCAACGCGATGAGAAGCCATCCAATGGATGCGTCGGCGTAGGCGACCTCCGAGACCACATCGAGCACCTCGAGCGGTGAAGCATCGATTCCGCCGAGCTCTGCCGGCACCGTCAGCGTGAAGACCTCGCTCTCGCGCAGCGCTCGCTGTGTCGCGGGTGTGGGTCGGCGAAGCCGCTCCGCCGTCTCGGCCTCAGCCTGGAAGATGTCCAGGGCCGGCGCCAGTCGCGAGCGCAGCTGTTCGGCGGTCGAAAGTACTCGGGTCGAGCCGCTCATGCCGATGCTCCTTCTGATGCGTGCGGGCCGAATGCTCCCCAGCTGCCCCTATAGAAGAGGAGCGGATCGATCGCGTCCTGCTGTCCGAAGTCGAGAACACGCCCGAGGAGCAGGAGGTGATCACCTCCGTCGTACCCCGCCCAGGGGTCGCAGATGAAGTGTGCCAGGGAGTTCCCCAGGCGGGGGGCGACTCCGTCCGTGACCCACTCAATCGGGTGCCCCTGAGGCTTCCCCGCGAACTCGAGTGCCGTCCTCAGCTGCGCGTCGCTCAGGATGTTGATGGCGAACGGTCGATCCTGCACGTACGCGAGCGATCGGCTGGATCGCATCAGCGACACAAGGACGAGCGGCGGATCCAGCGACACCGACGTGAACGAATTGACGGTCACCCCGCGGAACTTGCCACCCGCCTCGAACGTCACCACCGTGACGCCGGTGGCGAAGTTCCCCAGCGCGTTGCGCAGCACGCGGGGATCCGTCGCCGATGCGTCAGATTGCGGGTGCGACGCCGCCTCGCGGGTCTTGGCGTCGGCCTGCCACTCAGAGAACTCAACGTTCCACACAAGCTCAGCAGTCACCAGCTGATCCTTTCCCGGCCTCCGATGCGCCTCCTGCGGCGACTCGGCCTGCCGTGCCTTTCCGCGGCGACTCCCCCACTCGGGAGTCGTCGCTTAGCACGTGCCAGCTGCGATCGTGATAGACGACCGGCCGCGATGCGGCAGTCGGGACTGCATTCGAGATCACCTCGAGGGCGCGGACGATGACGATCGTCGACGAACCGGCATCGACGCAGCGCACGACCTGCCCGCGGATCCGCACCGCTGGCTGTAGGAAGTACGGTTCGCCGGTGGCCAGGCGGGCCCATGGAAGCTCGCCGCTGAACCGGTCCGCGCCACTGGTCGCACAGACCTGGGCGAGGGGCAAGCTGGCTTCGTCGACCATGTGGATCATGAGGAACTCCGCGCCGAGGATGCCGGGCGTGCCGGACGACAGCGCAGACGCCGAGAACGCGAGAAGTGGCGGCACCGCACTGACCGAGAACAGCGAGCTCACCGTCATCGCAACGGGGCCGTCACCGCCCTGGGCGGTGACGACGGCGACGCCGGCAGGGTGATCCCGGAAGACCGCCTTGAACGCGTCTGGCGACAGATCTTCATCTGCCGAGGTGGCTCTAAGCCACATCGGCGTCTCGACAGTTGACATCCTCGTCCTCTACCCGATCGATCGTTGTCGGCGATCGCAGTATCGCCGCTCAAGCTCAATGTACTTAAAGATCCAACTATTTGTCAATCAATCAGTTAGCCTGAGTCTGCCGTACCCCGGCTAGGAAGAGCGCTGTCCGCCTAGGCCGACGCCAGCTGTGGTGCCGCGCCGAACGCGATAAGGTGCTCGCCGAAACGGGCGTAATTGGCGTCGTTCACGAGTGCGTGCGCCAGCGCGGCGGTGATGTCGCGACTAAGACGGTCGAACTCGTTCGGCACGAACAGAGCTCGGCTGCCGGCGCGCCGGCCGGCCAGCGCGATGCACCGCTGCGACAATTCGGTGACGTAGGTCGCGACGGCGGGGAGTCCCTGCAGAGGATCGCTGCTCCACGTCGCTTCAGGATCGTCGACAGCCCCGAACGCAGAGAACGCGAGCAGTTCTGCCGCATCCATCTCCAGGCACACTCGCGCGAACTCGTCCTTCACGACCTCGCGTTGCGCGCGATCGGGGCTGTTTCGGAGCGACTCGGCCAGGGCCGTGCGCGCCCGGCGGGCGAGTCCGATCGCGAATGCGGCATGTTCGTACACCGCCAGCGCCCCGCCGACGTCCCGCGTGTAGTCACGGTCGCCTCTCAGCTGCGTACGGGCCCGCATGTCGGCGGTGCGGCGCGCGGGGACGAAGGTGTCCTCGAGGATGAAGTCGGCCGACCCGGTCCCCCGGAGGCCTGTGACGCGCCACGTGGGCTTAATCTGCAGATCCTCATGGGGAACAACGATCATGACGGGATGCCCCGGATCACCCTCGACGAGCGCGGTGCAGCGCACCCAGTCCGCCCCGTGAACGTTGCTGCAGAATCGCCAGAGTCCGCTCACCTTGTAGCCGCCTGCGACCGGCGTGGCCGGGCCGCCCACGGCCGCCACAGCGGCCCCGATCGGCTTGGGCTGTGCCGCGTAGACCTCCGCGATGCCTTCATCGTCGAGATACTCGGATATGGCGCCGATCCCGTTGTTCGCCACCATCGTGCACCAGGCGCTGGCCGAATCGAACTCGGCAAGTCTCGCGATCACGCTCATCTGCTCGGCCAGTGCGAGGTCGGAGCCGCCGAGCTCCAGCGGAGCGCGCATATGCATGGCACCGCTCTCACGCAAGGCCTCTAACGCCGACGTGGCCAAGCGGCCGGCTTCTTCCGACTCGTCCGTTGTCGACCGGAGGACGTCGCCGATGCTCTCGACGTGTTCGAGGACTTCGGCGAATCGGCCTCCTTCAGAGAGTCGGCCTACCCTCGCGATGTTCTGTCTGTGCGCAGTCATCGCGGTCTCGTCAGCCGCGAATCCGGCTCACGCCATACTTGCCCGGGTCCGAGGCGAGAACGGCTTCGAGGTTGATCTCGACATCGAGCGTCCAGCCGAGGAGCCGGTTCCCATCGCCCAGGGGGCGGTCGCTCACCAGCACACTCGTGTCACGGGTGAGGCCGAAGTCTCGCCGGTCGATGCGCGCATGGGCGATGAAGCCGGCTCGCGTGCCGTACTCCTCGACGCGGCCGAGACCGAGGAACTTCACGTCCAGGTCGACCGGCCGGGTGACGCCGAGCACGGTGAGGTTGCCCGAGATGCGGTACTTGTCGGTATCCGGCTCCTTGGTGACACGCACGGAGTCGTACGTGATGGTCGGAAACTTCTCACTCCAGAGCAGGTCGTCGAAGGTCCGCACGCGATTGTCGCGGTATTCGAAGCCGCTGGTGAAGGAGGCGGTCTTGATCTCGACGTGCACCTCGGAGTCCTCGGGCGAGTCCCCCATGCGGATGTCGCCGCTGAAATCGAGGAAGGCACAGCGCACGGCCACCACAGCGTGCCGGATGGTGAAGGTGATCTGACTGTGCGTCGGGTCGATGTACCAGTCGCCCGGGATCCAGGACGGCACTTCAGCGGTGGTCTGTTCGGTGTTCGACACGATCGTCTCTCCATTGATGACGTGCACAGCGCCGGTCGAAGCCGGGCGAGCGTCGTCTGCTCGATTACTGCTCAAAATAGTACTTAGCCTTTTCACTATTTGTCAATCAATGATTGGGACTGCATCTGTCTCGCCTCTGTGACGGGCGATGCCTCTCCGGCGTCGTTGAGCGTCGCTTCGCCCGTCGACGTCACGGTGAGCGGCCCGGAGTCCGAATAGATATAGGGAATCGCGGCGGTGACCCGCACACGGACGGGCCGCTCGCCGACCGACGCCGGCGCGTGGGGCACCCTGACCGCCAGCGATGTACCCACCATCCAGTAGCCGGGCAGCTCGACGATTGCCCGCAAAGGAATCTCCACGTCATCGAACACCGCCACGCCACCCTCAAGGGCTCGCCCATCGATTTCGACCGCGACGTCGGTGATGCAGGTCCAGGGAAGACTGCGCATCCACGGTAGCCAGACGCGGATCTCCAGCGAACGCTCCCGGATCGATAGCGAGTCCGTTCGCAGCACGGGGTATGTCAGGGGCATGCGTTCCCTCTCGGCTGACGAGCGTTCGCTCAGACGACTTCGACGACAGAGCGCGTCGCGGCTGCACGGCGGGCTGCATCCAGGACCCGCAGTCCGTGGATGGCGTCCTGAATGTCGACGGGCGCCGGTGCGCCCGCATCCAGGTGCTCGGCCAGAGCCCGGTAGAAGTTCGTCCAGTCGCCCGCTGCCGTGGGCACCTCCGCAGTGAGCGACCCCGCAATGACTCCGTTCGCACGGCTGGAGTTCTCGCCCCAGCCGGGCTCGCCCGGGTTGACGCCCTGGAAGATCTGATCGAACTGCGGGTCCGTCCCCTCGATGCGGAACGATCCCTCTCTCCCCTGCGCCTCGAATCGCGCGCCAGCAGGGGGTGCTACCGCCGACATGAAGGCATGTCCGAACACCCCAGAGATGTGCTGAAGCTGAAGGAAGCAGTCATCGTTGGGTCCACCCGGGTGACGTACGGATCGGATCTCGGCGGACACGGACTCGACGGGGCCGAGCAGGTGGACGAGCTGATCGACGAGGTGGCTGCCAAGGTCGCCAAGCCAGCCGTCGATTCCGCAGCGGGATTGCGAACGCCACCCCGCGCCCGACTTCGGCGACCAGTGCGTGAAGCGAGATGTCACGCGAATGAGATCGCCAAGCCGGTTCTCGTCGACGACCGATTTCAGGGTGAGGTAGTCCCCGTCCCACCGTCGATTGTGGAACGGGACGAGCGCGACACCAGCCGAGGCCGCCGATTCGGCCATGCGAACGGCTGCGGCGACCGTCGGCGCGACAGGCTTGTCCACAACGATCGCGCGGGGCGAGAAGGGGAGGATCTCATCGACGACGGCTTCATGTGCGTCATCGGGGACTGCCACGATCACCACGTCCGGCCGCAGCTCCGAAAGCGACGCCGGTTCTCTTGTCGCGGCGATGCCGAGCGCTGCCGCGCGCTCGGCGGCCGCATCCGACCGCGCAAGCGCCCCGACAACGGTGAAGCCTGCGTCTCGCAGCAACGGGAGGTGCAGCTTACTGCCGGCGAAACCAAAGCCCGCGATGACCGCGCGGGGACGTGACACGGTCATCCCCGGTCCACCGTCTTCAGATACAGCGCTCGATGCGCTCGAACCATGCGGAGTGAGTCGTGAGTCAACGAGTCCAGCCATGCGTGGCCTCCCCATTCGCTAGTGATTGATCCCTGGTAACCGACACGATCGAGCTCCCTCGCCAGGTCTGCGATGGGGCGGGAAACGCGGCCGTCGTCGTCGCTGAGATCCCAGAATTTGACGTGAACGCCACCGAGGTGTGCGAACAGATCACGGAAATCCGAGACCGTGGCGTTGCCGAACCTCGTGAACGGCGTCATCAGGCGCAGCCTTTCATCGGCTCCAAGATCCAGACTGGATGTGATCGCGGTGACCCGATCGCGCAACGATCCACTGCGGTCCTCCGCCCACTCGTCCGCCAGCAGCCGGATGACCTCCGGAGGGAGGGCGAGCCGGTGGAGTTCCTCGATGAACGTCACCGGAAGATCCGCCATGGAAGCGGACAGGTCGAAGACGAACCCGAAGTGGTCGGCGTGCGCGGCGGCGTAGGCCAGGCGCCGTTCGTAGTCGTCGGTGCCCGCCCGAAGCGGCCCCTGTGCTTCTTCCAGGAGGGTAACCCCGGTTGAGCGCAAGCAGGGAGCGAGCTGATCCAGAAGCTCGAAGTCAGTGCCCCAGCCGAGCTTGACCCGCGCGAATCCGAGCTTGACTGCGGACCGTATCTGCCGTTCGAGGTGCCCTGCACGCTCGGCGATCGTTGCGCGGCGACCGGGCTGCACGAACACATCGTCGTACAGTCCGAGCTCGGTGACGAAGATGCCCAGCCGCTCGACGTCCGCCCGGAACGCCACGGCCTCCTCATCGGAGACATCAGGGAAGGTCACGAAGTGCTGAAAGCCGTCCAGCCCGACCCCGGAGGCTGCCCCTCCACGGACGGCATCGACGAGTATCTGCTGGGGACGGCGTGCGCCGTCGACGATGCTCGGTGTGAACGAGAACATCGCCACGGCCCACCGATCCGCCACGCCGGCGGCACCATCGGGTGCAGCCGGCACGATCGTCGACGGAAAATTCTCAGCTGGTCTCACGCTAGCTTCCCGCTCGCAGCGACGGCCGGCGGAGGAACGGCCGATGCGGGGGAGGCCGGGGCGCGCACGGTCGATGTCTCGACTCGCTCGGGGTCCGGGTGGCCCGAGCTGGGATCGAATCGATGGCATGCCACCGTCACCTCACCGATGACGGTGTCGGCCGGCCGCTGGGACCAGCAGATGTCGGAGACGAAGGGGCAGCGCGGCGCGAATGGGCAGCCCTCCCTCGGTGCCACTGCGGCGTTTGCCGTTGTCATCGCCACCGCATTCTTGCGCTCCTCCCGCCGGCGTTGCTGCAGCCGGGGCGAAGGGACCGGCACCGCAGCGAGGAGCGCACGGGTATACGGATGAAGCGGACGATGATGGACTGTCTCGGCGGGCCCCTGCTCCATGATGCGCCCGCGGTAGAGGACGACGGTGCGGTGTGAGAGGTGTGTGGTGATCGTTAGATCGTGCGCGATAAACAGCATCGCGAGGTCCGCGTCGCGCTGAAGCCGCGCGAGGAGATTGATCACCTGAGCACGGCTGATCAGGTCGAGCGCGCTGACCGCCTCGTCGCACACCAGCAGTCGTGGCGACGGCGCCAGCGCCCGCGCGATGCCGATGCGCTGGCGCTGGCCACCCGAGAAGCTGTGCGGATACCGGGTAGAGGAGTTCGAGGGCAGGCGGACACTCTCCAACAGCTCGCGCCGCCGCGCGTCGGCGACGGAACGGCCCAGGCGACCGCGTACCTCGAGCGGCTCGAGGAGCGTTTGCCCTACCGTGCGGGCGGGGTTGAGTGATCCGAACGGATCCTGAAACACCGCCTGCAGCACCTGAGACGCATCGGCTGCCCCGCTCGCCTTCTTACCGTTGATGTCACGGCCCCCGAGGACTACGGATCCAGCCGAGGGCGTGATGAGACCGAGGATCGCGCGGCCGATGGTCGATTTGCCGGAGCCGGATTCACCGACGAGACCGACGGTCTCTCGCGGGTTGACATCGAACGACACTCCGTCGACCGCGTTCAATTTAGCCCGGCGCCGCGTCGGGTCTCGGAACTCGACGCGCAGATCCCTAACGGACAGCAGCGGTTCGGCGGACATCTTCACCTCCAGGCAGGTCTGCGATTCGAATGCAGCGAGCGACGTGCTCGACGCCGACAGGTATCAGGGGAATTGGAGCCGCCCTGCACTCCTCGGTGGCATAGGCACACCGTGAGGCGAACCTGCAGCTGGACGGCCAGTTCTGAGGAAGGGGGACACTGCCGTCCACACTGGGCAGCGGTCGACCGCGCTGGGCCGTGTCGGGAAAGGCCCCCACCAACGCTCGCGTGTATGGGTGGACCGGAGCGTCCATAACCTCATCGGCGGTCCCCCGCTCGACGATCTGGCCGGCATACATGACCGCCACCTCATCGGCGATGTCCGCGACCACACCGAGGTCGTGGGTGGTGATGATCAGCGTCATCCCCCGCTCGCGCTGAAGCGAGCGCAGCAAGTCCAGAATCTCGGCTTGGATCGTCACGTCCAGTGCCGTCGTGGGCTCGTCGGCGATCAGGAGTTCCGGGTCACCCGTTAGGGCGAGCGCGATGACGACGCGCTGCGCCATCCCACCCGAGATCTGATGCGGGTAGCTTCGCAGCACGGCCTCCGGGTGGGCGATTCCGACCTGACGGAGCAGGTCCAGCGCCACCGCCTTCGCCGCACGGTTCGACTTCTTCCGATGCAGTCGCACGGCCTCGGCCAGCTGTGACCCGATCGTGAAGCACGGGTCGAGGGCCACCATCGGCTCCTGGGAGATAAGCGCGATCTTCCGACCACGGAGATGCTGCCAGACTGACTCCGGCTGACCCGTGAGGGTCGTGCCATCGAGCGTGATCGACCCTCCCGTGATTTGCCCCGGCGGCGGAACCAGACCCATGAGCGCGAGGCCCGTCATGGTCTTTCCGCATCCGGATTCACCGACGAGCGCCAGCGATGTACCGCGGGTCACGGTCATGTTCACGCCGCTGACCACCGGGTGCCAGCTGCTCCCCATGGGAAAGGAGATCGTCAGATTCTCCACCCGGAGAAGCTCGTCGCCGCGGTTGCCGTCGCCGTCGGGGGAGCTGCCCGCGATGCCGATGACGGTGTCGGGTGTGAGCCGCCGGGACGTCTCTCGGCTGCGATCCGGGCGCGACGGCAGCTTCCAGACCGTGAGAAGCCTCTGTCGCTGCGCGTGCGGGAGCGCATCGCGCAAACCGCTGCCGATCAGGTTGACTGCGAGGATCGTTAGGGTGATGACCACTCCCACCGGCACGAGCAGCCAAGGTTGGGACGTCAGGTACTGCGTCGCGTCATAGATCATCTGCCCCCAGCTCGGGGTGAGCGGCGACAGCCCGAGTCCCAGGAATGCCAGCGCCGACGCGATGAGCAGGCAGATGCCGTACGTGACGAAGGTCTGGACGAGGAGCGGCCCCGTGATGTTGGGCAGGATATGCCTGCTCAGGATCCGGCCTGTCGACAGCCCCGAGATCCGTGCGGCATCAACGTAAGGCAGTGCTCTGGTCGACGTGGTCGTCGCGCGCACCAGCCGGAAGAAGTTCGCACTGATGAGGATGCCGAGAAAGCCCATGACGATCGCGAGCTCATTGTTCGAGATCACGACGATCGCGATGATTACCACGAACCCGGGCATCGCGAGGAGCACATCCGAAAAGAACGATGCGACGGCGTCCACCTTCCCGCCGCGGAACCCAGCCTGGAGCCCGAACGGCACCCCGATGAGCAGGGCGACGGCGACGGCGATGAGGACCCCGACGAGCAGGGGACCGCCCCCGAACAACAGCCGCGACAGAAGATCGCGGCCGACGTGATCGGTTCCTAGCAGGTGAGCCGCATTCGGCAGCTGCAGGAAGCTGGCGATGTCCTGGTCGTAGGGGTCGTATGGCGCGATCAGTCCCGCGAAGACGGTTCCGAGGACGACGATCAGCAGCCAGGTGATGCTGAGGATGAAGGAAGGCTTCTTAACCACCTTCGCAAAGGCGGCCCGAAGGGGCGAGACCTCGGCTGCCGGCCGCGTCTGCGTCGCAATGGCGACTGTCGAGTTCTGGCTCATCGCACACGAATCCGGGGGTCGAGCCAGGCGGCGAGGAGGTCGACGGCGAGGTTGACCACCATCACGACGATGGCGAAGTAGATGACGGTGGCTTGAAGGATCGGTAAGTCATGTCGATAGACGGAATTCACCATGAGGGAGCCCATTCCAGGGATGTTGAAGAGCACTTCCACGACGATCACCCCCGAGAGCATGGAGGTGAAGTTCAGCCCGCCGATTGTGACGACGGGTATCGCGGCGTTGCGAAGGACGTGCTTATAGAGAATCCGTCGGCGTGGGACGCCAGCGGCCTGCAGGGTACGGACGAAGTCACGGCTGATCACATCGAGCACACTGCTGCGGGCGTGCAATGCGACCTGCGCGATGTAGCTCGATGCGACCGCGACCACGGGGATGACCAATCCTGTCGCCCACGCCGTGGGCGAGACTCCGAACGGCGTGTACCCGACTGCGGGGAACCAGTGGAGACCTATCGCGAAGACGAGCACGAGAAGCGGCGCGAGCCAGAAGTTGGGAACCGCGAGGAAGAAGCTCGAGATCGACTGGAGGAAGGTGTCCAGCGCGCCCCCCCGGATGGCGCTGAGCATACCGAGGAACATCCCCATCACGAGCATGACGATCGTGGCGAGCACCGCGATGGAGAGCGTCGATTCGATCGTCTGCCCGATCGTCTGGGTGACCGGCACGTTCGTGATGAACGACGCTCCCATGTCGCCCCGGATGGCGCTGGCCAGCCACGAGAAGTACTGCTCGGCGAGCGGGCGGTCGAGGCCGAGACGGGCGTTGATCTCGGCGATCTTCTCGGGTGTCGACGTCTCGCCGAGGATGTAGGTGGCCGGATCACCGGGCACCAGCTGGACCAGAACGAAGGCGAGCGTACTCACTATGAAGACCATCGGGATCAACGTCAGGAGATGACGACCGATGTACCTGATCACGCCGACTTCTCTCTCGACGCTGCGACACGAGTCAGAATCGACATTGATTTGCTCCATCCCGCAGTCGGGACTGCGGTCACGCTTGATTCGGAGTGGGCCGCCAATGGCTGCCAACAGATATGACGTTACGGCTAAACTATGTCGATGTCAATCGTCAAAGCTTTGATTATTGGAGTTCAATCCAATCTGCCGATTCACCACTGCCGGCTTTGCCCTCGCGTGATCTCGCCGGTCGCATGCTCTCGGGCGATGTACTCGGCCGTCCGGGCCGTCAGAGCCATGATGGTGAGCGTCGGACCGACGATTCCGTTGGTGACGTAGGAGCTGGCGTCCGTGACGAACAAGTTCGGGACATCCCATGCCTGGTTATAGGAGTTCAGAACCGATGTAGCGGGATCGCCACCCATCCTGGCGCCTCCGCACTCGTGGATCGCCGCACCAAGGGCGAGGCTCTTCTTGAAGGCCATGCGGAACACGAGTCGGCTTAGCGGATCAGCGTCGGGAAAGACCTTCTTCGAATCGAGCCCGAGCGACGAACCGGCGAAGCTCACTTGGCCTCCCGTGTACTCGACCATCTCGCGCACGCCGCGCACCTGCTCGCGCAGCAGGGCGCGCTCGTTCTCCGAGAAGGAGACATGGATTCGCGGTGCCGGCATCCGCCATGCGTCCTTCACCCAGCGATCGAGGGTGACCCGGTTCTCTCGGGCAGGCAGCATCTCTCCGAAGCTCATCATGCCGAATGCCGAGGGCGCGTCGTCAGGAAGCGGCATCCGCCCCATCACGCCCTGCACGGCGTAGCCGCCGACGAAGCGCGTCGGGGTGTGATCGTCCTCGATCATCGGGAGGTACACCCCACCGGATGGTCCGTAATACTCGTCCGGTGGCGCCCCGAGGTCTCGCTCGGACCCGCGGAAGGCCGGATTCGATCCGAAAACCAGGCCGGGAGTCTGATCCATGAAGTAGTGGCCGAGCAATCCCGACGAGTTCGCGAGACCATCAGGATGCCGCGTCCCGCCCGAGTTGAGCATGATCCGCAACGACTCGATCGTCGATGCACACAGCATGACGACGTCCGCGTGGACGGAGTGCTCCCGCTTCGTGCGGCGATCCACGAAGGTGACCCCGGTTGCCCGCCCGGTGGAATCATCGACATCCACGCGCCGCACCACGGAGTCCGTTCGAATCGTCAGCCGGGACGTCAGCTTCGCAGCGGCTACCCCCATGGGGATCCGGCCAAGATTGGGGGCGGCGAAGCGCCACGCGACCGAGCGGCGTCCCGGCCACCGTTCCTCGACCTTCGCCGCGAAATCAGATTCCATCCTGCTGAGATTCGAGCCACCGCGGTATTTCCCGTCAGGCAGCACGGCGATCCGATCCTCGTTGCCGTAGAGACCGAGGAACTCTTCGATCCGGTCGTACCACGGCTCCACGTCCGCGTAGGTGATCGGCCACGGGGTGGCATCGCCGTGCACAGTGGCACCGCCGGCGAAGTCATAGTCCGACATGCGCAGCAGCACCCGACCGTAGGCATTCAGGCGCCCGCCGAGCTGCCGACCGCGGATCCACAGGAAGTCCTCGCCGGACGAGCGATACGGGTTCTGGATGTCGTTGACCAGGAATGGCGTGGTCTTGTCGCTGTAGAACGCCCGCCTGGCCTGGATCGGCTGACCTCGCAACGCGGCGCGACCCCGCGGCAGGATCCCCACGCCCATCGGCTTCGGCGGCCGCGGAGGGGTAGGCGCGAAGTCCGCCTCGGTGATGTCCCGGCCCGCCTCGAGCAGGAGCACTTCGAGCCCGCGTTCGGTCAGTTCTTTGACCGCGATGCTCCCTGACGCTCCGGATCCCACCACGACAACGTCAAATCGCTTGTTCACGCCAGTCCAATCATTATCTTCGCCTGTGCACATCAAACGACCGGGGTAGGTCGGGTCGCGACCCAGCCCCACCCCGGTCATTGGATCAGCTGGGAGGCACTAGGTCGTACAGCATGGGAACCGAGAGCCCGGGCACGAGTTCGGAGATCTCCGCCTTGTCCGCGTTGAATGCCATCGCGGCCGGGATGATGAACGGAGTCACCAGCAGGGCCTGCTCGGCGATCACCGTCGACAACTCCTCATAGAGGTCGGTGATCGTGTCCGTGTCGTCGACCGGAGTGTTCTGGATTTCCTCGATGAGCTTCTCGACCGCCGGGTCGGAGTTGCCTCGAGGGTTCCAGAACCCGTTGGGTCCCACGACTCCCTCGACCGTCTGGAGCTGGGCGGGGTTCAGCGTGAAGTTTGCGAAGATCATCGGCCAGTTGCCAGTAAGCATTTCGGAGATGTAGTCCGACGTGTGGACACTCAGCTGCATGTCGACACCGATGTCGGCGAGGTAGCCGGCATAGGCCTCGGCCAGCTGCTGACCGTTCGGGCTGATCAGCACCGGCAGCGCGAAGCCGTCCGCATATCCCGCGTCCTCGAGGAGCTCACGCGCCTTGTCGGGGTCATACGTGTAGAAGTCTTCGAGCTCCGCCTTGTAGCCGTCGTAGAAGCTGGGGAAGGGGGTCGACCCGACGATCTCCAGGTCTTCTCCGAAGATCGCCTTGCCGATCGCCTCGCGGTCCAGCGCGTAGTTCAGCGCCTGCCGAACGCGGACGTCGCCGAGAGGCTCAACCAGATCACCGGTCGTATCCATGATCCAAGCTCCGTTGAGCTGCTGGGGAACCGTCTGCAGAACGTCGATTCCGATGTTCGCCACCTCACGAGGCGGCTGGTTGGCGAGCACATCCGCTTGGCCGCCCCGCACGGCGTTGATGGCGGCCGTGCGGCTCTCGTACCCCGTGAGAACGATCTTCTGGAAGCGAGCCGGGTTCTCCTTGTCCCAGTAATCCGGGTTGCGATCGAACACGAATCGGCTCTGCGAGATGTTGGTCTCCGCCGTGTTGACGGTGTACGGACCTGTGCCGTCCGCATCTGAACTGAGCGCGCCCTCCGTCTCGAGCGCCTTCGGGTTCACGATGAACCCCGCACACTGACCGAAGTTCTGGAGGAGATCGGGCATCGGGTGGGGAAGGGTCAGCTTCACCGAAGTGGCGCTGACCACGTCGGTGGTGATGCCTTCGATGTGCGAATTGCATTCCGCTCCCGCGGCGTTCGCTCCGGCGTAGTCGAGGTTCGCCTTCACAGCCTCGGCATCGAGCGGCGTGCCGTCGGCGAATTCGATCCCCTCGCGAAGTTCGAGAGTCACCGTCTCGCCGTCGACCTCCCACGATGTGGCGACCGACGGCACCGGCTGTCCGTCTCCGTCGAGGTGAACGAGCGAGTCATAGACGGCCTGCGAGATCCACAGCGAGTTATTGATGCCGAATCCGGCACTCCAGGGATCAAAACTCGAGTACGCGCCCGGCGTGCTGGTGGCCAGCTGCAGGGTTCCCCCGATGGGCAGGTCCGATGCAGTGGAGTTCGGCTCAGCGCCACTGCTGCTGCAAGCAGTTGCGGCGAGAGCGGCGATTGCGATCATGGCGACCGCGATTCCCCTGCGCGACCTGGCGACGCGACCTTCGCTCATACCAGTCCTCACATCCTTGTCTAGTGCGCCGGACTTGATCCGGGAGCACTCCGTTGTGCTTCTGATGGGGTTCCATCCGGGCTCATCCGTGAGCACCTTGTGTAAGATAAACGTAAAACTGTTAGGGTGTCAACGGTTAGACCTTTCACAATCTGCCGAGCAAGCACTGCTCAGTCTGCCGGTAGTCGGCCACCCAACTCGGGCCGGTTACATCGCAAGCAGCTTTTCCACAGCGACGTAGAGAGGACGCGAGATGCGTACGACGAATCATGAGGATGCTTTGGGCGATCGGCGCGTTCGCGCATGAGTTCGATCAAGCGCGGCGTGAGCCTGTACAGCTACCAGCAGGCGTATTACCTCGGTGAGCGAAATCTGGAGCAGTGCATCGCCGAGGCGGCCGTGGTGGGCGCCTACGGCATCGAGACGATCGCCGACCAGATGATGCCGGGATATCCTCGCCTCGGCGACGACTTCTACTACCAGTGGCACCAGTGGATGGACAGGTACGGCACGGTACCGACTGCCCACGACATGTTCCTGGAGGTGCGCCGGCACAAGGGCCGACTTCTGACCCGGGACGAGATGATCGAGTTCGTGCAGCGCGATATCGACCACGCCGCCCGCCTCGGCGCCACACTCGTCCGCACCACCTCCGCAACGCCGGCGGAAATCGTGGAGGCATGCTTGCCGCATGCCGAAGCGAAGGGCGTGCGCCTGTCGCTCGAGATTCATTCTCCGCGCGATTTCGACCATGAGCAGACGCAGCGGCACTTCGATGTCTACGAGCGCTACGGCCCCGAGTGGTTGGGCTTCGTGCTCGATCTGGGCATTTACGTCCGGAGGTTCCCCCGCGTGGTGGCCGACCGATTCATCCGGGATGGCGCCACCCCGGAGATCGTCGAGCACATCGTCGCCGCGTACGACCGGTCGGTGGCCGAGAATGGCGCACCTCCGAACAGCGAGACACTCTCCAGCGACGTCCGTCGTCTGGGTGGCACCGACAAGGACCTCGAGGTCGTCGACTTCGCCGCGGTCATGCTTCTGTGGTCGGACCCTCGCCGCATCCTCGACTTCGGTCCGTACATCCATCACGTACACGCGAAGTTCTACGAGATCGACGACGATGGCACCGACCACAGCATCCCCTACGAGGAGATCGTGCCGATCCTCCAGGCCAGCGGCTTCGACGGCTACCTTTCATCGGAGTACGAGGGCCAACGGCACATTCAGGACGCGTTCGAGGTCGATGAGGTCGGACAGGTGGCACGACAGCACGCGCTTCTGTCACGACTTCTCGGTGAGGGCGACGATGCGGAAGGCAAGGCCTGAGGATGTATGACAAGTACCTGATCGTCGAGAACAGCTTGCGATCGACCCCCGACGGGATCGAGTTCGATGTTCGTGTGGCGTATTACCGAAGCGTGGCCCTATCCATGGTCGATGCGTTCAAGGTGTCGATCGACGGCGAACCCGTCCCCGCGGGAGACATCCGCTTCGTACTGCGCGGCGACGCGTACAGCCAGATCGAGATGGACGACGAGAGCGCCGTCCGCTGGGAGTTCGGCGAGATCGCGACGATCCGCGTCCACCGCCGCCATCCGCTCGAAGCGGGTAGTCATCAGGTGGGCTTCGCGCAGTCCCTCAGGATCATCTACATGCCGGGCGGGATTCTGCGCGGAGAGGACACCAAGACACTTGAGCTCTCCAGCCTCTGAGAGCAGCGAGCTCGTCGCGCTGTCACAACGGACGACACCGCCCTCCTCGCAGATGTCGGTGTCGGCCCGCGTGGCGCTGGCCACCGCACGGCATGTCGATGACGTGTTCGGCGTGATGGGCAACGGCAATGCCTGGTTCCTAGACGCGCTCGAGCGCTTCACGCCGGTGACCTTCACCGCGGTACGCCACGAGGCCGGCGCTGTGGTGGCCGCCGACGCGTATTTTCGCGCGTCAGGTCGCATCGCCGCGGCAACGGCTACCTACGGAGCCGGCTTCACCAACACCCTCACGGCACTGGCCGAGTCGGTCCGCGCGTCTGTGCCGCTGCTTCTCGTAGTCGGTGATGCTCCGACCGGCGGGCTTCGGCCGTGGGACGTCGATCAGGAGGGTGTGACAGCCCTCATCGGCGCCGAGACCTTCCGCGTCGGCATCCACGACGTCGACGAGACGGTTGCTCGCGCCGTCGCCCACGCGCAGACGCATCAGGTTCCGGCGGTCGTTGCGATCCCCTACGATCTTGCGACTGCCGCCGCCCTTGACGGCGACGGCGTCGTAAGCACACGGCAGATACTCCCTCTCGTGCCGGACGCCAATGCCGTGGCGGGCCTCCACGCCAGACTGAGCTCAGCCAAGCGCCCCGTGATCCTCGCCGGCCGCGGCGCGTGGGTGGCCGGCGCCGGCCCTGCACTGGGTGCACTGGCCGACGCCTGCGGCGCACTGACGGCATCGACCGCGCTCGCTCGCGGAATCTTTCCGAGAGCTGAGTACGACCTGGGCGTCACGGGCGGATTTGGTGCCGAGGCGGCGATGCAGACCGTACGCGAGGCAGACGTCGCGGTTGTGTTCGGGGCATCCCTCAACCAGTTCACGATGCGATTCGGCGACCTCTTCCACCCCGACACCCACGTCACGCAGATCGACATCAAGCCGGCTGCGACTCACGGGAGAGTCGACGACTTCATTCGGGGCGATGCGGCGACGACGGCCGGGATCCTGGCACGGGATCTAAAGCTCACCGGTGCGGCTTCGACACCGTGGCGCGAAGCCATCGATGTGGCGCCGCTGACTCGACGGGACGTCGGTGGCGGCGTCGCCGCGGACGGGCGTCTCGACCCGCGCACAGTCGCCTCTCGGATGGCCGAGCTGTTGCCCGCGGACCGTGTGGTGGTTTCGGACGGCGGTCATTTCATCGGCTGGGCAAACATGTACTGGCCCGTCACTTCTCCGGATCGCATGATGATGGTCGGGACGGCGTTCCAGTCCATCGGCTTCGGTCTGCCAAGCGTTCCGGGGGCCGCCCGAGCGAAACCTGAGTCGGTGGTCGTTCTCACGACGGGTGACGGTGGAGCACTCATGGCGCTGGCAGATCTGGAATCGGCCGTTCGTGTGGCTGGCGGCCGAGGCATCGCTGTGGTGTGGAACGACAGTGCGTACGGTGCCGAACTGAATCTCTACGGATTGATGGGGGCGGCGACTCCGCCCATGTTGATTCCACAGGTGGACTTCGCGGCGCTGGCGGACGCCTTCGGCGCCGAGGGGGTGATCGTCAGCGCGCTCGCCGACCTGGCGCACCTGGAGCGATGGGCATCTCAGCCGGTCGACTCGCGCCGCTTCCTTGTGCTCGACGTGCGCATCTCCAGCTCCATTATCGCGCCCTACCAGCAGGAAATCATTCGGGTGAACAGCTGAGGCGGGCACGCCTACCGAGATGCGATCGCATGCTGGGCGGTTCCCGCATGGACGAGAAGCGCTCCTTCCAGCACTCGCTCGACCGACTGCAGCGGGGCAAGGAGTGAAGGTGACAGCCCCTCACCCAGCTTCCGAGCGTGCCAGAGCCAACCGATCCCGCGTTCGGCGACCGCGCTCTTGGCCTCGCGAAACGTTCTGGTGAAGGGCAACAGATCGGCAGGCTCGCCGCCGAGCTCGCGGAGAGCGAGCATCGGGGCACTCCGGACGTTCAGCTCGTCGAATCCGCCGACCCCACGTTCCGGATGCGTCAGGTCGAAGGCGAGCTGAGCGCTCAGCGCGAGGCGCGCACCCACGGCTCCCGCCTGCGCGGAGACGCGCTCATCGAAGCCGGCAAGGCGCGCGCCGCAGCGAACGGATGCCGACGCCAGCACGCCGCTTCCCCCCACGGTGGTGGCATGAAGGACGCTCGTCGCCTCGCGCTTGCGCGGCGAGCTTGCAAGGAACTGATTGAGGACGAGCTCGCGGAATGTGTTCTCGATCAGCCATCTGAGTTCGGCGGGACCTCGGTTGATCTCGAGGAACGCGCGGCTGAAGAGGATGTCTCCCAGGAGCACGAGATCGCGTTCGGCGATCGGCGCCAGAGGCCGCTCGGCACCGATCGCGTCGTGCATCGATGCCCCCAAGGCGAGCAGCTCCACGGCCCGCAGCAGTTGTCCGACCCAGGCTGCGTCACCACCTATGCCGCGCACTAGTGCTGCTCTGAGATGCCACGGCGACGAGACGGCCTCGGAGTCCAGCGGTGGGGGTTCGCGGAACAGGTATCGATCGATCCATTCGGTCGCTCTGTCTCCGATCTCTCGCGCCGCATAGCCCTTCGCGTGCTGGCCGAAGACTTCGTCGCGGTACGCCGCGAAGTCCGTCAAGTACGTTCGCACCGTCCGCCGGCAGGCGGGCGATGAGGGGCTCCACCCTTCCACGGTCACACCGCGGGCAACCGGGAACCAAGCACGCGCAGCGCGTTGGATCCCAGGATGTCTCGCCGTTGCTGGTCGGTGAGACCGGAAACGGCCTCGACATAGTCGACTGCGGCGCGAGAGGTCACTCCAGGGCGCGCGTAGTCGCTCCCCAGCATCAGCCGCGCCGCGCCGACGAGTCCGAGCGCCGTCTCGAGGACCAACGGCTCCTCCAGCACGCTCGTGTCGTAGTGAAACTTGTCCAGGTGCGTCAGGAAGCCGCCGAGCTCCTCATACCGGACGGCGTCATCTTGGCGGAGCCCGCGATCGAAACGGCGCGCGAAGAACGGCAGGCTGCCTCCGGTCGTCGCAAGGATGATGTCTACGTTCGGAAAACGCTCCAGGTGCCCGCCGATCACCAGGCGTGCCGCTGCCACGCCCATCTCTGCAGGGCTGACGAAGTCCGGTGCGAGATGGAATTCCGTGCAACCGACGACGCCGTCGATCGCCGCGCCGGGATGGATGTAGACGGGCGCGTGCCGGGCATCGAGCTCGAGCCAGAGGTCGTCGAAAACCGGATCGTCGATCGGCACGCCCCCCGCCGAACAACCCATCGACAGCCCCGCGAACCCCAGATCGTCCAGGCATCGCGCGATCTCCGCGATCGCCGGACGAACGTGCGGGAGCGGAAGTGCGCCGAATGCGGAGAATCGCGTGGGATGGCTCGTCATCAGACGATGGAAGAGATCGTTGGCAAGCGAGGCTCCCTCGACGGCCTTCGCCTCCTCCGAGAAGTACGGCTGCGCCGCCCCGAGGCTGACGATCTGGATGTCGATGGCGGCAGCATCCATGTCCGCAATCCGACCTTCGACGTCGTCGCGGCTGGGAGGACGCTCGCCTCCTGGCTTACCCGATCCCGGGCGATAGAGCGCCTTCATGATGCGGAAGACAGGAAGCTCCTCGAAAGCGCCCAGCTCGGCCATGTGGTCGAAGTAGACGGTCGGAGAGTAATGAGCGTGTACGTCGACCCTCATGGACTCGAAGCTTTCCTTTCCGGATGGCAGTTACGTGACCACAGCGTCACACTCGACCTGCTCAGGGCACCGATCCGGTGCGGGCCGGGACTTCGAGATCGTCAGGATCGATCCGGAGCGCTGGCCATCCGCCGAAGCAGGTGGAGGAGCGTTTGGCGTTCGCGGGAGTTGAGGGGACTGGCCCAGTTCTCCTCAAGCTCGCGCATCTGCGACATCGTGCTCTCCATCGCAGCCTGCCCCGCCGGGAGCAGTCGCACCTTCTTCACTCGTCCGTCCGAATCGTCGTCGGGATTCTCGACGACGACATGTCCGTTCTTGCGCAGCGTGCGCAGGACGCTGGAGACACTCGATGGGCTGACCTGAGTGAAGCGTGCCAGCTCGGTCGGGGTTGTGGGACCGACAGCCGCGAGGGCAATCAAAATGCGCACGTGCGCGATCGATACACCGGCGGGCTGATAGATCTCAGTATCCATCTCCAAACGCATGCGAGCAGCTACTCGCTGGAGCGCCATCCCCAGAAGGTACGGCTCGGAATCGAGGTCCGGAAAGAGCCGCGCGTAGAGCTCGTTCGCCTTCTCCTGGTACGCGATCTCATCGATCGTTCCCGTCGGTGGCACTGTGGCCGTCGTCGTCACCTGAGCTCCTGTCGTTGCCGTCCCCGACGCTATGCTAGCTTCTGATTGTTTGATCTTCAATCACCTAGGACTCTCACCGCTGTGGACCGCGGGTTCAAGTCAGTATGGACAGCGGATTCTCGATGCGGCGTTGGAACGCGGCCAACCACTTCGCTGCGACGGCTCCGTCGAGGACACGGTGATCAGCCGAGAGAGTGACCGTCATGATCGTGCCGACAGCGAGCTGTCCATCGGCGCCGACGACCGGTGCCCGTCGAGCAGCGCCCACCGCTAGGATGCCGGATTGCGGAGGATTGAGGATTGCGGCGAAGTGAGAGATCCCATACATCCCAGGTTGGAGACGGAGAAGCTACCTCCTTCAAGTTCATGCTGCTTGAGCCTGCCTGCGCGGGCGCGCTCGGCGAGGTCGGCGACGGTCTGGCTGACAACGCTCAGCAGACTCGTGTCGACCCCGCGGACGACCGGAGTGGCGAGGCCGCCGTCGGTCGCCACTGCTACGGAGATGTCGACGGACGAAAAGCGGCGGATGCCATCCTCCGCCCACACCGCATTTGCGGCCGGCACTTCGACGAGCGCAGCCGCGACAGCTTTCACAACGAGATCGTTCACCGATATCTTGCGATGCGCCGACGAGTTGACCGACGCTCGAAGCTTCAGAAGCTCGTCCACCCGGCAATCGACGACGAGGTAGAAGTGCGGAACCGTCGCCTTGCTCTCAGTGAGTCGGCGTGCGATGGCCCTGCGCACACGGTCAAGCGGGACAACCGTGTAGGGCGCCGCCGATGCGGAGCCGGCATCTCGAGCATCAGCGGCGATGAGCACCGGTTCCGCGGGTGAGAGCACCGGTCCCGCCGGTGAGAGCGCCGTGCCACGCCCTTCCGCGAGGTGACGCTCGAGGTCGCGCCTCACGATGCGGCCGCGCGGTCCCGTGCCCGCGATGGTCGCGAGGTCCACATCCGAGTCGGCGGCGAGCCTGCGAACCAAGGGGCTCGCGAAGAGCCTGCCCCCTGCCCCGGTCGTGGAGCGGGAAGGAGCCCTTGACGAAGACTCCGGTGCGGCGTGCGTGCCATCGTGCTCGGTGGGGGCGTCCGGATCTTCACCTGCCGGCGTCGAACCGGTTGTGCGTGCGACCGCTGCCTGGAGAGCCGCGGTGATGTCGTCTTCGCCCTCGCCCTCACCGATCATCACGAGGATGGGATCGCCCACGGCGACGCTTTCACCCTCCGCCACGAGTAGAGCGCCGACGATCCCGGCGTTCTCCGCCGCGACCTCGACGATGGCCTTATCCGTCTCGATCTCGGCGAGCGCCTGGTCGACCGCCACTGTGGCGCCCGTTGCCACGAGCCAGGTCTGGATGGCCGCCTCGGTGGCGCCGGCGAGAACTTCCGGCATGCGGATCACATCGGCCATGTCAGTCTCCCAGCCCGTCGCGCACGGAGCGCAATGCGCTCACCACTTCTTCTGTGCGTGCGATCGCCGCACGTTCCAAGACACGGGAGATGCTCGGGGATGCCTCCTGGCCGGTGACGCGGGATACCGGCTGATCCAGCCAGTCGAAGAATCGGCGTTGGATCTCGTCCGCGAGCCACGCGCCGTACGAGGTTCCTTGCGCGCCCTGCTCGACGATGAGAACCGCGTTCGTCTTCTTCACGCTGCGTTCAATCGTGTCCCAGTCGATCGATGCTCGGTCGAGCCACCGCAGATCGATCAAGTCCGCATCGATGCCCGTCTGGTCGATCGCCTCCAGAGCGTGGTCCACCATGGACAAATAGGCGATGACGGTCACGTCGCCACCGCTGCGCCGCACCGCAGCGTTGCCCGGCGGAATGACGTAGTCCAGATCGCCGACCGGCACCATGTCCGACTTGCCGTAGAGATCGACGTGTTCGATGACCAGGACGGGGTCCTGGAGGGCCAGCGCCGCATTCATCAGGCCGACGTAGTCGGCGGCGTTGGACGGCGCGACGATCCGCCAACCGGGACTGGTCGCGAACAGACCCGCGGGGTCCATCAAATGCTGCGAACCGTAGCCGGAGCCCATCGCGACCTTCGCACGCAGGACGAGGGGAACGGGGTTCTCGCCGCCGAACATGTGCCGCGCCTTGCCGATTTGATTGAAGACCTGGTCTGCGGCGACCCACACGAAGTCCGCGTACATGAATTCCACGACGGGACGGAAGCGTCCGTCGAGGGCCATTCCCCCGGCAAGCCCGGTGAAGGCGTTCTCGCTGATGGGGGTGCCGAGCACGCGGTCCTCCCCGTGCCTCTTCCGCAGGCCCTTGGTCGCGCCATTGGTTCCGCCGTTCAGGCGATGGATGTCCTCACCCAGGACGACGATCCGAGAATCCGCCTCCATCCGGCGGTCCATCACCTGAGCAACGGCATCAATGAACTTCACGGAGCGGGTCTGCGAACTCGACGGTTCGCCGGGAAGCCCGACGAGCTCGGAAGCGTCGCCGCGTACCCCGACGTTCACGAAACCGGGTTCCGGCCATAGCTCCGGGCGGATGCGCCGCTTGCCCCGGCTCTCCGGGTCGGACTCGAGGAGTTCCTCCACGATCTCGGTCATCGCCGTGACGACGCGCCGGCGGAGTGCGTCGATACTTGCGGAGTCGCTGAGACCCCGCTCGATCATGCGCGTCGCCACCAGCTCGAGCGGGTCGCGGGCGCGCCACGAGGCCTCCTCATCCTTCGTGCGGTAGCCGAACGCGCTTCCGGGATACGGGCCGTTCTGGTGGAAATAGCGATACACCTCGACCTCGACGACCGCCGGCCCGTCGCCAGCGCGCATGTGCGCGCCGGCTTCCAACATCGCCAGGTGGACGGCGAGCGGATCCATGCCGTCGACGCGCCATGACGGGATGCCGAATCCCTGTCCGCGTACGGACAAGCGCGGGTCGGCGGTGACCTCGTCCGCCCGTGTCGAGACGGCGTAGAGGTTGTTCTCGATGAAGAAGCAGACGGGCAGCTTCCAGGCTGCCGCGAGGTTCATCGACTCGAGCACGGAGCCGATCTGCGCGGCGCCGTCGCCGAAGTAGTTGACAGTGAGATCGGTGGTGCCGCTGTGCTTCTGTGCCCAGGCGTTCCCCGCGGCCATCGGCGCCCCACCGCCGACAATCGCATTCGTGCCGAGCGCGCCCGCTTGGAACCACTGCAGATGCATGGACCCGCCCCGCCCGTGGCAATAGCCCTCCGCGAGGCCCAGAATCTCTGCGAGGGTGCGACGGAGCACCGCGCGAATCTGGTCGGTCACCGGCTCAGCGGGATCGATGACGCCCCGAGCGACATGGGTCAGCGCTTTGGCGAGGAACTGGTGATGCCCGCGATGGGAGCCGTTCACACCATCCGTGGAGCGGAGCCCGATGATCGACCCAACCGCACCGCCCTCTTGGCCGATACTCGAGTGAGCCGGACCGTGCACAAGGCCCTCCCCGGCCAGTTCGAGCACGGTCTCCTCGAAGGCGCGGATGAGGTGCAACTCGGCGAGCATTGTCCCCAGCAGCTGACGATCCGCGGCATCCCAGTCGTCCTTCGTCGTCGAGAGCTCGAACCAGTCGACGCCTGTCACTAGTCGCTTCTTGATCGGCATCTTCGCCACTCCCCTCGTCGAACGGCGCGGCTGTCGCCGATGCCTCTGCGAGGCTAGGCGACGATTGGATATAATTCCAGTCAACGGCCCGCATATTCTGGGGCCGAAGATGGGCGACGAACGCCTAGTTGGATCCAACCATTACCAAGAGGTGAGACCAGATGGGCATTCCAGGGCTGCGCGGGACGGATCACATCGGATTCACGGTTCCCGATATCGAGGAAGCCCATGCCTTCCTCGTCGACGTGCTCGGCTGCGAGCACATCTACACGCTGGGTCCCAAGCAGTCGGACGATGACTGGATGCAGACGCACCTCGGCGTTCACCCGCGAACGGTGGTGCGCGGCATCCGGTTCTATCGCCTGGGCCTGGGTGCGAACTTCGAAGTTTTCCTCTACGACTCCGCGGACGGGCAGGCGCCGCAACCTCGCAACAGTGATCTGGGGGGCTTCCACATCGCGTTCTACGTGGACGATCTGGACGCGGCATGCGACTACCTCAGGGAACGCGGCGTGGAGATCATGGGCACACCCACGGCGAGTAGGGAGTCCGCTGAGGGGCAGCGATGGCTGTACTTCCGCAGCCCGTGGGGATTGCAGTTCGAGTTGGTGAGCTTCCCTGAAGGCAAGGCGTACGAGAATGGCGCAAGCCGCCTTCTCTGGCACCCGGCACATCCAGACAGACGATGAAGGGCGAATCGATGCAGGTCACACGCGCGCCGCATGGAGCGACCGGAGCCCGAATCGCCGACACACTGCGGAGCGCCATCCTGGCCGGCGACTATGGGCCCGGCGAACGCATCCACCCCGACAGGGTCGCTGAAGAGGCGGGCGCAAGCCGCCTTCCGGTCCGCGACGCGTTGCGGATGCTTCAAGCAGAGGGCCTCGTCAATCTGGTCGCCAACACGGGCGCTTGGGTCTCGCAGTTGAATGCCGTGGAGTGTCAGGAGCTGTATCAGATGCGCGAGCGTCTCGAGCCGCTCCTGCTCCGCTTGAACGTCCCACTGCTTGCCGAGAGCGAGATCGATCGCCTCCAGGTCCTCGCGGACACGATGGAGACGTCAGAAGATATCGAACGCTTCCTCGAGCTCGATCGAGAGTTCCACCTCTCCTGTCTCGAGGCGGCACCCACGACGCTTCTCGCCGACACGGTGCGGGGGTTGTGGAATCGGACGCAGCACTACCGCCGGCGCGCCACTCGACTGTTCTACACCGACGGCGACCGGAGTGTGCACCACGATCATCAGCTCATCGTCCACGCGTTGCGAACGCGTGACGCCGAGGAAGCCGAGCGAGTGCTTGCGGGGCATATCCGCAGGAGCCGACTCGAGCTAACCCGGCATCCCGAGGTCTTCGACACGGCCGAAAGCCGCTGATATCGTCAGTTGCGCCTGCGGAGCCGTCGGAGGTCCTCTTCGCGAGTGACCCCGCTCAATCCTCTAAGCCGTCGGTGACCGCTGCATGCTCGGGGCGGATGTCCACGCCGGAGGATCGCGCGATCGCCAGGATGATGCTCGCGAAGTCGAGATCAGCCGCTCCCGCGTCCGACTCTTGGGCGACGAGTTCTCGCGAAAGCCGCGCAACGGGCATGGCGACGCCGAGTCGATCCGCCGCAGCGAGGCCGAGGTCGAGATCCTTGCGTAGCAGCGCTGTGGTGAAGGTCGGGGTGAAGTCGAGATTGACCAGGGCGGGCGTCTTGTATCTCGTGAACACCGAACCCATCACGGAGTCATTGAGGAACTCGAGGAATGCATGTCGCGGCACCCCCGCCTGCTCAGCGAGCACGGTCACCTCGGCCAACGACTGGGTGACAACGCCGAGGAAGACGTTGTGGGCGATCTTCACGGTGCGAGCGAGATCCCCTTCGCCCACATAGACGACTGCCCGTCCCCATGATGCGAGGACCGGCTTGACCGCATCGAACACCGCCCGGGGCCCGGACGCCACGGTGGTCAGCTTGCCGGCCGCGATGACGCGGGGGTTTCCGGAGACCGGCGTTGCCAGGAACCCGACCCCGCGCGCCTCGGCGACGCTTCTCACCGCTTGGCTCGCCTCGGTCGAGATTGTCGAGGCGTCGGCTATCGCACCGGGGGCGCGCGTCGAATCGGTGAGGACCCCCGACGCGCCCAGCATCACCTCCTCGAAGTCGGCAGAGGTGGCGACCATGCTAACGACGATGTCGCAGTCGACGAGGTCGACAGGTCGCGAGACGATGTCCACCCCGATGTCGATCAGTCGCTCGGCCTTCGCCCGAGTACGGTTGTAGACCGTCACAGGGTATCCGGCGGACCGAAGACGCTTCACGAGCTCCTCCCCCATCCGGCCGACGCCGATCCAGCCGATCCGGGGGGCCGTCTCCGTCATCGCCCGCCGCGCCCTTCTGGAGTGTTGAGGTGAGACTGCGAGTCGCGCACTCGGGGCATGGGCCCGTTCACAGTGAAGTAGCGGCCACCGCCAGCGACGAGCAGTTCCTCAGCCGGGAACTTGGTGATCACCTGGCAACCGTCAGCAGTCACGACGACCTCCTCCTCGATGCGCGCTGCACCCCAGCCGTCAGAGGCAGGCCAGTACGTCTCGAGCGCGAAGACCATGCCCTCCTCGAGCACTTCCGGGTGGTCGAGCGACGTCAAGCGCGAGAATATCGGCTTCTCCCAGATGGATAGACCGACTCCGTGTCCGTACTGCAGCGCGAATGCCGCCTCCTCGTCGGGGAAACCGAACTCCTCTGCGCGCGGCCAGAGCGAGACGATGTCGGCAGTTGTCGCCCCCGGCCGGACTGCGGCGATTGCGACGTCCATGTACTCGCGGGCTCGCTTGTATGCGTCGACCTGAGCGGAACTCGCCGACCCCACTGCGACGTGCGGTAGTAGCAGGTGCGATATCCGTTGAAGGAATGAAGGATGTCGAAGAAGGCGGGGTCGCCAGGGCGAACCGCTCGATCGGAGTATACGTGCGGGTGCGGTGCGCAACGCTCACCCGAGATGGCATTGACGCCTTCCACGTACTCGGATCCCTGGTCGTAAAGACTCTTCGCGACGAGCCCGACACACTGGTTCTCGCGCACGCCGGGTCGCAGGAATTCGTAGAGCTGGTCGTACGCGGCGTCGACCATGGACGCCGCGGTCGAGAGGAGGGTGATCTCGTCCGGTGTCTTCACCCGCCGTGCCTCGAGGAACACCTGCTGGCCGTCGACGACCTGCAATCCCTCATTCTGCAGTGCGAACAGGATCGGCAACTCGACGACGTCGACGCCGAGAGGTTCTCCCGCGAGGTCGAACCGAAGAAGTTCGCGCTTGATCTTGTGCGCCACTTCCTCCGCGATCCCTGCGCCTGGGGGGAACGCGCCGCGGAGTGTCGAGATGCCAGCCCGGGCTCCCGACTCCAGGCGCGGGCGCTTCGCGCCGTGGTGCGGCGCGTGAGGATCAGCGTCCGCCTCCATGTGCGTGTCGTGAAGCCAAGGGCTGAGCAGCGCATGGTGTTTTGCGGCGGAGCCGAAGTCCCAAACGATGGGATCCGACTTCCGTGTGACCAAGCAGAAGCGGATAAGCTTGTCCATTGCCCACGTGCCAATATGCGTCCCGGACGCGTAGCGGATGTTGCTGAAGTCGAACGCCAGGACGGCCCCTAATGAGGACCGTTCCAGCTCAGCACGAAGCCTCACCAGCCGCTCGTCCCGCAAGCGATCGAAGTCGACGCGAGCCTCCCAGTCGACGCCCATTGTCCCGCGAGTGGCAATACTCATGAACTTCCTTTCCGACCTCATGCGTGGTGCTGGCCCACCCGGCCCCTGCCAGAGGAGCGTAAACCATCGATGGTAGTTTGAAGCCTCATCATTAAGAAAGCAAGTAAATGGGTTGCCTTCTTTGCATGCGTACCCGCCGGAGACATGCTTCAGTCCTGCGCGAGGGACATTCCGAGGCACCCTGCGGGTCCTGGCGCCGGTGGGGCACGTCGGGGACGATGGAAGTCCCGGGATCGTGAACGCATTTCGGAGGGAAACCGCCGTCGTGCTGCCGCCGGATCGGGAGGGGAGGCCCTATCCCGATCGCCCGCAGCCCGGGGCGCGAACGTGTTCCGCCTCGGCCGACGTAAGTCAACGCTGGACGATGCGGCGATAGAGACAGAGTATGCCGCCGTGGGCATCGCACAGCCGGCTCCTGGCCCTCCCGAGGCTTCGAAGGCCGTATTGATCGCCCTAACCGCGTCGCTCGAACACGAAGCGGCACCTTTCGGCGTCGCCGAGAAGTCTGTCCCTCCGGGACCGATCAGACGAGACGGCTCAGTGGGAGTTGCGACCGGTGGTCGACCCCACGAGGTAGCAAACCGAGCCCATGCGCAGGTGTCAATACACGCCCTCGATAACCTCCACGCCCTTGAATGCGTCCAGGGGCGCGATGCTGCCGATCGAGTCGCCGAGCTGATCTCCCCTGCTAGGTGCGTGACGGATGACAGAGTCGCGCTCCGCGTTATTGGGAAGCAGGAACGACTTGCTGACGTGATGCACCACCAGTTGGCCGCGCTCGCCGTATTCGACGATCTCGCCCGTGTCGGGATTGCGCACCTGGAAGGTGCTGTACGGGTCGATAGTCGGGTCCAGAATCGCGTCCTCCGTATCGACGCCGAGGCGCTCGGCGGCGCAGCTGCCCAACGCCATGGTTGTACCGAAGCCGGCGACGATGTTCACGTCGGGGAACAGTTCTCGGCGATAAAAGTCGCGCGAGTCTGCATCCATGGACGCCCCGCCCCACGTGATCACGTCGACGTTCTCATTGATCTTGTCGACCAGTTCGTCTCGTCCGGCGATGCGAGCGAGCACCGGCGGGGTCAGACGCAGGTAGCCGATGTTCTGCAGCCGCAACGCGTATGTCGCCTGGTCGAGGATGTGCTCGGCGTACGCGCCGGCCTCGGCCGCGTTCCCGGCGGAGATCTGCTTCTTGACCCACCGAGGGTCCATGTCGACGGCGAAAACGAGCGCACCCCACTCCCGCGCAGACCGCCGCACTTCCTCGAACGCACCGTGCGGTCCGCTCGGGGTGATCGAAAGCCAGTTCTTGCCGTGCTGGATGCCGTACCGCTCGAACTGGTACATGTCGCGCTGGACCATGCGGTTGGCGTAGTCATACAGCAGCGGAAGGCACTTCGGGGCTCCGGTCGTTCCGCCGCTCTCGATGATGCCCGCCACGTCGGGCTTGGCCCCGTACCCGCGCGGAATCAGCTGCGCCGCAGGCACATCACGGATCTCGTCGGTGACATTCGGGAACAGTTCGAGATCGTCCCACGAGCGGATGTCGCTGCGTGGGTCGAAGCCAAGCGTCTTCGCGCGCTCGACCCAGAACTCCGAACCAGTGTCGGGATCGAAGTGCCACGCCATGGCCGCACGGATGAACTCGTCAGGATCGGGACGTTCGCCGAACGGGAGGTCGAGGATGGGCGTCGTCATGAGCTTGTCTCGCTTTCTGTGGGGTCTTGGATGAATTAGCTGCCGACCGGCAAAGGCTCGACGCCGACGAGGATCTCGTCGACGCGGGCCAGCACGTCGGAGGGGATGACGAGATCGACAGCCTCCACGTTCTGCGCGACCTGGGCGGGGCTCGAACCACCGGCGATGAGACCTGAGACGCCGGGCCGGCCGAGAACCCACGCAAGGGCGAGCCGCGCCAGCGGGACATCCAGCTCCGCTGCCAGCGCGCCGAGCTTCTGAACTGCGACCAGGATCTCGTCAGTCATCCAGCGTCGGATCAGCTGGGACCCACGGCCGGTGTCGACTGCGCGTGAGCCGGGGGGGAGGCTGCTGTCCAGGCAGGTACTTCCCGGTCAACACGCCTTGCTGCAGTGGCGACCATGCCCACAGCCCGATGCCCGCGTCGATGCATGCCGCGGCAACGTCAGCCTCAGCGCGACGAGAGAGCATCGAGTACTGAACCTGATTGAGCACGATCGGTACCGCGAGCTCTTTCGCGATGGGCGCAGCCTGTCGAATCTGCTCGGCGGGCCACTCGCTGACCCCGAAGTAGAGCGCCTTACCCGCGCGTACCACGTCGGCGAAAGCCTGGATGATCTCGTCCAGCGGAACTTCCGGGTCGAAGCGGTGGGCGATGTACACGTCGAGGTAGTCGGCGCCGAGGCGACGCAGGGACGCGTCGATGGACTCCCGGATGTGCTTGCGGGACAGGCCGCGAGAGTTGGGACGGGGGTCGGAGTCGTCGAGCGCGAAGAAGACCTTGGTGCTCAGTTCGAACGAGTCTCTCGGCAGTCCCCGCAGTGCCGCCCCAAGAACATCTTCCGCGGCGCCGCCGGCGTAGGAGTCGGCGGTGTCGAACGTCGTAATGCCGACGTCCACGGCTGCGCGCACGATCTCCGTCGCGCGGTCGACATCGATCTTGTCGCCGTGCGTCAGGAAGTTGCCGTACGCGACGGTGGAGATGTGAAGGCCGGACGCGCCAGCTCTGCGGAATTCCATATCAGGCCGCCCCTCCCTCGAAGTAGCCGCGCGGCTCCAGCAGGAAGTGCGACAGATAACCTGTGTGCGGCAGTCCGGGAGGTGCCCAGTAGGTCGGGCGAGGACCCACGAACACGGTGTCGATCGAGGCCTCTCCGGCAAGGTCGTCGATGAGATCGTCCCCGGCGCCGACCACGGTCAGCTTCAACGTGTCCTTTAGCGGGTCGAGGCCGTCGCTAGGCGACCACGCCGCAAACCAGACGCAGGGGAAGGGCAACTCGATCCGAGCGCGGGCGTCGTCAGCGGACGGCAGGACGTGAACGCTCGGTCGCTGGACGGCACTGCCGTCTCCGAGATCGCCGACGAGGTCGGCACCACCGAGCACGACGCGCGCTCCCTCCGCCGCAGCGTTGACGTAATCCGCGGTCTTCTGCACCTGTGCGATCGGGTGAACCGGCAACACCGCCGCCGGGTTCTCCGGGGGCAGGCTCGGCATGCTCTTGAGCTTCTCGGCTACCGCTTCCGCGAGACCGGTGGGGTCGCCTTCGACGAACACGGCAGTGACGTTGACGCAGCCGGCGCCACCGCCCTTGGCCGCCGAGTCGACGACGAGGTCGACGTAATCGCGCCAGTCCACGTCGGCGGTGATCAGAATCTTGGACCGCCCCGGCCCGTTCGGGCGCACCTTCAGTCCGTTGTACTTCGCGACGACGTCGTCGCCGCCGTAGACCATCGCAAGATCCGCGCCTCGCAGGATCTCGTCGGCGGCGGCGTAGTCGGTGGGCAGGAACACCACCTCGTCTTGGCGGAACCCGCTCTCCCAGAGCGCGGAGACCAGCCGGTAGGCCGTCAGCGGCTCCCGCCTCGACGGGCGGACCGCCACTCGGAATCCGAGGGCAAGCGCCTGCAGCCACGAGCCGTTGATGCCCGGGTGATTGCCCGAGGCGTGCATCGCGAAGACCCGTCCGCGACGGGCCCAAAGTGGGGCAGGTACGCCGTGCGGGGCATCCTCACGACGGAGGACCGCGTCCGAAGGGATGCCGAAACGAGCGCGTCGAGCGACATCCGTTGCTCCTGCGGCAACCTGGTCCGTCGCCGCAGAGATCTCCACGATCGGGAGACCGGTGACGCGGCTCACGAGGTGCTTGTACTCGTTCGGGTCCAAGCCCGCTACCCGCTCGTCGCGGAAGCGACGACCGGCTTCGGCGATCATCGCGGGCCGGTCGATGGCGCGATCTTCGGCCTTGCGCAGGGCTGCCATCGCTCTGGCGACGTAAGGCACGGGGGCCAGGCTGAGTTCCGCCACGGGCTCGCCGGCGACGTCGGTCACCGACGATGGCTGTCGTGAGGTGTACCGCCCGCTCGGTCCGAGAACCTCGATCGGGTAGAGGGTGCTCGTAAGGTTCATGGATGCTCCTCGACTGAAATCCACCGACTGCGTCGGGGGCACCGGCGCAGATTCGCTAGAGTTAACATATCTTTTGTCGAAACTATCGAAAGCGGTTGGTTCATTGAACGGTCTCTGCCAAGATGTGCCGAGGAATGACAAGGTCGGGGGTGAGCGTGGTCGGGCGGCCAGGAGACATCGTCGAGTTGCTGCGTGACCGCGGACCGCTGCCGGCGGCGCAGATTGTGGAGTCCCGGGACGTCTCTCGGTCGACGACGATGCAGGAGATCGGCGCCCTCGTCCGCGATGGCCTCGTCGCCCAGGGAATGGAGTCCCGCTCGCGGGGCGGGCGACCCTCGCGCGTGGTGGAGCTCTCGGAGGCCGTCCAGTTCCTGGCAATCGATGTCGGCACCGCTTCCATCTCGGCGGGGATCACGAACGCCTACCTCGAGGTGGTCGCGACCCTCGAGGAACCAACAGACCTGAAGGCGGGACCCGCCTCCGTGATGGCGCAGATCGAGGAGTGCGCACGTCGGCTCACCGGAGACGCTCACGGTCCCCTCCGCGTTTCGGGCGTGGGTATGGGCATACCGAGCCCGGTCAGTATCGAGCGGGGGGAACCCGTCGATCCCGCCCTGATGCCTGGGTGGGACCGATTCCCGGTTGGCGATCAACTCAGCCAAAAGCTGGGGATACCGGTCACTGTCGACAAGGACGCAAACCTCATGGTCCTCGGCGAAGGGCACCGCGGAGCCGCGCAGGGTGTCGATGACTACCTGTTCGTGAAGCTCGGGTCGGGCATCAGCTGCGGCATTGTCGTGGGGGGCGCGCTCTATCGAGGGCACTCGGGTGCCGCAGGGGACATTGGCCATGTCTCGGCAGGCGACTCCAATGTTCTGTGCCACTGCGGACGACGCGGCTGCCTCGAGGCGCAGGTTGGAGCGGATGCGCTGAGTGCGCGCGCGCTGGCCGCCGCGCGATCCGGGGAGTCGCCGTTCCTCGCCGAACGCCTGGCCAGTATTGGCAGCGTGGTTGCGTATGATCTGGCACTGGCGAGCGCGGCCGGCGACCCCGCTGCGGCCCGCATCATCCGGGAAGCAGGAGCCCTCATCGGAGAGGCGTTATCCGCCTTGGTGAACTTTTTCAATCCTCAGAGCATCGTCCTCGGCGGTCCCTCAGCGACCTTCGGGCCTCCCCTGCTCAGCGAGGTTCACAGCATGATCCTCAAGCGCTCGTCATCGCTTTCGACCGCCGGGCTGGAGGTCATACCGAGCACCCTCGGGAAGACCTCGGGCCTGATCGGCGCGGCACGCCTTGCCAGTGATACATTCCTCGATTCGCTGTCTGAGTCGCGTTGACGTAGCGATCAACGAGTCGCCTAACAGGCTCGATCGCTCGAGTCGAGATCTCGGCCCAGGGGAAGCCGGCGACGACCGGACCGGTCGACGGTGGCGGCAAGAAGCCCTCCGCAGCGGACCGCTACGGCGTCCGGGGAAGGCGGCGTTGAACGCCACCGCGCCTCCTGGCCGTCGTAACCCCGCGCGCCCGCCAGCCGCGCCAGCCGTGGAACGGATCGGCCCTGAGTGGCGAACAGCGTGATAGGCCGACGAGACGCCAATGCCGTTGGAGTCGATCAACACCACGGTTCCGCCTACACGCACGAGATCTTCGCGACGCAGCTAGCGCGGCGTGATTCGCTCACGGCGTGGCGGTCAGAACGAGTCCGATCGTTGCATGAGCGACACATGATCATGGCTGAGCTGGCTCAGCTCACTGACGCCCAGCAACCGCATCGTCCGCTCGATCTCGCTCCGCAGGATCTCGATTGCTCGGTCGACACCGAGTCGCCCCCCGGCCATCAGCCCGTAAAGATACGCTCGCCCGATCAGCGTGAAATTCGCTCCGAGTGCTATCGCGGCCAGGATGTCAGCTCCGGTCATGATTCCGGTGTCGAGCCAGACTTCTGTACGGCTCCCTCGCTCTCGGAGCGATGAAACGACCTTGGGTAGGAGTGCGAGCGGGGCAGGCGCTCGATCGAGCTGACGCCCGCCGTGGGTGGAGACGACGAGCGCGTCCGCCCCGGCGTCGGCGACGCGCACAGCGTCACCCACCGTCTGGATCCCCTTGACGACAAGCGGTCCGCGCCAGTTCTGCTTGATCCATTCCAGATCTTCGAGGGTCACAGAGGGGTCGAACATGCTCTCGAACAGTGCGCGAATGCTGCCAGTCGACTGGTCCAACGACGAAAAGGCAAGCGGCTCGGTCGTCAAGACGTCGAACCACCAGGCGGGATGCGGGAGCATCTCCATGATGGTTCTTGGTGTCAACGCTGGAGGCACGGTCATCCCGCTGCGGATATCCCTCAGCCGACGTCCCCCAACCGGAACGTCCACGGTGACGATGAGCGCTTCCATCCCGGAAGCCGCCGCCCGCTGGATGAGTTCGATCGATCGCGCTCGGTCTTTCCATATATACAGCTGGAACCACGTTCGCGCCGACGCCGAGATCGACCTTCCTGTCCGAGCCACGTCCTCGATCGCCGCGGTCCCCATCGTCGACAGGGTGAACGGAATACCTGCGGCTGCTGCAGCGGAGACCCCACCGAGCTCGCCCTCGGTGTGCATCAACCGGGTGAACCCGGTAGGAGCGATGCCGAAAGGCAACCCCGCAGGCTGCCCTAGCACCGCGACGGCCGGGTTCACCGTCGCCACGTCGCGGAGCACCGACGGATGGAAGACCACGTCGGCGAAGGATTGTCGGGCCCGGCGGATCGAGATCTCATCATCCGCCGCCCCGTCGGTGTAGTTGAACGCGCCCCTTGGAGTGCGGCGTTGCGCGGCACGACGAAGATCTCCGATGGTGTGGGCGTGCGCAAGGCGCTCACGCAGGTTCATCGGGGGCCGCTGGAACTGCACAAGCGGCAGAAGCTCGCTCGCCCGCGGCACCCCCCGCTTCATGCCAGCTCCCCAGGCACCGCAAGGACGTGCGGCATGGTGTCCCGTGCGGACAGCATGGGTGGGCGCCCCGCGTCGTTCACATAAGGGATGTAGAAGTTCACGTGCACCTCCAGGTTGGTCACCCTCGGCAATCCCCCATCGCGCCCGAGGACGAGTCGGATCCGCTCCCCGATGGTCCAGTAGCCACGAAGTGTTTGACAGAGCCGAACGGGAATCTCGTCACCCCCGCGGACGAGGCGGACCCCGGCGAGCGCGGCCCCCTGCCCGCAGTAGACGGCGATCTCCTCGACGCAGGACCACGGGATGCTGCGCATCCACGGAAGACGGAGCGTCACGACCATCTCGCCATCGCTGGCTGCCGGCGACACTTCGACGATGAATCCCGTTGTGAACGACACGCGCGTCCTTTGTGAGAGAGTTATGCTCTTGGCAAGCATAACCTATGCTGCGGCCTACAAAACTATCAGTCTTGAGGAGGAGTGCGGTGGAAGATCAGTGGGCGGTCACGATGTTCTCGTTCACTCGTGAACTCATGGCCCGAAACGTGCGCCCGACTGACCTGCTCGTGCGGGCGCGGAAAGCAGATCTTGGTTCTGCCTTCGAGATAGATGGATTCCAGCATTTCGCTACTCTTCCTGATGTCGACGAATGCGAGACAGCAGCCTTTCGAAGGGCCGTCGATGAGAACGGCGTCCGCCTCACACAACTCGGCATCTACGACGACCTGTTCGTCAACCCCAAGCGTCGCGCCGACGTGACTGCTCGTGTCGCGTACTTGGAACGACAGATCGCCTCCGCAGCACATCTGGGGTTTCGGACCGCGAAGATCGCCTGGGGAGTCGATCTCGACGTCCTCGACGGGCTGCGACCGTGCTTGGATCGATTCGGAGTGACCCTTACGCAGGAGGCTCAGGGATCCATTCGCGCCGACTCGGCGGACCTCGCTCGGCGTGTGGCGATGGCACTGCGCTTCCCCGACAACTTCGGGTTCGTTTTCGACCTGTCCGCCTGTATGTACGGCCTCCCGATCACCTACCTCGAGGACCTTCGACGACGCGGAGTGCCGGCAGCAGCCGTGCGTCTCCTCGCCGATGAATGGCCGTCGTCGGGTCAGGCCATCCGGGATCGCGTGTTCGACGCGGCGGGCGCCGTGAGCCCGGAGGCGCGACTGCGTCTGTCCATGCCCTTCGGACGGTTCGGAAACTCGCTGGTCGCTGAGTTCCGGGACTTCTTGAGGCTCGTCGATATCGTGCATCTGAAGTTCTGGGACCTCGAGGACCAGGACGGCATCGTTTCATTCCCGATGCGAGACCTTGCCGGGGAGCTCACGCGGATCGGTTTCCAGGGCCCGATCACCAGCGAGTGGGGCGGTCATGAGTGGCTATCGATGGAGGACGCCGACGCGACGACGATGACCCGTTCGCACCGGAAGCTCTTCAGACGGTCACTCCTAGCGGAATAGCCCCACCACGACCGAGACATCGAGGTGCCGTCCGCGCCGCCGACGCGGACGGCACCCCTTCACTTCTCTGGTCGTCGTCGGTCCCACCCGCGGAGGGTCCGCGCTTCCGCGGCGTCGACGATCATTCGAGATCCGCTCTTCGAGGCCGCATCCCGCAGCAGCGCCTGCTGCTTGGCGATGACGTCGAAGGCGTTCTCCCAATCGTTCCAGTGGAAGCCTTCCCACTCGCTGGAGATGGTTCGCGAATATCCCTCTTTGACATAGAGGTCGATGATGTCGCGCGCCGGCACGGACGGATCCTCGCCGTGTTCGTCGATCTCGTAGAACTTGCCGTGAGTATGCACGGCCCAGCGCATGATGTCGCGCCATTCTTCGAGTGGAGCGTGCCCGAAAAGCGTAACCGCGTTGACGGCGAGCTCCATGGCGATCTCTTCCGCACCGAGCGAGCTGGCGAGCTCGGCGAACTCCACGAGCTGGCGTTCCTGCTCCTCGTCAGTAAGCCCGCCATTGCCGTGCTTGCCATTCCAGTAGTCGTCGACCGCCGCAATCACCTCAGGCGAGATTCCGCGGCGGCGCCACTTCTCCAGAAGCGAGCGTGGCACCCGGACCATCGTCGCGCCCCAGTCAGGGATGAAACCGAGCAGCGGGGAGTCGAGCTTCTCATAGCGCTCAAGCAGCCTCAGCATGGTCGGATGATTGGGGCTGTGATGTGCATGGATCTCCATGCCCAGAGTGACATTGGCGCGCTCGGCGACCGGCAGCAGCCGCTCCATGTCGTCGGCCGTCACGGAGTACTGCACGCGCACGATCGGGAAACCCAGCCGGCGGGCCGCATCGATCTGCGGTGTCATGTAGTCCACGAGTTCATCGGGCGTCAGCATCCGGTCCCGCCGCATACCTGCATCGGCGTTCGCGCCGAGCGCCGTGGGAACGAGGCCGGTTTCATCGATGACGCTGCGGAATTCGTGCACGAAGCTGTCGTCGAAGTATGGGAAGCCTCGGAGGGATTGAAATCCGACGACCTCGAGTCCCGGACCGAGGCCGCGTCGAGCGGCCTCACGAACCAACTCGGAGAAGGTCATCTCGCGCGAGTGCCAGAAGCGGGTGAACGAGTACAGAGTCACGCCCTGGATGGGCGTCCCGAGCGCGGTTGCCGTGGTGTCGATGGTCATTCTGCCTGCTCCAATGTCATGGTCTTGCGGTCCTTCTCGATGAGCAGCGGCGGCCCCTGAGCGGAAGGGACGTACGGGATATAGAGACCGATCGCGACGCGGACCTCGTGCTCATCGATCTGGGGAAGCTCGGGCAGGTCTCCCTCGAGAACTGCCGAGTCGAGCACGAACCACGAACGGTCATGTCGCGGCGGGAGTTCATCAAGTCGGTAGCGATCACCCTCTGCCGTCTGCCAGACGAGCGTTTCCGTCGGAACTTCGATGCCATCGATATGCAGCTGGACGTTGCTGATCGATGACAGCGGAAGTGCGCGATACCAGGGCATTCGGACGGAGATGCTCACCCGGCCGTCTGAGGCACGCAGCGTGTCCTGCTCGATGATCTTTTCAGGAAGCAACGTAGTTCTCCTTTGTTGAGGCGGCAGCGCGGACGTCGGATATCAGCGCGCGCGCGGAACGGATGGCCAGCGCAACGCTGGTCGCGGTCGGATTGCAGGCGGTCGGGGTGGGGATGACCCCGTTACCTCCAACGAAGAGGCCCGAGTTGCCCCACACGCGGCCGAAGCCGTCACAGACTGACGTCCCGTCGTCTGCGACGCCCATGCGGACAGTGCCCATGTAGTGAAGCGAATTCCCGTTCGGCAACGCGATGGGACTCTGCCCCTCGACAAGACCGCCGAGCGCTTCAGCGAGTCGAGAAGCTGCCCGCTTCATCGACTCGATGGTGGCCCGGTCAACCTCGGTGAGGGCGTAGTCGAGGCCGATCCGAGGCATGCCGTCCTCGTCCGGGTGTTGGTCGTCGAACGTTACCCTGTCGTCGGCTCGGATGTCCTTGCATCCGAAGAGACCGATGCCGACGATCGACCCGGGCCAACTCCCCTCCAGTTCCCGGATCGGAACCGGTGAGGCATCCATCTGCATGATCTGACCGTGGAACGGGAACCGATCGCGGTCGTAGGGGATCCAGTTGACGCCTGAGAAGGCCTCGAGCGTGCCCTGTGTGCGTGAGGGTTCGGCGCGGGCGGACTCCGGTATGAGCCGATCATCCAGTCGGGCAAGTGCCATCACCTGCAGGTGGTCGTTCAGGTAGCGTCCGAGCGCGGGAGGTCGCACCCCCGAGGCATGAAGGAGCTGCGGCGTCCGGAAGGAGTCGGCAGCCACGAATACTGCACGCGCGGCTACCCTCTCCTCCGCGCCATGCCGACTACGGAGCACGACGCCGGCGACGCGCGTGCCGTCGCGCTCGATCCGAATGGCGGTTGTCTCCGAACGGAGCTCTACCGCTCCGCGGGTAAGTGCGTCCCCGAGGATGACGTCGGGCCCGACCCAGTACCGCTCACCCCCAGCGACCCGGATGGCAAGAGGCATCGGCTGGACATGGCGGGCAGCAGGAAGGTCGTCTGGCAGCACCTCGGCCAACGCTGCGCGGACCTCTGCGCCCAGCGGCCAGCCGGCAAACGCGTCCTGAGTGACGTGCAGGAGCTGCCACGCTTCTGAGAACGCCCGGTCGAAGTCGTTTTTGGGAATCCAGGGAATGCGCTCACCGTCGCCGGGAGCGGGGCAGGCACAGGTCCAATGAGCCCCCATGCCACCGACATTCTTGGACATGGCAGCTGCTGGCAGTCCGTTGCCGTCGTCGGGCACATCTCCGTCACCGAGCAGGTAGGTTCCTGGCCGTGCCTGGATCCGGCCCGGATGAGCCGCAGTCGGGGAATGACCCGCCTGCGACAGTTGCTGGGCGCGGGCGACGTCGGCTGGATCGGCGAGAGTCTTGACATGACGCCCAGGAGGTTCGCTGACGATCGGTCCCGCCTCCACCAGGAGAACGCTCAAGTCGGGCGCCTCGTCTGAAAGCACCCGAGCCATGGTCGAACCGACCGGGCCACTACCGACGATGACCACATCGAACGCTTGCTGATTCATTGTCTTGGCCATGTCCTTCTCATCTCTTACGTGCGACGGCCGCGTGTGCGCTGTTGATCGTCGATTCGGCCGTCGGCGCGGGCGGACACTGCTTGCGCTGCAGTACCCCGACGGGAGCGACGCGCCCCGGGACTTTGAGGCGACTAGCTCTTGATCCCTCCGGCGAACCCTTGGATGAACTTCCGCTGCGCGAAGATGTAGAACAGCAGGATCGGGATCATCGAGATGATGATTCCCGCGAAGATGATGTTCCAGGCCGAGACGTTCGCGCCCACGAATCCATAGATGACCACGGGAAGCGTTGCGTTCTTCGATCCCGCGAGGAAGATCAGCGCAGTGAAGAAATCGTTCCAGATGATCAAGCCCGCGAGGATGGCGACTGTTCCCGTCGCGGGCCCAAGCAGCGGGAAGATGATCTTCACAAAGGTCTGTAGCCGTGAAGAGCCGTCCATTTGTGCCGCCTCCTCATATTCTCTGGGCAGAGACCGCGTGAAGCCGGAGTAGAGGAACACGGCCAGTGGCATGAGGAGGCCGCTGTACAGGATGATCATCCCCAGCTGGGTTCCTACCAACCCGACGGATCGCAGTGCGACATAGATAGGAACCATTCCAAGCTGGAACGGCAGGATGATCCCGATCAAGAACAGGATGTACAGGCCGGTGCTGAGCCGCCCCGGAATCCGGGTGATCGTGTACGCGGCTGTGGACCCTAGAGCGATGAGAACGACAAGGCTGCCGGCCGTGACGATGAGACTGTTGATCAAGCCCGAAGGGATGTTTCCCGTTGCCGAACCTGCCCACGCATCAACGAAGGGCGAGACGGTGGGGGGGTTCGGGAGTGACACCGCGGGAGACAGGAAGGCGTCGGTATCCCCCTTGAACGCAACGTTGATGAGGAAGAAGAACGGGATCATCAGGATCATCGCGAAAGCGATGACCGAAATCTCGATCGCGAAGGTGCGTCGCGAGTAGCGGTGCATGTCAGTCCTCCCTCTGGCGCAGCAGAACGACCTGCAACACGGCGGCGATCGTGATCAGGATCGTCAGCACGAGAGAAAGTGCGGAGCCATAGCCGAACTTGCCGTTGACGAACGTCTCCTTGTACACGAGTGTGGCCAGGGTCTGCGTCGAATTGAATGGTCCCCCGCCCGTGAGAGCAAGCACCTGGTCAAAGATCCTCAGCCCCTGAATCAACGTCAGGGCGGATGCGATGACAACCGTGGGGCGCAGCAGCGGGAAGACGATCCGCCAGAAGCGCGTCGCCGCGCCCGCACCATCCACAGCTGAAGCCTCTTCAAGCTCGGGCGGCACGTTCGCGAGCCCTGCGAGATAGATCACCATGGTCAGCCCGATGTTCTGCCAAACGACCACAACGACGATCGTCCAGATTGCGGTTGCCGGATCGCCGAGCCACGCTGTTGTGCCGTCGAGACCAACTGCGCGGAGGAACCCGTTCAGCGGACCATTGGGCTGGAAGATGAACTTCCACACGAAAGCAACAGCGAGGGGGCTGAGCACGACCGGCAGGAAGATGAGGACACGAAGCACGTGCCGAAGCCGTAGTTGCCGATTGAGGGCGACCGCCAGCCCAAGCCCGATGGCATTGGTGAGCAACACGAAGAGGACCGCCAGAAACAGTGTGTTCCACAGGGCTCGCAGCGTCTCCGGCGACTGGAACGCCAGAACGAAGTTCTCAAACCCGACGAAGTTGAACGGTCCGATCCCGCGCCAGTCGGTGAATGCGAAGACAGAGCCGGCGAGCACCCCGAAATACTGGATCCCGATGGTCAGCGCGACCGCAGGTACCGCCCACCACCAGGAGGCGACGCGCGTACCAGCGCGACCACGAGTCGGACGCGCACCCCGCCGAAGTCCGGCTCGGCCGGATCGGTTGTTCGATCCGGCCGAGCCTGCCGCTTCGGCTCCGTTCGGCTTCGTAGCCAAGGAGCTCATGCGGACCCCTTTCGATTCACTTGTCGCTCAGCCCTGCCAGGCCGCATCCATGGCCTGGAGGGTCTGTTCCACGGTTGTCTGGCCTGTGAGCAGTCCTTGAACGCCCGTTCCCAGGGCGTCGTACACCTCGGTGTTGGGCCAGACCAGGTTGGGGAGAGGGGCGTTGCGAGCAGGGTCCGTCAGGTAGGCCTGGAGGCTGGCGAACCGGTCAGCCACCGGTGTGCCATTCAGAATGCTCGTGAGTGAGACATTGCCGCTGACTTCGGCGAATGCGTCGAGCTGATCCGGCTGCATCCAGAACTCGAGAAGCGCCTTGGCCGCGTCGATGTGCGGGCTTGCCGCGTTGATGGCCAGCGCGTTGGACGGGGACGCGAACAGGAACGTCTCGTCTTCGGTTTCGCCCGGGAACGCCCCCACGGAAATCTCGGCGTCGGGAGCTACAGTGGCGAGGTTCACCGCGATGCCAGCCGGCGCGAAGATGCCAAGGATCTTTCCAGCAGCGAATTCAGGCGTTACTGTCTCCGGCGATCCCCCCTCGGCGCCCGGCTGGAAGCATCCCTCATCCTTCAGCTTGAGCACAGCCTCGAGGGCGGCATGCCATCCGTCGGAATCCTCGAATGTGACCTTTCCGTCCGCGCGCTTCTGGTTCCAGTCCGGATCCTGTGCGTACACGTTCGAGGCTGCCAGTTCCATCGCGAGCAGGCCGGTGTTGCTCGTCTGCGAACCGGCCAGCCCGAGCAGCGAGGTCAGGCCGGCATCGCGGACTTCCGCACACTGATCGACTACCTCGTCGAAGGTCGTCGCATAGTCGATGCCCACGGAGTCGTACGCGGTGACGTTGATCACCTGGGAAATCGGTGCGACATCGACCGGCACTGCGGTCAGCACGTCGTCCGCGTAGTAGAGGTCGTGTGAGGACTTCGGAATCGATGACGTCGCCCAGTCATCATCGGAAAGATCGACGAGCTGCCCGGCCTCGGCGAAGGGGCCGAGCGCATTGAAGGACCCGTTGCCCGGAGACCCCCACACCACATCGGGAGCGTTGCCTGCCTGGAACTGCGTGCGAATTGTCTTGTAGTAGTCCTCGGTGGGAATCTCTTGCAGCTCGACGGTGATGTTCTGGTCGTTGGACTCGTTGAACGCCTTGATCACATCTTCGTAGGCACTGTCCTTACCGAACCGGGTCTCAGTGGCGAGCGTGATGGTCACGGCGTCGCCATCCCCGTTGTCGCTTCCCCCTCCCGCCGCGCAGCCCGCGAGCACCGTCACTGCTGCGATGGACGGGATGACGAGTGCAGCGGACCACGTCAGCCGCTGGTTCTCTTGCCTCATGCTGTGATGCCTTTCTGACTTCGTTGTCTGGCTCCGTGAGCCCGGCCCTCGGATCAGGCCTCTCGTCGTACATGATGACGCATACTTGTGCTTCTACGCAACAAAAGATTTCTTCGTGCCAGCAATAGCTGCTGCGGCGGAGTCCGATCAAGCCAGTATGTCGCCGTGGTTCGACCGACGTTGCGCAACTTGTGATTCTGTGAGACAAAAGACGGGGCCGGGCCCTCGCATCGGAGCGAGTGTGCGGTGCCAGCAATTCCGCTCACCAAGGAGTCCAACATGGATGTTGCCACCTACGATGTCGCCGTTATCGGCTATGGGCCCACGGGGATGGCCGCCGCTGGACTACTCGGGAAGGCAGGCCATCGAGTTGTAGTCATCGAACGGTGGCCGACGCTGTATGGCTTGCCGAGGCTCACCCACATCGACGACCAGACGGCGAGGACGCTGCAGGAGATCTGCGACATCGATGAGGCGATGGCTGACGCGTCCCCCACCGTGTACGAATGGGTCAACGGGCAGGATCAGCTGCTGCTGTTCATCCCGACGCGAGACGGCGATCAAGGGTACCCGGAGCACAACTCGATCTACCAGCCCGACATCGAGGATGCGCTGGATAGACGACTGAGGACGCTGCCGAACGTCGAGATCCGGCAGGGATGGGTTGTCACCCACATTGAACAGAGCGCCGACGAAGTTGTCATCACTGCCGCACCGTTCGTCGACCGTCACGCCGACGTCTCGCGGGCAGAGAAGATTCGAGCGCGCTACGCAATCGGTGCCGACGGCAACAGGAGCCTCGTGCGAGACGCGACCCAGACCAGCATGACGACATACGACTTCAACGAGACCTGGGTTACCTTCGACGCCGAGTGGCTCCGTCCGATGCCCGACGAGTTTGCGATCGCGAAGCAGTACTGCGATCCCCGCCGGGGTCACATGTTCATGGGAATCGGGCACAACCGACAGCGATTCGAGTTTGCGATTCTTCCTGACGAGGATCCTGAGCAGTACGCGGACATCTCGGCCGGCTGGAAGTGGCTCGCGACAACGCACGGTCTCACGCAGGCGGATCTGCGCCCGCTTCGGTATCTTCGCTACAGCTTCACCGGGCGAGTAGCGGACCGGTGGCGCTTTGAGCGCATCTTCATTGCGGGCGATGCGGCGCATACCATGCCTCCGTACCTCGGCCAGGGCGCCTGTTCCGGCATTCGCGATGCGGCGAACTTGGCGTGGAAGCTCGACCTTGTGCTGAGAGGTGTAGCGGAAGCAGCACTCCTCGATACATACGAGGAAGAGCGTCGCCCGCACGCCGACTTCGTAGTGCGGTCAGCAATCGCTCTGGGGCGAGTGGCGAACACCATCGATCCCGCTGCTGCGGCCGCACGAGATCGGGCCTTCTTCGAAGGAAGCGCAGAGGGGCCCGAGCCGTTTCCTCGCCTCGTGGGCCGAGCTCTCCATGATGACCCGGCGTCAGGAGTCATGGCGCCACAGGGCGACGTCGTGATCGCTGGGCGTCGCGGACGGGGTGACGATGTTCTCGGTGCCGGTTTCCGATTGATCGCCCGGCGAACGGCAATCGGCGCGCTAGAAGCCGATGAGCGTGCGATCCTTGCAGAACTCGGCGCTCATGTGATCGATCTCGATGCGCTGCAGGACCTGACCGGCCGATACGAAGCACTTCTTCGGGAGGCGGGTGCCGCGGCTGCCCTTGTACGACCCGACCACATCGTCTACGGCGCCGCCACCGCCGACGACCTTAGTCTCCTGATCCGAAGCGCACGCGAGGCGTTTCAGCTTCGCGAGCCCGCCGTCGCATGACGCTTCATCCACTGGAGCGTGGCGTGCATGTGGGGCCTGGCGGAGCCTTGCCTGCACTGGAACAGCTTGACGGCAAATCGCGTGAGTGGCACGCTGCGATGCCGTATACCCGCCTCACGGACTATGGGATGGAGCCCGCGGATGCTCGCGAACTTCTCTGGCGCACCGCACGTGGCGAAAATTGGTCCCGCACGGCTCGCGCGATTGGCACCCGCCAGCTCGCTCGAGCGGATGGTGCACATGCACTCTCCCACGGCCGAACCGAGCTGGTCGCGGTTCAAGCCGGTGCAGCCGCGCTGAACATTGCTCAAATTCCGCTCAGCGTTGACACTGACCTGAAGCGCAATCTTTATTGGGAGTTCCAAGACGCAGTCGCCCGATATGCCGCAGTGAGAGGAGGTATGGAGCGCGTCTCTGTCCGCTACGCCGCCGCTGCGGTAGACGGATGGCTCGTGCTTCCACGAAGTGGCCCGCCCTATGGTGCGGTGGTGGCATGGGGCGGTCTCAGCGGCTGGGGTGCGGCCTACCTAGGGATCGCTGAAGAGCTCACCGCGCGCGGTATCGCCTGCCTGCTTGCCGAGGGACCGGGTCAGGGAACCACCCGACTCGAGTCGTCCATCTACGCCTCAGAAGAGACCTTGGGCGGGTACGCGCGTTTCGTTGATGTGCTCGAGACAGACCCACGCACGTGTAGCGCGCCCATTGGCATATATGGAAGCAGCATCGGCGGCATGATCGCAGCCCGTGTCGCATCCAGCGATCCTCGCATTCGCGCATGCGCGATCAACTGCGCGCCGGCTGCCGTGGACTTGCCGGATGCAGCCGGACCACGCGACCAGCTGCTGGCATTCATGGGACTCAGAGACCAGCCGGACGAAGCGCGCGAAGCCATTCGTCGCCTGAGCTTCGACCCACACCGCCACCAACTCGGATCGTCGCTCCTGGTGCTGCACGGCGGCGCAGACGCGCTCGTGGATCGAGGGACAGCCGGCCGGTTCATGCCGCCGAGGCCGACCGAAGAGTCCGCCGACTTCCTCAGTTGGCCGGACGGAGAACACACGCTCTACAACCACAGTCGCGAGCGCGACACGATCGTCGCAGACTGGTTTGCCGACCGGCTCTCCAAGCGCTGAGGCGAGACGTTCCACCTGCTGCTGCTACGGCCGCCCCGGCGCGGCGGCCGGGGCGAGACATCTTCGATGCTCGAGACTGCTAGGCCGGATTCTTGTGTAGCCGCGCGCCGTATACGGCCTCAAGGTCGTTGCGGGGCGACCCGCTCGGCAGCCACGAGACCATCGCATCGTGATGGAATATCCGTTCGGCGACCAGCCGACCGGCGCCAATGCGACCAATCTCTCGTTCGGCAACCGCCGGCATGATCCGCAAGTCCCGCAACGCAAGCGGAAGGCTCCGGCGGTAGACAACCCGCCGGACGGCGGCCAGAAAGAGGTCGCCTGTACCGGCTATCGAGCCCCCGATCGCCACTGCGGAGGGGTTGAAGAAGTTCACCAGCGAAGCCAGCATCTCGCCCACCACCCGGCCTGACCGACTCACCAGCTCGATGCACGTGGGGTCGCCGTTGAGCGCACCCTCCGCGATGTCGGCGGGTTGAATGTACCCGCGACTTTCGACGATCCGCGCGAGGAACTGGCTCTCTCCCGTGCTCGCTGCCAGTTCGCCGTCGCGTGCGAGCGCCCATCCGCCGGCGATCGCCTCGAGACAGCCTCTCTGACCACACCGGCAGACGACATCCTGGCTATCTGTGACCGCGACGTGACCCACATCCCCTGCCGCCCCATTAGCGCCACGATGCACGTGCCCTTCGGAGATGAGGCCCGCGCCGATCCCGGTACCTACCTTGACGTACAGGATGTTGTCAGTCGCGGCAAAGCTGTGCTGGTCCCATGTTCCAAGCGCATGGAGCTCACCCAGAGCCTTCAGATTTGCCTCGTTGTCTACGAAGACAGGCGCGCCGTATCGCTCCTCCATCCACGTGCGAATGTTAAAAAGGTGCCAGCCGGGCATGATCGGCGGTGCGATCGGACGGCCAGACAGAAAGTCCACAGGCCCCGGGATGCCGACGGCGATCCCCCAAATCGGTATCGGGCTTCCTTCCGACATCAATCCGTCGATTAGGTCGCTGACGAAGTTCATGGACTCATCCGGTCCTCGGGTGAGGTCCCAGTCCGCGTGGCTCTCTCCCACAACGGTCTGGGCGAGGTCCATGATCGTGACGCCGACGTGGAGGGTTCCGAACTCCACAGCAACAAACCGTCCGAGGTCCCCGCTAAAGCGCAACTGGCGCGGTTGGCGCCCGCCTGTCGATGGTGCGAGTTCTCCTTCCGCGAGATAGCCCATCTCGATTGCCTGGTCGACGCGCTGCGTCACGATCGTGCGTCCCAGGGCGGAGACTTGTCCGAGAGTCGGGCGGGTTGTCGCCTCTCCGGTTCGCACCAGGTTGATCAGCGTCACCAGGGGCTCGATCTGCTCTGGCGCGATCGGCCTCTCCAGCGTTTCCCTGGTGGACGAGATTTGCATCCTCCACAGGATATGTCGCTCATGGCCAAAAGTCATGCGCCGAGATCCTCGTGCGCCAAAGGCTATTGCATTCCCTACGCTCACCACCGGGGTCCCAGAGTCTACGATCGCGGACGGATCACTTCAGTCGCCAGCGCCCGTCAGGAACAGACTGGCCGCGGCTCCGGCTCGTATCCGAACCGCCCCGCCTTCGCGGGCAAGCTCCTAGGGTGTGGCTCTCACTGAACCCGAGGTGGAAAGACGAGCGACGTCGTCAGGCATCAACCCGTTCAGCTGCCCGGGGTCGGCAGCCGCGGAGAGTTTTGCGCGCTCGAACCACTGCAGGGGGCGGAGCGCAATGGCGATCACGAACCATCGCTTACCGTCATGACACCATCAAAGAATTCAGCGAGCCTCGTCGGCGCGTCTAGGGGAAGAACCGCGGCGACGTACTGATCCGGCCGCACAACGATCACCACGCCGTCGCGCGAGAGGCCGCGCTCCTCGAAGATGTCGCTGCTGCGCCACGGGTCGACTCCCGCCGCGTAGACCTTCTCCCAGTCGGTGAGCCCTAGGAAGCCTGTTCTCGGCGCGAAGATTTCTGGCACGCGGGCGAACTCGACGTCGTCGTATCGCTGCTGGTAGATCACCTTTACGTCGAACAACGCGTCAATGTCCGCCCCGGCGGGAGTGAAACGCCGCACGGGCGAATCCGGCGAGGCCATGAACGCGGCCCACTCGGAGAGGACGGATGCCTCGCCCGCGGCGGGCGCGTCGGCGAAGGCGTAGATCCTCCACCGGCCGTCCGCCTTGGCGTGATGGCCAAGATGAATGACGTTTCCGTCGCCGATCCGCGTGACCTGCGCTGACTTGAACCGCATACCGAGCGGGAAGCCTTCGGCCAGGGCCTGGTGCGCAGCATCTGTCACGATCATCGACTCGTCGTACTGCGTCATGAAGCCGGACGGAAACTCGGCGGTGCCGAGGTAGAAGGCGGCGAGCTCCTGCGGGTCGGAGATCTCTTCCGGCTTGCGCGCCATAAGCGCCGACCACTCGCGGTCGAAGTCGATCAGCTGCTGCGCGACCGGCTGACGCTCGGCGGAGTACGTCGACAGGAGAGACGCGGGACTGAGGCCGGTAAGGACGTGCCCGAGCTTCCATCCGAGGTTGAACCCGTCCTGCATCGACACGTTCATGCCCTGGCCGGCCTTCGCGCTGTGCGTGTGGCACGCGTCGCCGGTGAGGAAGACACGCGGGTCGTGTCCCTGGTCGACGTCGACATCGTCGAACTTGTCGGTGACGCGGTGGCCGACCTCGTAGACGCTGTGCCAGGCCACCTGCTTCACGTCGAGCGTGTACGGGTGGAGGATCTCGTTGGCCCTGCGGATGATCTCTTCGATCGGGGTCTGCCGCACGTGATGGTGGTCATCGGCCGGCACTTCGCCGAGGTCGATGTACATGCGGCTGAGGTAGCCGCCCTCGCGCGGGATGTGGAGGATGTTGCCGGCCTCCGAGTTGATGGCGCACTTGGTGCGCCAGTCCGGGAAGTCCGTGTTAACCAGCACGTCCATGACGCCCCACGCGTGGGCGGCGAACTGGCCGACGTGCTTGCGGCCGATGGCCTCGCGGACCCCGCTGCGGGCGCCGTCGCAGCCGACGACGTACTTGGCGCGCACCGTGCGCTCGGTCCCTGAGCCTGTCGAACGGCGCACCCGCACCTCGACCGGATACTCGCCCTCTCCGTGCACGGTGAGGCCGACGAACTCGATACCGTAGTCCGGCACGATCCGTCCCGGCCCCTTGGCGGCGGCCTCGGCGAAGTAGTCGAGCACGCGCGCCTGGTTCACGATCAGGTGGGGGAACTCGCTGATCTTGAAGGCGTAGTCCTCCGTCCGCGCGGTGCGGATGATGTTGCGCGGATTCTCGGGGTCGGGCCCCCAGAAGTTCATCCACGCGATGTTGTAGGCCTCGGCGATGATGCGCTCGGCGAACCCGAAGGCCTGGAACGTCTCGACGCTGCGCGGCTGGATGCCGTCGGCCTGCCCCAGCACGAGGCGGCCCTCGCGCCGCTCGATGACGCGCGTGGTGACACCCGGGAACTGAGACATCTGCGCGGCGAGCAGCATGCCCGCAGGGCCGGAGCCGACGATGAGCACGTCGGTCTCGTCGGGAAGCTCCGTCGGCCGATCGATGCCGGTGCCGGCCGCGTCCTGGACGCGCGGGTCGCCGGAGACGTAGCCGTGGTGGTGGAACTGCATCGGCCAGCATTCACTCTCTAGGGCCACTCAAGCTTCAACGCAAACAGCTTGCAGTCGCTGTCGAGCGGGTTCTATAATCGAACATGGCGTTCTACTATCGATTCGATATGTTACCGAACCGACTCTGTGCTCACAAGACGTGAAGGATTGTCCATTGCCCAGCAATGCCACAGCTCCCGCATCCCAGACCTTAAGCCGCGGAATTCGGATTCTCGAGATACTCGCGGATTCACGTGCGCCCCGCACGATCGATGAAGTCGCGCGTCGCCTCGGCGTACATCGATCTGTCGCCTATCGATTGGTGCGGACGCTGGAGGATCACGGACTGATCGCGCGCGAAGCTGACGGCCGCGTCGACCTCGGCGCTCGCATGGCCGCCCTCGCAGCCGGCGTCGCGCACGATCTGCAGGCGGAGGCACTTCCTCAGCTCACCTCCGCGGCGAACGAACTCGGCATGACGTGCTTTCTTTCCCTGATGGACCGCGACGAGTGCATCACGTTGACGAGCGTGGAACCGCGGCACGGCGTAGCGTCGGTCGCACAACGTCCTGGGACACGGCATCCCGTCACGGTCGGAGCGCCCGGCAAAGCAATCCTCTCGTTGCTTCCCGAGTCCTCGTGGCCCTCCGACATCGCCGAAGCACACCGAACGGAGGTCCGTGTCGTGAACGAGCGCGGATACGCGACGAGCCACGATGAGGTGATCGCGGGGCTGAGGTCGATAGCTGTACCGCTGCGGCTGCCGAAAGGCGAGCGAGCGGCCGTGGCCGTGGTGTATCTTTCGGACCCGCTCCCCGAAGCTGAGATCGCCGCCCGACTAACGCGTGTTGCGTCCGCTATCACGTCAGCGATCGGCGGGTAACGGTAACCGGGCAGAGGCGTATGCGCGGCGCGCGGGCCGCCCACGATGGCAACCAACCCGACCCGGGGTGCCGGGGCAAACGAGTCCCGGCTAGGCGCCGTAGTACCGGTTGCCCATGGCCTTGCTCTTGAGCGCGTCGAATTCCCCCTGCGTGATGGCTCCCGCCTCGAGCAGCTGCTTAGCCTGCGCGATGTCTTCGGCCGGGCTTGTGGACGCCGCAGGGCGGTAGTCATCCGACTCGGACACGGCAATCCGCGCCTGGCTCTGCTGCGTACGACGTGCCATTCCCCGGCCACGGGCAACCACATAGACGAGAGCGGTGAGGAACGGGACGAACACGAGGGCGACAAGCCACAACGCCTTGAGCCAGCCATTCAACTCGTGGTCTCTGATCAGGTCCGTGATGATCGCGATCACGACGTAGAGATAAGCGATGAAGTAGAAGCACCAGAGCAGGAACCAGAAGAAGTCTCCGAACAGGAACATTGGTGTCTCACCTTTCGATCTGCGAGGTGGTGCCGGCGGACCGCGAGGCCGGTTGCTCACGGCCCGCCGGGGCTCTCAATGGTTGTCGTCCGTTTTAGTGGAGAATGCGGCGTCGAACGCCGCGGCCGGGGGCGTGATGGCGTTGAGCTTGCGTACGAACTCGATCGCCTCGGGAGCGCCGTGCAGGCGGTCCATGCCGGCGTCCTCCCACTCGATGGAGGTGGGTCCGTCGTAGCCGATGGCGTTGAGCGCGCGGAACAGCGGCTCCCACGGCACCGCGCCGTGCCCGGTCGACACGAAGGTCCAGCCGCGACGCGGATTCGCCCACGGCAGGTGCGACCCGAGCACGCCGTTGCGGCCGTCGAGGTTGGTGATGGACTCCTTCACGTGGACGTGGAAGATGTCGTCCGCGAAGTCGAGGACGAACGCCACCGGGTCGAGCTGCTGCCACATGAAGTGCGACGGGTCGAAGTTCAGACCGAAGCTCTTGCGGTGGCCGATGGCGTCGAGCGTCGCCTTCGCGGTCCAGTAGTCGTACGCGATCTCGCTGGGGTGCACCTCGAGGCCGAACCGCACACCCACCTCTTCGAACACGTCCAGGATCGGGTTCCATCGGTCGGCGAAGTCCTGGTATCCGGCGGCGATCCACTCGTCGGAGGCTGGCGGGAACATCGCGACGGCCTTCCAGATCGACGATCCCGTGAAGCCGTTCACGGTCTTCACGCCCAGCTTCGCGGCGAACCGGGCGGTGTTCTTCATGTCCTCCGCGGCACGCTGACGCACGCCTTCCGGCTCGCCGTCGCCCCACACGCGCGCGGGCAGGATGTCGCGGTGCCGGGCGTCGATGGGGTCGTCGCAGACCGCCTGGCCGGTGAGGTGGTTCGAGATCGCCCACACCTTCAGGCCGTTGCGCTCGAGGATGTCCTTGCGGGACTGCACATACTCGTCGTCGTCCCACCGGGACACGTCGATATGGTCGCCCCAGCAGGCGATCTCGAGGCCGTCGAAGCCCCACTCGCCGGCAAGCCTGGCGACCTCCTCGAACGGCAGATCGGCCCACTGGCCCGTGAAGAGGGTGATCGGACGAGGCATTGTCATAGCTCCTGATTACGCGGCGACCCAGGCGTCTGCACCGACGGGGACCCAGGTCGAGTCCTTTCGCGAGCTCTCTTCGACGGCGGCGAGGACGCGCTGCACGCTGAGCCCCTCGGCGAACGTCGAGTGTGGGTCGGTGCCTTCGGCGATCGCCGTCACCAGGTCGACGACCTGGTGGCTGAACCCGTGCTCGTAGCCGAGCATGTGACCGGCGGGCCACCACGCGGCGACGTACGGATGCTGCGCCTCGGTCACGAGGATGCGCGTGAAGCCCTGCGTGGCCTCGGACGCCGTGCGGTCGTAGAACCACAGCGTGTTGAGGTCTTCCAGGTCGAAGCGCAGAGCGCCCTTGTCACCGGACACCTCGATCGACAGCGCGTTTTTGCGGCCGGTGGCGAACCGCGTCGCTTCGAACGACACCAGCGCGCCGTTGGAGAGGCGTCCGGTGAACATCGCCAGGTCATCGACCGTGACGTCCCCAAGCTTCCCGCCCGCGACGCCGGTGAAGCCGACCCGTTCGCCCAGCACCGGACGCTGCTTCACGATCGTCTCGATGATCCCTGACACGGCCTCGACCTGCAGTCCGGTGACGAACTGCGTCATGTCGACGATGTGCGCGCCGATGTCGCCCAGAGCACCCGAACCGGCGTGCTCCTTCTGCAGACGCCAGCCGAGCGGCAGTTCCGGGTCGACGAGCCAGTCCTGCTGGTAGGCCGCTCGCACCTGCTGCACTCGCCCGACCTTCCCCGACGCGATGAGCTGGCGCAGGAAGGTCACCGCGGGGACCCGGCGGTACGTGAAGCCCACCATCGCTTTGGCGCCGCGCTCAGCCGCGCGTTCGGCGGCGGCCAGCATCGCCTCGGCTTCTTCGACGGAGTTCGCCAGCGGCTTCTCGCACAGCACGTGCTTGCCGGCCTCCAGGGCGGCGATCGCGATCTCGGCATGGGAGTCGCCCGGCGTCACGATGTCGACGATGTCGATGTCGTCGCGCGCGATGACCTCGCGCCAGTCGGTCGCCGACTCCACCCAGCCCCATTGAGCCGCGGCATCCGCCACCGCCTGGGCGTTGCGCCCCACCACGACGGCCATCTCGACGTCCTCGGGCAGCGAGAACACGTGGGGGGCTTGGCGCCACCCGACGGAGTGCGCGGCGCCCATGAAGCCGTAGCCGATCATCGCAACGCGAAGAGTCATCTCTGTTAACCTCTCTCGACCGGCACTGCGATCGGTGGGACGGAACGGGCGGGAAGATAGCGCCGGTGCGGACGCGCTATCCGCAGGCCGTGGCCAGCGTAGGGCCGGGTTGCGGCCCCCGAGGGGTGAGGTTCACTGAATGAACACCAACTGGGTTAGACGATCGACTCCGGTGCAGCCAACGGTTCATCCGGGATTGGCCTCGTGCGCGGAATGAAGGTCGTGAGCACGGCGCTCAGCGCCGCGACGCCGATGACGATGAGGATCGCAGCGCGGTACGCCTCGGCACTGGGAACGATCAGCTGACCGTAAACGAGAGTGTTCGCGCTGAGGACCGCGGCAAGGACCGCCGCGGCGCTGCTGGTGCCGAGCGATCGCATCACCGCGTTGAGTCCGTTCGCTGCGCCGGTCTGCGAAGCGGGCACAGAGCGGTTGATGAGAGCAGGCATCGCCGCGAAGGCAAGGCCCGCGCCTATGGCGGCGCCGATGTTGAGGATGCACACGTGCCACACCGACAGCTGGAGAAACGCGGCCGTCAGGTAACTGCCGCCGACGACGGCCGCCCCCGCGAGCAGAAGCCGCTTAGGCCCGATCGTGCGCTCGAACCGGCCGGCGACAAAGGAGGTTCCGACAGCGAAGAAACCCGAGGGCATCATGATCAGACTCGCTTCGAACAGGCTCAGTCCAAGACCGCCCGCCCCCTCCGGCTGCTGCAGTAGGCGCGGGAAGATGATGTTGCCCGCGAACATGGAGAAGCCCATCCCTATGGACGCCACATTCGTTAGCAGCACTGGCCGCCGGGCGGTGACACGAAGGTCCACGAGCGGGTTCGACCGCCGCAGCTCGAACCAGCCCCAGAGCAGCAGTGCGAGCACCCCGCCCAAGAGCGGAATAACGATGGTGGGCGTCAGCCATCCCCACTCATTGCCCCGCGACATGGCGACGAGCACCCCCGTGAGGCCGAGCGCGAGACCCACGGCGCCGGCGAGGTCGAATTTGCCACCGGACCGGCGGGTGCGTATCGGCACCGTCAATCGCACGAGGAGGAAGCACACCGCGGCAAGGCCAGCTCCGACCCAGAAGATGGCGTGCCAGCCGACGTGCTCGGCTAGGTACGCACTGATCGGCTGTGCGAGCGAGCTGCCGAGGCCCACGGAGGCGGTGACGAGCGCCGTGGCGGCGCCGAGCTCTCGCGCCGGAAGGATGTCGCGGAGGATGGATACCCCGAGAGGGATGACCGCAAGGCCCGCGCCCTGGAGCGCACGTGCGAACAGAACTGCTCCCAGCGTCGCCGCGAGGGCGGCGATCACTGAGCCCATCAGCACCAGTCCCAGGAGGACGAGGATCATCAGTCGCTTGCCGTACATATCGCCGAGCTTCCCGGCAATGGGGGTCACGACGGCCGACACCAGGAGCGTCACGGTCACGATCCATGCAGTGTCGCCTGCGGACGCGTTCAACAGCAGCGGCAGTTGCGGCTGCAGCGGGATGACCATCGTCATCATAAAGGAGCCCGTAACGCCTGCGCTCGCAAGGACCGCCGTGACGACTCCGTTGGGGAACGTGCGCGGCTGAGTTCCCCGCATCACAGGAGATCACTGCCCTCGACCGGGCCTCGTTCGGGTTGGTCTTGAGGTGCGGTGAGTGGCTGAGGCACCGCGTTACTCGGCCGGCGCGAGAACGATGTCGAAGCGCACGTCACTCCAGGGCCCTCCTGGCTGACGACCATCGGGGGTGCGCTCCTCCGCCGCGTGACGGTGGAAGTCCTTGATGAGGGACTCCTTCACGCCGAAGACGGTGTCTTTCCAGCCGATTTCATCACCCCGCACGAAGATGTGTGTGACGAGCCGGCGGTAGCCTGGGGCGGTCACCATGAAGTGCAGGTGGGACGCCCGCATCGGGGACCGCCTCACCGCTTCGAGCATGGCTCCGACGGGACCGTCGTGAGGAATCGGGTACGGAGTGGGAGTGAGCCCCCAGAAGTCGTAGTGCCCGTCGTCGTTTGTGAAAAGGTGTGCCCGGGCAGCTGTCCGACCGTCGGAGTACTGAACGTCGTAGAAGCCGTCTTCATCCGCTTCCCATACCTCGATGCGTGCGCCGGGGATCGGGTTGCCCGCGGTATCCCGCACGCTGCCACTGACCCAGCACGGTTCCCCGGACGCGCCGAAGGCCATGTCTCCACCGATCGGGATCTCCGGTGCGTCTTCGATAAAGAACGGCCCGAACACCGTGGCCTCGGTGGCATCGCCCTGCGCTTCGTTGTTGACGCCGATGACCTGCATCGAGATTCCGAGGACGTCGGATAGCAGGATGAACTCCTGGCGCTTGTCATCGGTGATGTGGCCGACCGCGGTGAGGAAGGCGATGGCAGCATCCCACTCCTCTTCAGTCAATCGCACTTCGCGGACGAACGCGTGGAGGTGGCGCACGAGGGCCTGCATCAGCTCTCGCAGCCGCGGGTCGGGGGTCTCCGCGAACGACGCCACGACAGTTTCGATGAGTGCTTGTTCGCGGGCGGTCTGTTCGTCGCTGACGGTGCGGGTCATGACAGCACCTCTCTACTCGATGGGGTCGCCGGCCCAGGCGGCGTGCAGCAGCGTCTCTAGATCCGCTACCGTGACAGGCCGCGGGTTGGAGGCGGGAATCGCGGGCAGGATAATCTCGACAGCCGCGGGGATTGCGCTTTCGTCCAAGCCGAGCTCCTGCAAGGAGCGGGGCGCGTCGATGTCGTGCCGCAGGCGATACAGACCACCGCCGGGCGAGGTGTCGCCGCCGAGAGCACTGGCCACGCGGTCTGCCGCGTCGGGCGCGAAGGGGGCGTTGAACGCTGTGACGTAGCCGATCACCACGGAGTGCGTCTCGGCGTGCGGAAGGTTGTAGGTGCCGCCGAGCGCGTGGCAGATCTTGTGATGCATGCCCGACCCAGCGGAGGCAAAGGCGACCGCCGCCAGGTATGCGCCGTACAGCGTCTGCTCTCTCGCCTCGAGGCTGTCGGGCTCGCGGTGGAGCTGCCGAAGTCCCGGGAGGAGTGCGCGCAGACCTTCCGTGCCAAGGGCGCGGTTGATCGGATCCGCTCGGGGAGCCCAGAATCCGTCGATGGCGTGTGCGACCGCGTTGAGCGCGCTGGACATCGCGAGCGTAGCGGGCATCGTCGCCATCAGGCTGGCATCATAGACCACGACTCGAGGCAGCACGTTGTCGTCGACGCCGGTCGTCTTGCGCTCTCCCTCGGTCTGACCCCACACGTTGGTGGCCTCTGAACCGGCGAAGGTGGTCGGGACAGCCACGATCGGCAGACCGGTCTCCCGGGCTACGATCTTCGCCAATCCCGTCGAGGAGCCGCCGCCGATGGTCAGAACCACGTCCGCGCCGGTGGCTCGTGCGCGCGCGACGGCATCCTCGGCGTTCTCGACGGGGACGTGTTGCACGATGTCGTGGATACGATCCACGACCGGTGCCGTCGCCGCGATTTCATCGGCCAGCTCTAGTGTGAACCGGTCCGCTATGAGGAGGACTCGGCTTGCGTCGAGACCGGTCAGCGCAGCGAGGGTGTTCCGCGCTGCAGCACCGGTGCCGAACAGGACGCGCTGACCTAGCGTGCTGTGGTCGAACTCAATGGCCATGGGCTCACTCCGCTCTGGATGGGGCGCGACTCAGTGCGCACGGAAAGCTTCCTGCAGCCGCTCGGAGCGAACGGCGGGGTTGACCCGACAGTCGAGCACGAGCGTTCCCCGGCCGGCCGACTCCCACGCCGCGAGGGCTTCGTCGATGTCGGAGACGGAGTGTACGACTGCTGAGCTCGCTCCGAAGGCGGAGGCTATGCCGGCGATATCACGCGTCCCGAACGTCACATGATCGGTCTCGAAGCCCATCGGCTGAAAGTGGTGAACCTCTGCGCCATACGCGCCGTCGTTGTACACGACGACGACCACGTCGCGCCGCTGCGCGGTGAGGGCGTCGAGCTCACCGAGCTGCATGAGCGTTCCACCATCCCCGATGAATACGACAGAAACACGGTCGGGCCGCGCCACGGCCGAACCCAGGGCGACCCCGAGTGCGACGCCCACCGACTGGAAGCCCTGAGCCGCCACGAATCCCTGCGCGTCCGGAACGCGGATGAACGCGGTGGGCCACCAGTGGTGATGCCCGCTGTCGTAGGTGACCGTCCGCTCCAGTGGAAGGAGCCGATCGAGTTCGACGACCAGCGAGCGCGGGTCGATGAGCCCGTCCGCTTCGACCGGCTCGAACTCATCCGCGGCCACGAATCCCTGCAGTTCCCGCAATTCATCGGAGCCCCGGAAGCCATCGCTTTCGTAGCCCCGCCGCTCCAGCTCGTGCAGCAAGGCCGCTGCCGTTCGCCCAGCATCGCCGATCAGGCCCAGTCGCACCGGGCCGTTTACGCCGATGGCACCTTCCTCAGTGTCGATCTGGATCACCTTCGACCGGTCGATCAGGGTTCCGTGCATGGCGGTCCACTGGTTGATCGTCGCGCCGAACGAGATGACGACGTCGGCCTTCGGCACGATGCGCGGAACGATTTCAGAGGAGAACCCGCCGCAGACACCGACGCTGCGGTCGTTGCCCACGAAGAAGCCGTTGGCGACCAGCGAGGTGCCGTACAGCGCTCCGATCCGCTCTCCCAGCGCCTCGATCTCGTTGCGCGCGTCGGCTAGGACGGCGCCGCGGCCCGCGAGGATGAACGGTCGCTTACTCCGCTCGATGATGTCTGCGGCCGCCGCGATGTCGGCGGACGCGGGGCGGCTCAGCGGAGTATTCGGCGAGGCCGGCGGCGCCGGTTCGGTCCATTCGATCTCCTCCACCTGGACGTCGGTTGGGATTCCGACGACCACGGGGATGCGGAATTTCTGCGCTTCGGCCATCGCCCGAGAGATGACACTGATGGCGTCCTCTGACCGGACTACCCGGTGCACGCGAGCTCCGGCGGCAGCCGCGAACGCTGCCAGGTCGATGGTCTGGTTGACCTGAAGTCCGCGTCCGGTCTCGCCTGCCAGCAGCAGCACCGGCTGACGTTCGCGGACGGCATGCGTCAGCGTGGTCAGCGTGTTCGTCACCCCCGGCCCCTGGTGGACCGACGCGATTCCCAGCCGGCCGGTGACCTGGGCGTACGTGGCGGCCGCGGCCACCGCGGCGGACTCGTGCCTGACCCACACGAAGCGGCCACCGAAGTCGCGAGCGAATGTGTCGGTGAAGATGAAGTTGCCGCTGCCGAGCAGGCCGAAGATCGTGTCGTGACCTTCCGCGGCCAAAAGTCGGGCGATCTGTTCCGCCACCGGCTGAGTTGTCACTTGCGTACCGCCTTCGTGTCGTTCGTCAAGACTGCCTGCTCGGGGTCATACCCGTAGATCCATCCGTTGGCGAGGAGTGGATCCTCCTCCACGAACTCGAGATCGCGCGCGATCTGTTCGGGGCCGTCGGGAAGATGGTTGATCTCCGCCCGCGCGTGGCTGATCTGCTGCAGGCGGGTGGTGCGCTCGATGCGCAGCGACTCGTAGCGCTGGAGAGCCCGCTCGGGGTTGGCGAGGTCGTCCTTGAGGCAGAGGGCGACCACGGCGGCGTCTTCCATCGACTGCGCGGCGCCCTGCGCGAAGAACGGGAACATCGGGTGGGCGGCATCGCCCAGAAGGGTAACCGTGCCGCGGCTCCACTGCTCCAGGGGAGCGCGGTCCAGCAACGCCCACCGGCCGGGCTTGTTCGCCGCGCGGATCAGTTCGGTGAGGCGAGGATCCCAGCCTTCGAACTCCGCCAGGAACTCGTCGACCGTGGCCGTCGCCGTCCACGACTCGATGGCCTCGGTCGAAGGGGCGAACGCGACCACGTTGACGAGATCACCGCCCGACACCGGGTAGTGCACCAGGTGCCGGCCGGGGCCGATCCACAGAGTCTGGGCGGGGCGCAGCGCGAACTCGGGGGCGCTTTCGGCAGGGACGAGCGTCCGGAAGGCCGCCATGCCCGAGTAGGTCGCGGGGCCGGGAGTGGCGATGAAGGGACGGACGGCGGAGTGGATGCCGTCTGCGCCGATCAGTATGTCGGGACGGATCACCTCGCCGTTCTGGAAGCGGACTATCGGCCGGCCGTCCTCGAGCGCGACCTCCACAGCGCGCATGCCGAGCCGGGTGATGCCTTTCGGAACTGCCGCGGCGACGGCATCGAGAAGGTCGGCGCGGTGGACGGTGTACGTATGCTCGCCGTACAGCTCCTTGCACGCGGGATCGAGATTCTCCGACGAAAGGACCGTCCCGTCGGCCCACCGGCGGAACTCCCAACCCGACTCCAGGCGCACCGCACGGGTGAGGAGCTGGTCCAGGACGCCGAGGCGACGTAGCAGCCGCGCAGCGTTGGGTGCCACAACGAGCCCCGCGCCGATCTCGCTGATGGCGGATGCCTGCTCATACACGGTGCTGGTGAGGCCTGCGCGCTCAAGGAAGGCGGCCGCAGCCATGCCTCCGATCCCACCGCCAATGATTGCTATCTCGGGGTTCGAGCGGGTCATCTGGTCCTCCGATGCGTGTCGTGCTCTGCGGCCTCAATGGTCGTCGGATCCGACCGACTCACCACATCGAAGTTCGTTGAACGAACATCGCGGCGCGGGGGATGATCTACCGAGGGCATTGTGGTTTTCCGGTAGGCCACAGCATCGAGCAAAGACTCGGAGAGTCGACACTTTTGCGGAGGTAGGGCTTCTTTACCCCCTCAGATCATCACGAATCCGTAAATGTGTAGACACAATGAGCATCTCGATCTATGGTTGCCGCAAGTCCGGGAGACCCTGCCCGGCAAGAGATCGGCGAGGAGGCCGAAGCGACATGACCAAGAGACAGCAACTCATCGCTTTCGCCGGCGTGGTGACGACGGTCGCCCTGCTGGCAGGATGCTCGGGTGGCGGCGGCAGCGACGCGGAGCCGACCAGTGAGCCCACCTCCACCGGCGGAACTGTCACGTTCGCCGCGCAGACGCAGGAGCAGGCGGTCTGGGAGCAGCTCATCGCCTCGTTCGAGGAGCAGTACCCCTCCTACACGGTGAACGCCACCTTCACCCCCAACGATCAGTTTGCGCAGCTGATTCAGACGCAGTATCAGGCGGGTCAGGCTGCGGACGTCATTCAGGTGACGCCAGGGACCGGCGGCGGGCTCGCCGGCCTCTCCCTCGCGGAGGACGGGCGCCTCGCGGACCTCGATGGCCAGCCCTGGATCGAAGAGGTTCCTGAAGGCCTCAAGCCGCTGATCACTCTCGACGACAAGACCTACGTCCTGCCGACCGCGATCGCGCCCTACTTCGTCGCATACAACCCGGACATCTTCGACGAGCTCGGGCTTGATGTCCCGACGACGTTCGACGACCTTCTCGACGCCTGCGGAACTGTCAAGGATGCGAACCTCATCCCCATCGCCCTCGCCGGAGCTTCATACAGCAACGTGAACATCACGCTGCAGACGCTCGCCTCGAACAACGTCGACGGTCCGAGCCCGGACTGGACCGACGAGCGGTACGCCGACGAGACCACCTTCGAGGACAGCAAAGAGTGGCAAAAGGTGCTCAAGGACTTCCAGAAGATGATCGACGCCGGCTGCTACGCCCCCGACGCTGCCGCCGTCGCAGCACCGGTCCACTCGCAGCAGTTCGGTGCGGGCCAGGCCGCCATGTACGTCATGCCGGCGCAGGCGCTGTCGATCGTGGCGGCGAACTCGACGCCCGACCTCAAGGTCTCCACCTTCCCGTTCCCCGGTGACTCCGAGAAGAACACCTGGATCCCCACGGCCTCGGGCATCGGCGTCGTCGTGAACGCCGACGCGAAGGATGTCGCGGCCGCCAAGAAGTTCGTCGAGTTCCTCGGCGAGCCCGAGCAGCGCATCGCGTACTCGGAAGAGAGCGGCGGCATCGCCTGGGCCGCCGGCGAGAACGGCGAGGACGTGATCCCCGAGGTTCTCGAGCCGCTGCGTGACATCCTCGCCTCTGACCACGCGCCGGCGCCTGGCTATCTGCTGTGGCCCGGTGCGGGTGTCGCCCAGCAGCTCGCCACAAGCGCCCAGGGACTGCTCACCGGTCAGAAGAGCATCGATCAGGTGCTTCAGGACACGGATGCGGCCTGGGACCAGGCGGCGAACCAGTAGGTCATTACGGAGGGGCTGCTCGCATGGATGCATGCGGGCAGCCCCTTCCCTTTTGCTGCGAGGCGAAGTAGGCGAACGGCAGCAGCCGAAGGGTGCGCATGGTGTTGCAGAATCTCGATGGCGAGCGACTCGCCTCGCTACTCAACGGCTTCATCCCGGCCGACGACTTCCCGTCGGCCGTCGAGGCAGGCGCGCTCGACTTCCTCGAGAACGCGCTGGCGGAGCGACCCGATTGGCTAGTGCATGTCGAAGGCGCGCTGGCCGGTGAGCCTACGGACCTCGAGTGGCTCAGCAATCTCGTGCAGATCGGCTACTACGCCGACCCGTCGCAGGGCGGCAACCGCGAAGCGGCCAGCTGGCAGATGGTCGGATGGAAGCCGGGCCCCCCAGGCTGGCCGCCGGCCGAACGGGAGGCGCTGCTGCCATCAACGCGTCGCCTTGGGGACCTGGGTGACTCGTACGACGCGGTGGTTATCGGGTCGGGAGCCGGAGGCGGACCCGTGGCTGCCGTGCTCTCGGAAGCAGGGTTGGCCGTGCTCGTCGTCGAGCGCGGGGACGCTCCCGGCGCTCGGTATCTGAGCGAAGATCACCTGCGCAACGCGAGAGTGAACTTCGGGTTCCAGGACCGCACCCTGCCTCTGGACATCGAAGAACCTCGCATCGTCGAGGGAAGGGGCACCGTGCCGTCGGAGCTCCGCTGGGGTGCGAACGCGATGACGTTCGGTGGCGGCACGCGCATCTACGGCGCGCAGGCATGGCGATTCGACCCGATCGACTTCCGCATGGCTACGCACTACGGCGTGCCCGACGAAAGCTCGCTCGCGGACTGGCCGATCAGCTACGAGGAGCTCGCGCCGTGGTACTCCCTCGCGGAGCGGTCCTTCGGCGTCGCCGGGCAGGTCGACAAACGCCACGGTCCACTTCGCGAGCCCTACCCGATGCGGCCCGCGCTCCGCACGCGCCCCGGACACCGCCTCGCCGTCGGCGCCCGGCAGCTGGGCTGGGACACACTACCGGTGCCACTCGCCATCAACTCTGTCCCCTACGGCGGCCGAGACGCCTGCGTCCGTTGCGCGCAATGCGTCGGCTTCGCCTGCCCGGTGGACGCGAAGGCCGGAAGTCAGAACACGTTCCTCATGCGAGCGCAGGCGACACGTCGGTGCGATTTCGCCCGCCTGACGCGAGCCGTCCGCATCCACGTGAACGCTGCCGGCATCGCGACGGGAGTCACGCTCGTCGATCAGCCAACGGGGGCACGTCGTGAGGTCCGCGCCGGCCTCGTGATCGTGTCGGCCGGGGCCGTCGAGACTGCACGGCTTCTCCTCGCCAGCGCGACCGATGCCGATCCGGCTGGCTTGGGCAATCGAACTGGTCAGGTGGGTCGTCATCTGCAGGGCCACCTCTACGCCGGCGCCCTTGGGGTCTTCGACGACGACCTGAACGACTTCCGTGGCCCCGGTCCCCAGATCGCCACGACCAGGTTCCGGCACGACAACGCAGGGCTGATCGGCGGCGGAATGATCGCCAACGAGTTCGTGCCGACACCGGTGAGCACGTACGCGATGCTCCGCGCTGCCGGCCTGTTGCCACCCTGGGGCCTCGCCGCCAAGCGGGCCATGCGCACCCTGACGAAAAGGGTGCACCGTGTGATCGGACCCGTGCAAGAGGTCCCCAACCCCGCCTCACGCGTCGAACTTGACTGGACGCAGCGTGACCACGCCGGGATGCCCGTCGTCCGCTTGTCGGGCGCGAACCATCTCGAGGACCGCCGCATGCAGGCGTTCCTCACCGAGCGCGCATCCGAATGGCTCACCGCCAGCGGCGCGCACACCACGGTCGGCTGGACGACACGGCCGCCAGGGTGGGGACCCAGCGTCGGCCAGCACCAAGCCGGCACAGCGCGCATGGGCGCGGACCCTGCGACGTCTGCGACGGACCCTAATGGACGGGTATGGGGGCACCCTAACGTGCTGGTAGCGGACACCTCGCTGCACGTGACGAACGGCGGCGTCAACCCGATGCTCACGACGATCGCGCTCGCGCTCCGAGTTGCACACCACGCCGCGGGTTCCTCCCCTGCGCCGCCTACCCCATCCTCCTAAGAGTCGACACTTATAGGCCCGAATCGACGTTTTAGCCGACTAACGTTACCGTTAGGCCCGACAGTGTGGACAGCTGCTCATTTTGCGGCTAGCATTGAGGACGTACCCGCGATCGGCGATATCGCTTGAACGGGCACAATGCACACGCGATTCGGCAAGGAGGCCGCGGCCAAAGATGACCTACACACTTCGACTCACAGTCGCTGAGACGGAGCGGGACGCAGCGTGATGACGATGACAACTCGCCAGAGTTCCCCGCCCTCGAGCACCCAGACGCCGATTCCTCCGAAGAAGTCGACGCGTCGCCGGCATTACATCCCCAAGACGCGGATCTCGCGCCTGTGGGCACTGCCTGCTCTCATCCCCGTGGCGCTACTGCGGTACATCGCCGTCGGTTTCGGGGCGTACTACGCGTTCACCAACTGGAACGGCCTGAGCGTGTCTGCGGACTTCGTCGGCATGGACAACTTCGTGCGCATCTTCTCGGATGAGGTAGCGCTGCGCTCGATCTTCAACACGCTGATCCTGGCCGCCTGCGCGGTTCTGATCTCCAACACGCTCGGAATGATCCTTGCGAATGCGCTCAATAGGGACCTGAAGACGCGGCACTTCCTCCGCGCGCTGTTCTTTGCGCCCTTCGCGATCACATCCCTCGCCGTCGCATACGTCTGGTCGTTCATCTTCGAGTACAACGGCCTGCTGAACCAGTTCCTGAGCGCCATCGGCCTCGGCGAATGGCGCAGGCTGTGGACCGCTGATCCGGAGACCGCACTGTGGACCATTCTCGTGGTGATGGTGTGGCAGACCACCGGCCTGTGCATGATCATCTACCTGTCGGGCCTGCAGGGCATCCCCGAGGAAATCAACGAGGCCAGCGAGCTGGACGGTGCCGGTGTCTTCAAGCGCTTCCGCTACGTGACGCTGCCGATGCTGCGCCCGGCGATCGTCGTCGCCGTCGCGCTGCCGACCATCATGTCGCTGCGCGTGTTCGATCAGGTCATCGGTCTGACCAACGGCGGTCCGGCCCAGGTGACCGAGACGCTCGTCACGCAGTTCTATCGCCAGGCCTTCGCCTTCGGAAACTACGGCTACGGCGCCGCTATCGCGTTGCTGCTCACCGTGCTCATCGGAATCATCGCCGTCGCACAGGTGCTGCTGCTGCGCGGAAAGGACGAGAACTAATGTCTCGCGATCGCTACCGTCCGCGGACGTTCGTCCGCGAAGTGATCCTGCTGCTGGTTGCAGCCATCTGGTGGATCCCGTTCTACATCATCATCGCGATCTCCCTGCAGGATCGTGAGGCCATCAACGAGCGCTCGCTCGCGTTCCCGTTCTCTAATCCGCAGTGGGGCAACTTCGCCGAGGCCTGGGGTGGTGGCTCATCAACCGGACTCGGAAGCGGTCTGCTGTCGAGCTTCATCATCACCGCCGGCAGCGTCATCGTGATCGTGGTGCTCTCGTCGCTGGCTGCGTACGCGATCTCCCGTCACGCATCGCGACTGAACACGACCCTGTACTTCCTGTTCATCATCGGCATCGTGCTGCCGTATCTGCTCGGCCTGATCCCCGCATTCATCCTGTTGCGCGAGCTCGGGCTGGTCGGCACGCACCTCGGCATGATCATCCTGTACACGGGTGTCGAGCTCCCCACCGCGGTCTTCCTGTACGCAGGCTTTATCCGCGCCCTGCCGAAGGAGTACGAGGAAGCCGCGCTGGTGGACGGCGCCAGTCCATTCCGCACTTTCTGGCTGATCGTCTTCCCGCTGCTGGGCCCCGTGACAGCCACTGTCTCGGTGATCACGGCACTGTTCGTGTGGAACGACTTCTTCGCCCAACTCGTGTTCCTCACAGGCACCAGCAACCAGACACTTCCTGTCGCCATCTACGGGTTCGTCGGCGAGTTCGCGACCCAGTGGAACTACGTGTTCGCCGGAATCGTGATCTCGGTGGCGCCCGTCCTGATCTTCTTCATCTTCACGCAGCGTCAGCTGGTCAAGGGCTTTGCCGGAGGAATCAAATCGTGACCGATCCGTATGCGCTCCGAATGACTGCAGTCCCCCGCCCGCAGGGCGGACCCCAGGAGCTGGCGTGGTGGGTGAACGTGTCCCTCCCCTGGTTCCGGGCGATCCCGTTCTCCTGCCTCGAGCGAGTGGAACTACAGGTGGACGGATACGCGGTCGGGGCAGATGCTCTGCTTGTCCGCCTTGACGGGGACGTCGTCACACTCGCCTCGCTGGCGGGCCGCAGCGACTACTGGGGTGTTCAGACCACCCTGCAGATCGGCCTGCCAGTCGGCGCCGCGGTGCCTGAACCGGGCGCCTCGATCGAAGCCGCAATCACACTCCGGATGCCGGAGGGCCACGACCCGAAAGGTGACTGGACGCGCCGGCGCGCGTCGGCGGTGGCAACGATGGGTCACGGTGGGACGTCGCCGTGGAGCCTGGGCGTCTGCACCTTCAGTTTCGCCGGCGAGCTACGCCGCGGACGGGCCCTTCGGGCCTGTCTCGACGAGGTCGCGGCGATCGGCGGATATGCGGGTGTCGAGCTGCTGGGCGCACAGGTGGCGCACGGGTACCCGAACCCCAGTTCCGTCGAAATCCGGCAGCTCGGCACCACGGTCCGGGACGCCGGACTCGTCCCGCTCGTGTACGGCGCGTACACGGACCCGGGCCGGCAGCTGGCGCCGTCGACGGATGACGACCTGCTCAGCTGGGCGCAGAACGGCCTGGACACCGCGGCACTGCTGGGATCGTCCTTCGCGCGCATCAACCTGCCGCCGAAGGCCGATCTCCTCTCCCGCGCCGCAGAACTCGCGGCGCAGCGGAACCTCGTCCTGCTGACCGAGCTTCACGCTGTCACCACCGCCGACCCGTACGTCCAGGAGTTGCTCGCAGCCTTCACGCAAATCGACTCCCCGAGCCTCGGGCTCACCCTGGACCTGTCGTGTGTGATGCAGGCCATCCCCGACGGATTCGTCGATGAGTTGCTGCGGCCGGCTCTGCCTGCCGAGGCGATCGATGCGATCCTCGACGGATGGGCGGCCGATCAGCCGGAGGGAGAGACGCTCGACGCTCTCATGGCGCTGGGCGGCGATGACCTGGCGGCGGCGGCCCGTCCGCTCGTGGGCCGGATGCGCCGCCTGTTCCGCCGTTCCAGCCCCGACTGGCTCCTGGATGTGCTGCCTCATACGAAGGTCGTTCACGGCAAGTTCTTCGAGATCGTGGACGGACACGAGGCCGCGGTCCCGCTGGAGGCGATCTTCCACGAGTTCAGGGCTGCGGAGTTCGACGGCCATCTGCTGGCTGAGTTCGAAGGTCACCTGTGGCAGCAGAATCCCGACACCTTCGAGCAGCTGCGCCGCTACCGCGACCTGGCAGGGGCGTTGGTCGATGCCTGAGCGATCGATTCCCGTCGCCCTCGTCGGATTCGGAGGCTCCGGATCCGGCATCCACGCTCCGCTGATCGACGCCACCGAGGGACTCGACGTGGCCGTCGTGGTGGCCCGCGGAGAGGAGCGCCGCGCGGCCGCCGCGCAGCGCTACCCCCACGCCGAGGTCACGGACTCGCTCGATGCCGCGAAGGCTGCGGCAGTCGCGGTGGTCACGCTTCCCGTGCACCACCGGGGCGACACCGTGGCGCATCTCGTGGACGCTGGCACCCGGGTCGTGGTCGAGAAGCCCTTCGCGGGCGACCTCGCTGGCGCCCAACAGCTGGCGGCACGGGTCGGGGACCAGGTGACTGTGTTCCACAACCGCCGATGGGACAGCGACTTCCTTACGCTCAAGCGCCTCAACAAGGCCCGCGCATGGACTGGCCCCGTGCGCCTCACCTCGCGGATCCAGCGGTGGCAGCCCACGGTGCGCGACAGTTGGCGCAACGACCCTGAGGGCGGAGGGTTCCTGCGGGAGGTGGGCCCCCACCAGATCGATCAGGCCATACAGCTGTTAGGCCCGGTGACCGGCGTGTACGCAGAAGTGCTGGTGCGACGTCCCGGCTCCCGCACGGAGGATGACGTGTTCCTGGCGCTCACCCATGCCGACGGGAGTGTGTCGCATCTCATCTCGGGCGCGCTCGGCAACACGGACCTTCCCCGGTTCGAGGTGTCGGCGCTCGATGCGCTGGTCTCGCTCGGCACCGCGGACCCACAGCACGATCAGCTCCACGCCGGGCTGTCCCCGCTCGACCCCTCCTGGGGCATCACGGATGCCTCCGACTGGCGGCGGCGCGGGGCCGATGGCGAGTGGGGAGACGTCGTGCCCGAGCGGGGATGGTGGCCTGGCTTCTACCAGGCCACTCGCGACTGGCTGTCCGGTTCTGGCGGACCGGTGAGCGTCGAGGATGGCGTCGCGACGATGCAGGTGATCGATGCGGCACGCGAATCTGCGCGCTCGGGCCGGCGGGAGCCGATCGGGGCTGCTCGATGACGTTGGAGGCCACGACGACGACCGCCGAGACGGCGGAGGCGCCCTTCGAGCTGATCAAGCTCCTCGAGCTCTCCGATCGACGCGAGCCGGTCGTCATCGACATCGTGGTGTGGGTCGCGCTGGCCATCATCAACGGCCAGCTGCTCCCTGGGCAGGACCTGAACAGCGTCGAGCTGGCGACCCGTTTCGGTTCCAGCCGAACGCCGGTGCGCGAGGCGCTGGCCCTTCTCGAATCGAATGGCCTGATCGAGATGCGCGCACGCAAACGTCCTCGGGTCGCGTCATTCGGGCCCGAGCAGAGCCGCGAGGTTTTCTTCGTCCGCGCGCAGCTCATCTCGGGGCTCACCCGCGCGGCGATCGAGAACGCGACCGATGAGGACGTCGCGGTCCTGGACCGGCACGTCGAGATCCTCCGCGAACTCGCCGCGGCCAGAGACGACGACCGCTATCGATGGGCGCACTTCGCGTTCTTCGATGACCTGGTGGCGATGTCGGGCAACGTCACGGCCCGGGCGATATTGAACTCCCTGTTCCTCAGGACCCTGCCCGTCCGCCGCGCCCTGTCGCTCCCCCACCGTCTCGATGAGAGCCTCTACTACGCCGAGCTGATTCTGGCTGCGGCCCACCGCCGTGATGCCGAGATGGCAGCCCTGCTGGTGCGGCGATCGGTCCAGGCGGCCGTCGACGTCATCGCACCCGAAGCGGACCCGAGCGTCCTGTTCATTGAACGATCCGGCTCCTTGTCCGGGTTGAAGGAAACTTCGGAACATGACCCTGACGAAATCCTCCATAGAAGAAGCGGGTGATAGCAATCGAGCATCGCTATTTGGGTGGGTCCGGACCGCAGATTTCTGGCCGCACGTTGGGGAATAGGGTCACTGAATTGCGCACCATCCGGCAGGGAGCACTCTGATGACACGAGTAGCAATCGTCGGGGGCGGCTCAGTGAGCCAGCTCCATGCCCAGGCCATTCGACTGGTCCCCGAGGCAGAACTCCTCGGCTTCGTAGGCAGCGCCGGCGCTCAGATGCGCGCGACCGAATTCTCCACGCAACAATGGCCGACGCTCGAAGCGGCAGCGCACGCCGGCGCCGACGTCGCCGTGATCTGCACCCCGACGGGGACGCACGCGGAGATTGGGACAAGAGCTGCAGGCCTCGGTATGAACATCCTCGTCGAGAAGGCGATGGACATCTCCCTGGCGGCCGCGCGGTCCCTCGTCGCCGCGGCACAAGACAACGGCGTCGTGCTCGGCGTGGTCTCCCAAGGACAGTTCGAGCCGCCCTTCGAGGAACTGCTCTCAGCGGTCGAGTCCGGGCGTCTCGGCGTGCCCACGCTCGCCTCGGCGTCTCGCAAGTGCTGGCGGGATCGGCAGTACTACCGGGGATGGCACGGCACCCACGCCATGGACGGTGGCGGCGCCATGATCAACCAGGGCATCCACAAAGTGGATCAGCTCTGTCGGCTCATGGGCCGTGCCCGACGTGTCACCGGCTGGACCCGCACCCTCGCGCACGCGATCGAGGTGGAGGACACCGCGATCGCGCTCGTGGAGTTCGAAAATGGATCCGTCGGCACGATCGAGGCCACCACCGCGTTCTACTCGGCCGGTGCCACACCCGCCGAGCAGACGACGGTCGACACCCTGCAGCTCTCCGGTGATGCCGGGTCCGCCGTCATCAGCAAGGGCGTGCTGTCGACCTCGTGGTCCGGCGTCTCCGGTCCACCGCCGGCGGTCCCCCACGGGGCACGGCTTGACCTGTTCCGTCGCCAGCACGAAGACTTCGTGCACGCTCTCGCCGAGGGCCGTGCACCGCGGGTCACCGGCCAGGAGGGCCTGAACGCTCTGGAACTCGTCCTCGCGGTCTACGAGTCCGCCCGCACCGGCACGACGATCGAGCTCGACGACTGGGCGGAAGCGCCGCGTCTCGATTTCAGCCACGGGTCGGCGCACCGATGAGCACCACGTTCACCCGGCGCCGGAGCCGCCCCCAACCTCCAGACCCAGGCACGCGACTTACCCGCATCATTTTTCTGGTCCGATTTCCTGCCCCTTTACACTGAGACGAGCCAGCGGCTACAAGGGAGTGAGGGTGCCGCGCACTAGCGAACCAGGGCGAAGCGTCAGCTCCCGTCTGTTGGAGCTTCTGTTCGCGTTCCGCAAGGGGCATCAGGTCTTGAGCCTTGCGGAACTCGAGCGCGAAACCGGCATGCCGCACGCCACTGCGAGACGTCTCATGCTCGAGCTCGAGGAGGCGGGCGCGGTCGACAGGCTCGAAGACGGCAAGTTCGCTCCCGGCCTTCGACTGTGGCAGCTCGCGACGCTCACGCCCCGGACAGAGTCGCTTCGCGTGCTCGCCCGCCCCTTTATGGACGATCTCTACGGTGCGCTCCGCCAGCACGTGCAGCTGGCCGTGCTGGCCGAGGATCACGCTGTCATCATCGAGCGGATGTCCGCACCGCAGGCCGTGTCGCTCGCCTCAGAAGTCGGCGGCCGTCTACCGCTGCACTGCTCGGGCGTCGGCAAGGTGCTCCTCAGCCACGCGGACCGGGAACTGATAGACCGGGTGCTCAGTGGCCGCCTCTCGCCCTACACCCCACTCACGGTGACTGACCCGGCCGTCCTACGCCGCCAGCTCGCGGCGTGCCGGCAGACCGGAACGGCCACCGTGCGCGCAGAGCTCACCCGTGAGGCCGACTCTGTCGCCACCCGAATCGTCGACGCCGGCGGTCAGGTCGTGGCTGCGCTGTCAGTGGTGGTGCGTTCGGAATCCGTGAAGCTGGAAGCTGCCACGCCATCGGTGATCACCTCGGGTCTCGCCATCTCGCGGGCCCTGGGCTGGCAGCCGAGTGTCTCGATCAAGGGGCCGTAACGCTTTGCTAGCATGCGTCTCGTGTCCCAGAGCGCGATCGACGAGGAGACGGCGCCGCAGGAGCTAGTGCGACTGCTCCAGCTGTCGGACCGCCGGGAACCTGTCGTTGCCGACATAGCGGTGTGGATCGCGCGGGGAATCATCGATGGCCGCATTCAGCCCGGGCAGACGCTCAACAGCGTTGACATCGCCAGCCAGTTCGGCACCAGCCGCACCCCTGTCAGAGAGGCGCTGGCGATACTGGAGTCCGACGGCCTCCTCGAGATGCGCGCACGGAAACGACCACGGGTCGTCCTCTACGACTCCGAGCGGATCAAGGAAGTATTCTTCCTGCGCGCGACCATCATGGCCGCTCTTGCAGAAGCCGCCGCCGAACGGATCACCCAGGAGGACCTCACCGAACTTGTCAGCCTGGTCGACGTTCTCGCGGGACACGCCCGCGAAAGCGACGATGCCCGCTATCGGTGGGCGCATTTCCAGTTCTTCGACGCCATCGTTGAGATCGCGGGCAACAAGACCGCGCGCCCGATCCTCAATTCCCTCTTCCTGCGCACGCTGTCCATCAGGCAGGCGCTGGCCGCCCCCGATCGCCTCCAAGAGAGCCTCAGCTACGCCGAGCAGATCCTGCAGGCGTTGATGCGACGGGACGGCGAGATGGCGGCGCTCTTGGTGCGCCGGTCAATCGAAGCCGCAGTACAAGGGATCGATCGGACCGACAAAGCCGGCTGAGATTAGAGGCGGGTCACCAGGTCGCGTGCACCCAGCACTGCAAGGGCGACGGATGTCGGCGTCGGGTTGCACGCAGTCGCAGTGGGGATCACTCCGTTGCCGCCGACGTACACATTCGATGTCCCCCAGACCCGGCTGTTCGGGTCGCACACTGAGAGACCGTCGTCGTGCTCGCCCATGCGGACCGACCCTTGGTAGTGCATCGAGCTTCCCGCTGGCAGCAGCCGCGGGTGGCTTCCCGGGAAGAAGTCGCCGATCGTTGCCGCCTGGTCAACCATGTCGCGCTTGGCACGCTCGATCGTCTGCCAGTCTTTCTCCGACAGCGAGTAGTGGATCGTCATCTTCGGAAGACCGAAGTCGTCCGACTCGGTGTCGGAGAACTCTATGCGATCCTCTTCCCGGATGTCCTTGGTGGTGAAGCGGCCCCAGGTGATGATGCGGCGGTGCTCGACCTCCGAATCCGGCAGCTCGATTGGACTCGTGCCGATCTGCATAACCTGAGTGTGGAATGGGAAGTCCGGATCGTGGAACGGGATCCAGAGAACGCCCGTGAGCCGCTGCCGGAAGTCTGTGTCGTCGCCCTCCTGCGCGTCGTGGGACGCGTCTTCGCGAAGGGCCAGTGCGCTCACGATCTGCGGTTGGTCGTTGAGATAGCGACCGAGCGCACGCGGACGAATGCCCGACGCCCACAGCAGCTGCGGGGTGCGAAGGGCGTCAGCCGCTATAGCAACCGCCGACACCTCGACGCGGCGCGTGGTGCCAATCTCCCGCTCCACGAGCTCCACGGCGGTGACTGTACCGGAATCGTGCAGCAGTTTGGTGCACACCACGTTCGGCAGGATCGTCAGTCGCGCACGGGCGCTCTCGTCCAGGCCGGAGAGGATCGTGTCGATCCCCGACCAGCGCGGCAGGGGCTCGCCGGTCGGTGTGCACGCCAACGGCATGGGCTGCACACGTCTCTCCTCGCGGCGTCCCTCGTCGAAGATGGCGGACAGCTTCTGCTGCAGCTCGCGCTGTGCGTCGTTCGCCGGGAAGGCTTCCTGCGTGACACTCAGCAGCTCCCAGGCGCGGCCGAATGCCTCGTCGAACCGATCCTCGAGGAACGCGATGCGCTCGGAGTCGCCGGGAGGCGGGCACGCGCACGTCCAGTGCGCGCCCATCCCGCCGATGTTCGCGGCCATCGCGGCGGCAGGCATGCCCTCCTGCTCGTCTTCGGACTCCGCCGCCTCGTTGAGGAGGAATGTGCCCGGACGGGCGGCGATGCGCCCGTCGATGCGACCGGTGTCGGAGGGGGTCTGGCCGGTCCACCGCGTTGCGGCGAGCTGGACCTCCCGTCGGGCGTCGGGTTCCAGATTCCGGATGTTCTTGCCGAGCTCTCGGGTCAGCTGCGGCCCGGCGTCGATGAGCAGGACGGAGGCCCCTGGTGCCTGCTCGAGGATCTCCCGAGCGTAGGAGGTGCCGACGGGGCCGGTGCCGACGACGAGCACGTCCACCCTTTCGGGTAGTGTGCTCGTCGCCGTCACCGCGCCCTCAGCGGGCATGCGCGTCCTGCGTGACGCCCTGCTTCTCCTCTGCGAGCTCCGCCAGGATCCGCTTCTCGAGTTCGTGGTGCTTGGCGATCATGTCCCACGCGCTCGCGTGGAGGTTCCAGTGCCATCCCTCCCACTCGCTCGAGATGAACCCGGTGTATCCGGCATCGACGAAGACACGCAGGATGTCACGCACCGGAACCGCCGGCTCGTCGCCGTCCTCGTCGATATCGTAGAACTTGCCGTGCATGTGGACGGTCCATGGTGCGACGAGCTCCCAGTCGACCGCTTCGGCGTGTCCGAACAGGCCGATCGAGTTGCGCGCGAACGGCTGACCGGCGGCGCCGGCGCCTTCTTCCTCGACGATCTCGTACACCTTGCGGTACATCTCGGGCAGCTGCGAGTCGTCGAGAATCGCGCCGTGCGTGTGCTGTTCCGCCCAGGCCTCGCTGATCCGCTCGAGGTAGCGCTCTGACAGGCCGAGTTCGCGGGCGGCCGCGATGCGGCTCGGCGGGATGCGGCGCATCGAGCTGCCCCAGTCGGGGATGAAGCCGAGGTGGGGGGACCCGAGCTTTTCGTAGCGCTCCCGCAGCGCCTCCATCAGCGGGTGCCGCGGGGAGTGGTGAGCGTGGATCTCCAGACCAAGCTTGACGTTCTCGCGCTCGGCCAGCGGGAGCAGGCGCTCCATGTCGTCCGGGGTCAGCGAGTACTGCACGCGCACCACCGGGAAGCCGAGCTTGCGGGCGGCCTTGATCTGCGGCTCCATGTAGGCCACCAGCTCGTCGGGCGTGAGGAGGCGGTCACGGCGAACGCCGGCATCCGCGTTGGCGCCGATGGCGGAAGGGGTCAGCCCGGTCTCGTCGATCAGGGTGCGGAACTCGGCGATCTGCTCATCGCTGACGTGCGGCCAGTTCCGGAAGCTCTGGAAGCCGACGACCTCTAGGCCCGGACCCAGTCCGCGTTCGGCGACGCGACGCACAGCCTCTTCGAAAGCGATCTTCCGGCCGTGGAAGTCGCGGGTAATGCTGTAGAGCGTCGTGCCCAGCTGAGGGAGTTCGGGAGTCGTAGTCATCGATCTGCCACCTTGAGGATCGCGCTGTTGCTGTCGAGGTTCTTGAGCGGTGCCCCGTTGACGGGCAGGTAGGGGATATACAGACCGAACGCGAGATCGATCGCATGCTCGCCGGGCTGCGTCGCGGCGTTGGACTTGACGGAGAGCTGCGCCGAGTCGAGCACGTACCAGTAGTCCTCCGTGTGCGCCGCCAGCTCGGGAAGCGTGTACGGGCCCTTGCCGGCGAGGGTAAGCGTCACGTCTTCCTCAGGGACCGGCTGACCATCGACACGCACCTCCATGCGCTCGATGCATGACAGCGGCAGCGCTCGGTACCACGGCAGTCGGAGATCAGTGATGAAACCGTCCGAGGACGGGCGGAGGGTGTCGGCCTCGATGAGACGTTCAGGGAACAAAAGCTTCCTCGCTTTCCGGATCAAATGCGATCAGTCGACACTTTACCTCATATCCGACGGTTTTGGAGAGATTTCCAGCCGTAAGGGGCGGGAGTGTAGACACATTTTGATCGAGATGCCGACGTGGCCGGCGGTAACGAACACCGTCTCCTGCAGTTGAGCCCAGTTCGGCACGCTGTGTCTGTCTGATTTAAGGTAGGCCGGAGCGACGGTGATCGCATCGGATGGAGACGCCTGCACGCGAGGTCCTGGTCGAGTCCTGTGTGAATCGAGGTTCAGCAGGGGTCAGGGGCGCGGGCCCCCAGCACCACCGCCGCCACCACCGCCGCCGGGCGCCTGCGAGAGGGTCGCCTCGGTCGTCATGTCGACGCCGACCGCGAAGGAACCGACATACCCGGATGCCGCGTCGCCGGCGAACATGCCCATCTGCAGCTCGTAGCCGTCGCCGAAGACGTTGTCGTTCTCGATACCGCCGATCTGCGACAGATTGCGAGCCGAGCCCGGATAGGTGCCGAGCGCGTAGACCGTGTCGAGCATGTCTTGCGGGAACGCGAGCTGCGAGATCGCGACGGCGTTGCTGCCGGTGGTCGCCGCGGCCTCGTTCTCGTAGACCTCGAAGTGGATGTGCGTCCAGCGGCCGGGATAGCAGCCCGGCACGATGGTCTCGAACGTGACCTGGCCTTTGCCGTCGGCGATCTGCACGCCGCGCAGATTCCGCGACAGCAGGAGTGGGGCTCCAACCCGCGACCTCACAATCGAACCTCAGAACTCGCCGATGGCCGCCCCAAGTCGGAGGTACAGGTCGGTGACAGCTTCATTGTCTACTCGGTATCTCACCCACACGCCCCCGCGCGGCTGCCCGTCAGTCATGGGTGGATCAGCGATGACGAGGCCGGCGGCCTCGAGTTCAACCAGACGCGGATGGATGGTGGTCGGGCCGAGTGCAAGCGCATCACCCGCCCGGACCCGCTCCGCGTTGCGCTCCCGATACGCGCGCCGCGCCTCCTTCTCCCGTTCCGCAGGGGAACGCTCCTCCCCACCATCCGATCGCGCGTTCATGCGGAACCTCCCGATCCGGTCAGGGAGCGAGATTGGGGACTTCCGGAGTCCCGCACATGCGAAGTTCCGGGTTTCGCCAGCGCCCGGACGTCTCTCGCGAGCGTTTCCGAGGCGGCGCCGGCCGAGATCATCGCCGGTCCGCGGGCCGCTCCCGCGAGAGGCGCGGAGTCCATGGCTGCCGGAGGCGGGAAGCTCGAAAGTCCCGGAGTCGCGAAGTCCGGAACTCCCGGAGCCACGGACTTCGGTACTGCGGAAGTTACCGAGTTCCGCAGTTCGTCCTCGGTCGAGCCCCGGAGCCGGTCGGCGTGGGCGAGTAGCAGATCGATCGCCACCCGGATCAACGTGTTCTCCGTGATCCGCTCCGCCTTGAACCGTCGACGTCGCATCACCGCATCCGCCAACGCCGCCAGCGCGGTGACCTGATCGTCGCGGATGCGCGCGTCCTTCCGCGCCAGTCGGGCGAACATCGGCGCCGACGGCTGGCCCGGTGGCGTTTCGGCGGCGACGCGGGTGCGGGCGTCGCTGAGCTTCCCGGCGAGATCGACCCTCACCATCCTCACCACGCTCCCGCGAACGTTGACGAAAGCAGCTGTTCCAGTTCGCGGGCGATGCAGGCGATGTCCGCGATCGTTCCCTCAGTGCGCCGGTTGCGCCGCAGGCTCGTCACCAGCTCGCCGAGCACCGGCGCCTCCGCGTGCACCTTGTACTGCCGCAGGTGCGAGTCGAGCCGGGGGACGCCCAGCTCCGAGTCCAGCAGCCGCTGCCACGTCTCCAGCTGGTGCGGCACGCGCGGATCGATCCGGTTCAGCAACACCCCATGACGCAGATGCCGCGGCTCGATCAGCCGGCTGAGCGTGCGCAGCGTGGGGTCGACCGCGAGCGGCTCGGGGGTGACCGGCACCAGGGCATAGTCGGCGGCATCGAGCACCGTCTCCAGCACGGCCGTGTCTTCGAGGCTGCCAGGTGTGTCGACCAGCACGAACTCGTACTCCGCCCGCAGGTCCCCGAGCCGGCTCAGCATGTTCGGATGCTGGCTGCCTGCGAAATCGAACGGTAAACGGTCGCGGACGTTCTCCGCCCACCACACCGTGGACTGCTGACGGTCGACGTCCACTAGCAACACTCGATGTCGGCGCGACAACTCGGCCCCGACCTGCATCGCGACGGTGGTCTTTCCTACGCCACCCTTCTGATTCGTTATGGCGACGATCCGCATGATGACCTCCGAACCCCGGAACTGCCGAAGTAAATCGCGTATTGACAGTAGTACACCGCTTAGTCGTATAGTTTGCAAGAGGCAACTGCTGAACACTTTCCGGATACGGCAAGCTGTGGGGGTGAGGGTCGAAGTGAAGACGCTGGACGGCAACGACATGACGTCGAAGGACGCCACCGAACTGGTCGGCGCGACACTCCGGATTGCACCGGGCTTCGTCGCGATCGCGATGGATCAGACGACCGGCATCGAGACGACAATCGAGGCGCGCTACAGCGCCGATCGCGGTCGCTACATGCTCACAAAGATCACCACCCAGGCGGTCGGCACCGACTACCTGGAGGACCGGCTGAACCACGTCGCGACCCAGGCGATCCTGCAGGCAGCCATCCCCCAGTGCATTGCACTACTCCTTGACGACAGCGCCGGGGCGACGGCGACAACGGTCGCCGATCTGACAGCGGCCGAGGGCAGGATCATTCCGGTTTGGATGGCGCGGGCGGTCGTCAAGCGAGGCGTTAAGGATGAGCGCTGGGAGGTCATCGAGATCCTCTATGGGACTGCTGCCCTCGCCGGCCTTCCCGCCCTGAAGCTGATTGCACACGAGCTCGACGTTTCCGAGCGCACCGCTACGTACTGGGTCCAGGAAGCTCGCAACGCCGGCTGGCTCGCAGGCCTGACATCGAATCTCGGGCGGCCCATGGCCGAGCGAGGCGATCCGTCAACATCACCGGAAGATCCATCATGAGCACCGCGAGCCTCGACGCAGATGCGACTCAGGCCGTGGTGGCGCTGGACCACGCATCCGCGGCTGCCGCGGTAGGAATGAGCCCGTCTCGTCTTCGACAGCATGTCCGACTCGGGGATGTGGTTCCGCACTTCTCCGGAACGAAACCGCTGTACCTGGTCTCAGACCTCAAAGAGTTCATCGAGCGTCTGCCCACGCACCCTGAGCACCTTCTGAGCGCGTAGTCGCTGGACCCTCCCCGCACGTCACTCGATCTGACGCGGCGGTTGACCGCGGCAACTGGCGGACAGTTGAGGGCCCGTCGTGCGCGTGCCGGGGCGCTGACGATGGCACGAGGCGGCAGTCCGTTCGGAGCACACCTGAGACCGTGGCCGAAGGCATGCGCTCGCGCGACCCGCAGGCGGGAGACGCCGAACCGCGTGGCGTCGACGGCGCTGGCAGGTAAGCTGATCGGGTGGCGCCGGGAAAATGCGCGCCATGGTCATGTGTATACCGATGTGTATACCTCGCCTTGACAGGGATCGTTTATCCCAGTAATTTCAAGGCATCGGGGCTGTAGTTCAATGGCAGAACTTCTGCTTCCCAAGCAGACAGCGCGGGTTCGATTCCCGTCAGCCCCTCCATGCCGCGGCCGGCGACACGGCGGTCAGTGCACGCGTGTGTAGGTCCCCCGGACGAGCGGCGCCAGTGCGGCGTCTGCGGGCACAGCGGTGTCGAGCTCCACGGTGAGGCGCTCAGTCTCGACGCGCAGCCGCATCACGGTGCGCCCCCGGTCCGAGCGACGGTCGAGCACGAGCGTGTCGCCCTCCCATGCCGCGGTCCCTGGCGCCGCCGAGGTGAAGCCGTACGAGTCGAACCACCAGAACCCGTCCCCCGCGACGACCGCATGCGCGTCGAGTCGACCGCCGTCATGGACCTCGGCGTAGTCGAAATGGATGCCGTCCGGCCCCGGCCGCACGACGATCGAGCCCTGCGCGGTCCCGGCCGCCGTCCAGGCCGTCGCGAAAAGCTCCTCCTCGCCTTTCCACTCGCCGAGCAGGGACGCGATGCGCGGGTTCGAAGTCACAGACCGAACCTATCGAGCCCCGCGATCCGGTCGTGAGAGGCGCGACACCGATCCCGGCGACCCCGGGGATTCACCCGCACCGGCACGGCCGGGTCGAACCATACTGGTGCATATGCCCGCCATCGCCGCCCACGAATACTCGCCCTGGGACTTCTGGCGAGAAGCCTCCGTCGACGACCGCGAGGCGCAGCTCGCACTGCAGCAGGCCCTCGTCGACGGGCATCCTCGCCACGCCCTCGGCGACGAGTGCTTCATCTCGGGCCTCGCGTCGATCGACAACGACTCGCTCCAGCTCGGTGACCGCACGTACGTCGCAGCCGGCGCGTACCTGACCGGTGATCTCGTCACCGGCGCGGACTGCAGTGTCAACCCGTACACGGTCATCCGCGGTCGCGTGGCGATGGGCGACGGGGTGCGCATCGGCGCGCACACGTCCATCCTCGGGTTCAACCACTCGATGGAGTCGGGCACCCCGGTCTTCCGGCAGCCCCTGACATCCAAGGGCATCCAGATCGGCGACGACGTCTGGATCGGCTCGCACGTCGTGATCCTCGACGGCGTGCGCGTCGGCTCGCACTCCGTCCTCGCGGCGAGCGCGGTCGTCACGAAGGATGTGCCGGAGGGCGCTGTCGTCGGCGGCAACCCGGCCCGTTTCATCCGCTGGCGCGTCGAGCCCGACGACACCGGCATCGCGCCCACTGCGGCCGCCGAGGCGGCCGCGCGCGCCCCGGAGGACTCCACCCCAGAACCGGAGGAAGCGGCGGATGCCCCGGCCCTCGGCCTGCTGCCGGCCCTGGCCGGCGGGCATCCCGCCCGCACGTTCGCGCCTGCCGTGGCCGAGGACGACGAGGCGGGGCAGGCGGCGATCGATCCCGGTGCCGACGACGACCTCGGCACGTCTCGTGCACCCGACTCGTCCGGCCCGCAGGGTCATGGCGGCTTCTCGCCCGCCGAAGCCGACACGGGGGCCGGCGAGGGCGCACACACCGGCGCCGGAACGGAATCCGGGCCGGCGTCTTCCCCGTCCGGGCCACGTTCCGACGTCTCCCGGCTTCGCGCCGGCGCCGCCCTCACGGACGCGCATGACGGCCTGGCCGAGCGAGTGGCTGAGTTCGCCGAACGGGCGCGGGGCGAGGCATCCGCTGTCCTTGACCGCGCCTGGCGGGATGACCTCGCCCTCTTCGCCGACAAGCCGGGGGCGACACCCACGGTGCGCGCGCAGTGCGACGCGATCGAGATCGCCGATCTGCTGCTGGGCACGCCTCCCGCGCAGGCGTCGGCGGCCGCGCAGATCCGCCGGCTTCAGGATTGGCAGGATGCTGCGACCGGCGCCGTTGCACCGCTCGATGTCTCGGGCCGCCCGCAGGAGGGTCTCGGGTTCTCGCACCCCGATGTGGCGTACCACGTGCTGAGCGTCGGTTACGCGCTGGATCTGCTGGATTCGTCGTTCTCGTCTCCTCTCACGTGGGTGACGGCTGCGACGCCCGAGCGGGTGGTCGCGTTCTGCGAGAGTCTGCCGTGGGCCACCGACGCGTGGGGCGCGGGGCACCACATCGACGGCTTCGGCACGGCGATCCTGTGGACGAAGCGCGCGGGGCATGCGATCCCGCCCGGTGTGGAGGAGGCGCTGTTCGGCTGGCTGCTGCTGCGCACCGACCCCCACACGGGCATGTGGGGTTCCCCGGCGACCGACGGCGATCTGCTCCCCGTGGTCAACGGCTTCTACCGCGCGTCGCGCGGCACCTTCGCGCAGTTCGGAGTGCCGCTCCCCCGACCCGAACGCGTGATCGACACGGTCCTGCGCCATACCCGCTCACCGAGGTGGTTCGCGCCCGGAGCCCGCAACGCCTGCAACGTGCTCGACATCGCCCACCCGCTGTGGCTGACACGCGGCAGCGGCTACCGCGTCGACGAGGTGCGCGACCTCGCCGCCCGGCTGCTGTCGGACGCGCTGCAGACCTGGACGACCCGCGCCGGGTTCTCGTTCCGCGAGCCCTCCCCCGCCACGCGCGGACTCGCCGAGACCGAGCCGGGGCTGCAGGGCACCGAGATGTGGCTCGCGATCCTCTGGTACCTCGCCGACCTCGCCGGCGTCTCGGACGCACTCGGCTACCGCCCGCGGGGCGTGCACCGACCGGAGCCCGCACTCACGCTGGCCTAGCCGAGGCGACTCTCCAGCGCCGCGCGGAGTCGGCGGCTCCGCCGGCGAAGAAGGGATGCCGCCGCCAGCGCCGCACCGGTCAGACCCCTCCCCCGGCGTGGAGGAGCACGGCCCCGGCGGCCACGAGTTCGCGCGACATCGGGTCGTCCGCCGGGGTGTCGGTGATGATCCCCGTGGTCGCGTCGAAGGGCAGCACGCCGAACCGCGAGGCCGTGCCGATCTTGTCGGTGCTGGCGAGCACGTACGTGTCGGCGGCCCGGGATGCCAGCGCCCGCTTCATCGCCGCCTCGTCGGGGTGTCCGGTCGTGAGCCCCGCGGTCGGATGCACCCCGGTGACGCCGAGGAAGAAGGCGTCCGCGCTCACACTGTTCGCCGCCTCGACCGCCGCGGCGCCGCAGGCGACGGCGGAGTGCTTGAAGAGCTGTCCGCCGATCAGGTAGACCTCGGCGGCGTGGTCGAGCAGGGCCGCGGCGACCGTGGGGCTGTGCGTGATGATCGTGCATGCCAGACTCCTCGGCAGCGCGGCGACCATCGCGAGTGTCGTCGTTCCGCCGTCGAGGATCACGGTTGCGCCCGGATCGATCAACTCCACTGCCGCGGCGGCGACGCGGCGCTTGCTGTCGGGGGCGACCGCGGTGCGGCTGGCGTAGTCCACGACGGCCGGCGAGGCAGGAAGCGCGCCGCCGTACACGCGGACGGCGAGACCTTGGAAGTCGAGTTCGCGCAGGTCGCGGCGGATGCTGTCTTCGGAGAGGCCGAGTTCCGTCGCCAGCTCCTTGGCGACGACGCGTCCGTCGCGGCGGAGGCGGTCGAGGATCAGGTCCTTGCGTGCGGCGGACAGCATCCGGGCCTTCCTGTTTGTGCACGTTCGTGCTGTATCTTGCCTGTTATGAGCCATCCTATGCTGATTCTCATCGCCGGACCCTACGCCTCGGGGACGGGAGGCGACCCCGAGCTGATGTCGCGCAACCTCACGCGGCTCGAAGAGGCGGCCTGGCCGATCTTCCGCGCCGGGCACGTGCCCATGATCGGCGAGTGGGTGGCGCTGCCCGTGCTCTCCAGCGCCGGCGCGAGCGGCCCCGCCGACCCGCTGGCGGCGGAGGTCATGTACCCGACCGCCGAGCGGCTACTGCAGCACTGCGACGCCGTCCTACGACTGCCGGGCGACTCGCGCGGGGCCGACCAGGACGTCGCGATCGCTCAGCGCCGCGGCATCCCCGTGTACTACTCGATCGACGAGATCCCAGGCGCAGCGGCGGCCTGATCCCTTCGCCGGCTGGAATGCTGGTCGGCATGCCCATCACCGTCGTTCCCTACTCCGACGAATGGCCGACCCGGTTCGCCGAGGTCGCGGCCGACCTGGCCCGCGCACTCACCGGGGTGCCGGTCGTCGCGATCGAGCACGTCGGCTCGACATCGGTGCCCGGGCTCGCCGCGAAGCCCGTGATCGACATCGACGTCATCGTCGAACGCGAGGACGTGGATGCCGCGATCGCCGCGCTCGTGGCGGCCGGCTATACCCACCGTGGCGATCTGGGCGTGACCGACCGCGAGTCGATGGCCGCGCCCGACGAGCCGCGGCGGAACGTCTACGTGTGCGTCGCGGGAACGCTGCACGTGCGCAACCATCTCGCGGTGCGCGACATCCTTCGACGCCGCGCCGACCTCAGGGATCGGTACGGAGCGGTCAAGGTCGCGCTCGCGCAGGACCCCGACCTCGACATCGACGCCTACCTGGCAGGCAAATCACCGGTGCTGCAGGAGGTGCTCGCCGAGTCCGACCTGACCGCCGCCGAGAAGGACGCTATCTTCCGGTTGAACACCGGCACGTAGGCGATCAGCGCGACGCGACGGCCGGGTGCAGGTGCACGGACGCGAGAGCGACGGTGGCCTGACGGGCGCCGGCGGCGAGGCATCCCTCCAGGTCCTCGCCGGCGAGCGATGCCGCGAGGAACCCCGCGAAGAACGCGTCGCCCGCACCGTTCGTGTCGACCACCTCGACCGGCACCGCCGGTGTCTCGGCCCGCTCCCCCGCCGCCGTCAGGGCGATGGCACCCCGCGCCCCCAGCGTGCAGACCGCCAGTCGCGGGCCGCGGTCGAGGCAGCTCTGCATGAGCGCCCACGGGTCGGCGGTGCCGTCGTCGTTCATGAACACCACGTCCGCGGCACGCAAGAAGGGCTCGTGGAACGCCGAAGAACCGTCGTAGTCGTGGAGGTCGGTCCAGATCGGTGCTCCGACAGCGCCCGCACGCCGACGCTCGACGAGAGCCGCACCGAGCTCGCTGAGGTCGATCACGGCGATCTCAGCCTGAGCGACCGCCTCATCGATCCGGTCGAGGTCCGACGGCACCGGCGACGACGGAGTGGACAGGTACAGACTCACTCGCTCCCCCGCCTGTGTCATCAGGTTCGCGTGCCGCTCGGTGCGCTCCGAGTTATATGCCGCGACAGGCACATTCGCCGTCGTTAGCGCTGACGCGACCAGTCGGCCATCGGCGTCGTCACCCAGCAGAGCGTGCAGTGTCACATCGACCCCCTGATCGGCGAGGTGCAGCACCTTGCCCGCGGACGTGCCGCCCAGCGTGTGATGGTCGCCGAGCGCGAACTGCATGTGCGGCACGGGTTCGGGCAGCCGATCGAGCACGATCAGGTGGTTCCACGAGGCCGGGCCGCACACGGCGACCCGCGCGGCGGTGATGGGAGCGATGACGGAGAGGGGAGGCATCCGCTCAGTAAACCAGTTCCCAGCGCGGAGTGTAAGCGCTTGCAGGCAACGGAGCCGATGCAGGATCGTGACGTTGCCCCGCTCTGGACGCATTAGATTGGCCCCTGTGAAGAAGCATGCCGTCGCGTTCATAATGCTGGCCGCGCTCGTCCTGACCGGTTGTGCGTCGACCTCCTCTGCGGGCGTTGCCGGCGGATCGACCCCGTCGACCGCCCCCACCGTCGAATCCACCTCCACACCCACACCTACGCCCACCACCCCGGAGGACTCGATCACCGTGGGCGTCGACGCGCTTGTGGGGAATCATGACGGAGAGTCCGTCACCTACCTCTACACGGAGCCCGAATTGCTGCTCGATTTCGTTGCAGAGGTCACGGGCCTGTCGCCAGAAGGCGAAGACATCCCCGACCCCTGGGGCAACGGTGAGGTCTGGGGCAAGAGGTACACCTGGGATGGCATCACGGTCTCCGCGATGACCGACGGTGCGGCCGGTGTCCGGATCACCGCGGCGACGCTGGGTGGGATCCCTGTCTCGACGTCGCAGGGGATCCGGGTGGGCTCGACGAGCGACGACGTGGTCAGCGCGGGTGGCTTCGAGACGTGGAGCGACGGAGCGTCGCACTACTTCGGTGTCGAACCGCAGCCGGTGGAGGGCACGCAGTCGCTGAGCAGACCCGGCGAGATGGGGCAGGCCTACATCGACGTCACGGCGGTGGACGGCGTCGTCACCGCCATCGCCGCCCCTGCGAACGACTACTCCGACCTCTGAGCACGCGCCCGCCTACTCCTCGCGCGGCCCCAGATCCGGCTCGGCCACGAAGCGCACCACGGGGTCGGCGACGCGATCGAGCTCGATGATCACCACGGTGTTCTCGCCCGCACGCAGCGCCGCAGCCGGCACGTAGAGCGTGCGCTGCGGGCCGTTGGACCAGTACCGGCCCAGCACGAAGTCGTTGACGACCGCGTAACCCTTGCCCCACCCGGCGGTGTCGAGGAACAGGTCCGCCGGCTCGTCGAGCGCGAACCGGCCGCGGACCACGAACGGGCCGACGGCACCCGCGACGCCGGGCGGAGCCGCGGCGGCCGCCGCACCGACCGCGGCCACGTCGATCGGTGTCGCGGTCCACCCGGCGAGCGGCGCTTCGTCGAGGAATACACCGCCGACCAGGCCTTTCGGCTCACCCAGGCGCACGTCGTAGTTGACGCGCCCCTGCTCCTCGACCAGCACGCGCAGCCGTTCCCCGGCGGGCACGACCAGCGCATCCTCGCCGCGTGTGCGCGACAGGGTTCCGACGGCCACGCCATCGACCGACACCCACGCGTGGTCGCGCACCTCGCCGAAGCGCAGCACTCCCCCGTCCGGCAGCGCGGTCTCATAGGCGACGAGCGAGCTCAGGTGCCCGAGCTGCTCGAACGTCGGCGGCACCTCATGACGGGTTTCACCCCGCGCCGGAACGACCCCGGCCGTCGCGACCGGCTGAACAGCCACCTCGAAGGCCGGAGCCGCGGCACCCGCGCCCGGCGCTTCGTCGGGCACCGGCGCGTACTTCGAGATGACGTCGCGGAAGGCGAAGTACTTGTCGGTCGGCCGGCCGGCCTCGTCGAGCGGGGCGTCGTAGTCGTACGACGTGACGATGGGCAGGTAGCGGCCCTTGTGGTTCGCCCCGTTGGTCAGGCCGAAGTTTGTGCCGCCGTGGAACATGTAGAAGTTCACCGAGGCGCCGGCCGACAGCAGCGCATCGAGCTCCGCGGCGGAGTCGGCCGCCGACGTGGTATGGTGCGCGGCACCCCACCAGTCGAACCAGCCGTCCCAGAACTCGGCGCACATGAGGGGCCCCGTGGGCTGGTGGCGGCGCAGCGTCGCCAGACGCTCGGTCGCCCGCGAGCCGAACGAGCCGGTGAGGTGCACGCCGTCGACGCTGCCGTCGCGGAGCATCTGGTCGTTCGGCTGGTCGATGGTGGTGAGCGGCACCGTGATGCCGGCATCCCTCGTCACCCCGACCAGGTGCTTGAGGTACGCGGTGTCGGAGCCGTACGCGCCGTACTCGTTCTCGATCTGCACGAGCACCACCGGACCGCCCCGGTCGATCTGCCGGGGCGCGACGATGTCGTACACGCGCTGCAGGTAGGCGGTGACCTCGGCGAGATACGACGGCTCGGAGCGGCGCAGCCCGACGCCGGGCATCCCGGTCAGCCACACCGGCAGGCCGCCATTATGCCATTCCGCGCATATGTAGGGACCGGGCCGCACGATCGCGTGCATCCCCTCGGCGGCGACGAGGTCGAGGAACGCTCCGAGGTCGTTCCAGCCGGTCGCGTCCCACTCGCCGCGGACCGGCTCGTGGGCGTTCCAGGCGACATATGTCTCGATGGTGTTGAGCCCCATGAGCCGCGCCTTGCGGATACGATCCGCCCACTGGCCGGGGTGAACGCGGAAGTAGTGCAGCGCCCCGGACAGCACCCGGAACGGCTCGTCGTCGAGCAGGAAGTCGGTGTCGCCGATCGAGAACGTGCGCGGCGCAGAGGCGGCGGTCACTGCGCGGAGCCGGAGCGGGCGTGCAGCACCGCGGCGAGACGCTCCAGCTGCGCGGCATCCTCGAGCGCCGAGCCCACCGCAGCGACGCGCACGCCGGCCGCCAGGTACTCCTCGACGTTGGAGGCGTTCAGCCCGCCGGTGGCGACGAACCGCACCTGCGGGAACGGGCCGCGGATGTGCGAGAACCAGCCGCTGCCCAGCCAGGTCGCGGGGAACGCCTTGAGCCAGGTGAGCCCGAGCGAGACGGCCAGCTGCACCTCGCTGGGCGTCGCGACGCCGGGGAGGATCGGGATGCCGGTATCCTGCGCCGCCCGGACCACCACGGGGTCCAGACCCGGCGACACGAGGTATGCCGCGCCGGCGTCCGCGGCCGCTGCGACCTGCTCCGGCGCGATGATGGTGCCGGCGCCGACGATCTTGCCGCGCTCAGCGGCGGCGGCGACCACGGCGCGCAGCGCCCGCTCGTCCTCGTCGGTCTGCAGCGGAACCTCGACGGAGTCGATGCCCAGGTCCCACGCCGTCTGCGACAGCCGCACCGAGCGCTCGACGCCCATGCCCCGCAGGATCGCCATGAGCGGCGCGCCCGCGAAGGCGGTGTCGAACCAGTCCGCGGTGTTCTCAGTCATCGGGGTTTCCTCCGGTCGTGGCGAGTGCCGACGTCTCGTCGATCGAGTCCGTCGTGGTCTGCAGGGTGCGCGCGGCCCGGGCGTGCCCGGCGCGCAGGCTGTCGGCGAGCGAATCGCCCGAGAGGCGTCCGGCGAGGTACCCGCCGGCGAACGCGTCGCCGGCGCCCACGGCCTCGACGACCTCGACGACGAGCGCCGCCTCGAAGACGTCCTCGCCGTCGGTGTAGACGGTGGCGCCCACCGAGCCGTCCTTGACGACGAGCTCCGCGACGTCCGGCAGCAGCTCCCGCACGTCGTCGGCCGACACCGTGCCCCACAGCGTCTCGGCCTCGTCGCGGCCGACGAGCACGACGTCGGCGCTGCGGGCGAGCTCCAGCAGCGGGGCGGCGGCGGTGGCGGCATCCCACAGCGGGGCCCGGTGATTGACGTCGAACGACACCCGCACGCCGTGCGCGTGCGCCCGTTCGATCACGCGGACGAGGAACGCGGCCGCCGTGGGGGAGATGGCCGCTGTGATGCCCGAGACGTGGAGCAGGTCCACACCGTCGAACGACACCGCATCGGCGTCGAGCTCGCACAGCGCCGAGGCAGCCGAGCCGTCGCGGTAGTAGAGCACGCCGTTCCCGGGGTCCTTCACGTAGAGGCCCGTGCGGCGGGTGTCGTCGTAGACCACGCGCGACACGTCCACGCCGCGCGCGGTCAGCTGCCGTGCGATGCGCCGACCGAGCGCGTCGGCGCCGAGGCGGCTGAACCACACCGCCCGATGGCCGAGCGCGGCGACATGGGCGGCGACGTTCGACTCGGCGCCGCCGGCATCCAGCAGGAAGTCCGCGGCGTCGGCGACGGGCGTGGCGACCACGGGCGCAACCATGGCCATGGTCTCGCCGATGGCGAGCAGGGTGCGGGGCATCGACCCAGCGTATCCAGCCGGCCCGGTCACCGGAGGTCGGTGACGGGGGCCGCGTCCATGTCGTCGAAGGCCTGGTTCTCGCCGGCCATCGCCCAGATGAACGTGTAGGCCGACGTGCCGACGCCCGAGTGCAGCGACCACGACGGCGAGATGACGGCCTGGCGGTCGGCGATCACGAGGTGGCGGGTCTCTTCGCGCTCGCCCATGAGGTGGATCACGCGGGCGTCCTCGGGAAGGTCGAAGTACAGGTAGCACTCGGTGCGGCGGTCGTGCGTGTGCGCCGGCATGGTGTTCCACATCGAGCCGGGGTGCAGCTCGGTGACGCCCATCACGATCTGGCAGCTCTTGACGCCGTTCTCGTGGATGTACTGGTTGAGCGTGCGGCGGTTCGAGGTGAGCTGGTCGCCGAGTTCGCGCACGGTGCCCTCGCCGGGCGAGACGAGCGCGGCCGGGTACGCGGTGTGCGCGGGCGCCGAGAACAGGTAGAACTGCGCGCCGGCCTCGCCGCTGTCGGAGCCTTCGGCGTCGGCGAACGACACGGCCTGGATGCCGCGCCCCAGGTACAGGCAGGCTCCCTTGACGAGCGTGTAGACCTCGCCGTCGGCGGTGACCGTGCCGGTGCCGCCGACGTTGATGATGCCGACCTCGCGGTGCTCGAGGAAGTAGTCGCTGCGGATCTCGGGGTAGCCGCCGAGCTCGAGCACGCCGCCGGCGGGCACCGCGCCGCCCAGCACGATCCGGTCGTGGTGGGTGTAGGTGAGGCGGATCTCGCCCGGCACGAACACGTCGGGGATCAGGTAGGTGTCGCGCAGGTCCTGCGTCGTCATGCCCGGGATCTGGGCGGGGTTGGTCGCGTAGCGCTGCGGGATGTGCTGCTCGGTCACGAGTTCTCTCCTGGTTCTGCGTGTTCTGTTCTGTTCGGCGAGCGGATGCCGGCGGCCTAGCGGACCAGCCAGCCGCCGTCGACGGGGATGACGGCGCCGGTGACGTAGGCGGCGGCGTCCGATGCGAGGAAGACGAAGACCCCCTGCAGGTCGGACGCGTCGCCCCAGCGGCCGGCCGGGATGCGCGACAGGATGGATGCCGCGCGGTCCTCGTCCGCGCGCAGCGGCGCGGTGTTGTCGGTGGCCATGTAGCCGGGGGCGACGGCGTTGACGGTGACGCCGGCGGCTGCCCACTCGTTCGCGAGCGCCTTGGTGAGGCCCGCGACGGCGTGCTTCGAGGCGGTGTATGCCGGAACGAGGATGCCGCCCTGGAACGACAGCATCGAGGCCACGTTGATGATGCGACCGCCGCCCTGGGCGATCATGTGGCGTCCCGCCGCCTGCGACAGGTGGAACACGGCGTCGAGGTTGATCGACAGCACGTCGTCCCAGTCGTTCGTCGGGTAGTCGACGGCGGGGGAGCGGCGGATGGTGCCGGCGTTGTTGACGAGGATGTCGAGTCCGCCGAGCTCGGCGATGACCTCGTCGACGGTCGAGGTCAGCTCGTCGGGCGTCGCCGACACCAGGTCGCGCTGCACGCGGTGCACGCGGCGGCCGGTCTGCTCGATCAGGGCGGCGGTCGCCGAGGCGTCACCGCGGTCGAGGAGGGCGACGTCGGCGCCGGCCTCGGCGAGGGCGAGGGCCGCGCCCTGGCCGAGCCCGCGGCTGGAGCCGGTGACGAGGGCCACCTTGCCGTCGAGGCGGAACGAGTCGAGGATCATGCGGTGGCCTCCTGGCTGGCGTCGGGTGCGGCGACGAAGGTGGTGGTGAGCTCGCCGATGCGCGAGATGCGGACGGTCACGGCGTCGCCGGGGGCGAGCGGCCGATGCGCGTCCTGCGCGGCGGGGAGCTTCTGCGGCGTGCCGGTCGAGACGATGTCGCCCGGCTCGAGGGTGAGCACCTGGCTCAGGTGGTGGATGACGTACGCGACGCTGAAGATGGTCGTCGAGGTCGACTGCGACACGGTGACGACGCCGTCGCGCACGACCTCGACGAGCAGGTCCTGCGGGTCGCCGAGCTCGTCGGGCGTCACGATCCAGGGTCCGAGCGGCGCGAACCCGTCGGAGCACTTGCCGAGCGCCCACTGGCTCTGCCCCCGCTGCCAGGCGCGGTCCGACACGTCATTGAGGATCGTGTAGCCGCCGACGTGGTCGAGCGCGTCCGCCAGCGACACCCGCTGTGCGCGACGGCCGATCACGACCGCGACCTCGCCCTCGTAGTCGACGTCGGTCGCGCCCGGCGGGATGACCACCGGCTCGGCCGGTCCGGCGAGGGTGTTGGAGGTCTTGACGAACACGTCGGGGTACTCGGGGTCGTTCGCCGTCGGGTCGACGCCGTCCGGCACGTGCCCCCGGTAGTTGTAGCCGAGGCACAGGATCTTGCCGGGCGTGACCGGTGCGTGCAGCCCCGACGGCTCGAGCGCCGGCAGTGCGGAGGGATCGGATGCCGCCACCGCCGCCGCCGCGGCGCTCAGGGCACCGGCATCCGCCAGCAGTTCGGCGACCGACCCGGCGTATCCGCAGAGATCGAGCACGCGGTCGCCGACGACGGCGCCGGGCCGGGGCCCCGACGCGGCATCGTACGTGACGAGTCTCACCAGTACTTCTTCCAGTCGGGACGCGCGACGCGCATGAGCGCCTCGAGGTAGAAGTAGTCGCCCCAGAGGGTGCCCTCGTCGACCCCGTTGCCCTTCGGCAGGTCGTAGACCGAGTGCAGGATGAGGGCGTCCGAGTCCTCGGCCGCGGCGGGCGTGTAGTTCTCGATCAGCGACGCCAGGATCTGGTGCGCCCGGGCCGTCCATTCGGCGGCGCGTGCGGCATCCGTATCGACCGAGGCGAGCTCGATCAGACCGCACACCGCGATCGCGGCGGCAGAGCTGTCGCGCGGGGCGTCGCTGCCGTCGGTGTAGACGAGGTCCCAGAACGGCACGTCGTCAGCGGGCAGGTGGCGCAGGAAGTACTCGGCGCAGCGGCGGGATGCCTCCAGCAGCTGCTCGTCGCCGGTGACCGCGTAGTTCATCGCGAAGCCGTAGATGCCCCACGCCTGGCCGCGCGCCCAGCAGGACTCGTCGGCCGCGCCCTGCTCCGTGCCGCCGCGCAGCGGCTCGCCGGTCTCGGCATCCCAGTAGAACGTGTGGAACGTCGAGTCGTCCTCTCGAAGGATGTGCTCGCGCAGCTGTGCGGTGTGCCGGCGCACGGCGTCGTCGAAGCGCGGCTCACCGGTCTGCTCGCCCGCCCACGTCAGCAGCGGCATGTTCATGAGGCTGTCGATGATGGTGCGGCCGCGCTGCGCGGGATCCGACAGGTCGCCCCACGCCTGGATGATGCCGGCCGGCTCCAGGAAGCGGCGCATCAGGTGGTCGGCGGCCAGCAGCGACGCGTCGCGCGCGGCCTCGTCGGCGCCGAGCCGCCACGACGCGACCGTCGACAGCGTGTAGAGGAAGCCGAGGTCGTGCGTGTCGAGGTCCTCTTCGGCACGCACGCGGCGCTCGAAGTCGGCCACGTCGACGAGGGCTGCCTCGCGATAGTCCTCGGCGCCGGTGAGCTCCCACGCGAGCCACAGCATGCCCGTGCGGAAGCTCGTGGTCCAGCCGCGGTTGCCACCGAGCGGGATGCCGCGCTCGGCGGGGCGCAGCTCGTACCGGTCGTCGACGGTGGTGTCGTCGGGGTAGGCGGCGCCGAACTTCGCGATGTTGCGGCGGATCGTCGACAGGGCGTCGGCGATGGCGTCGTCGACCTGGGGGGCAGTGGTGCCCGGGGCAGGCGAGGTGGACGTCATGAGGTATTCCTTCGGAGGTATGCGGATGCGGATGCTTCGTCTCGTGCCTCGCTCAGCACAAGTGCCGGGCCTCAAGCCCGCGCGGGCACCGCGTCGTGGGTGTGAGAGTCGGAGTCGAGATCGAGCACAGGTCGGAGGGTGAAGCGCGAGTTGGTCCACGCGAGGTAGAGCGCCGCGGATGCCGTCAGCCCGAGGCCGAGCGCCGGCGCCGCGGCGAACACCGCCGCCTGCACGCCGAAGGCGACGAGCGACACGGCGGTCAGGTACCAG
>NZ_JBQCIP010000249.1:0-22293 GCF_051953575.1 Microbacterium sp.
TCCAACGGAAAGACGATCCGCTGGTGCCGGGTCCGCGTCGCTCCTGACGGCGAGACCGCGGCCGACGGCGGCGATGGCGTGCACGGTGACCGCGTCCGCGGGGTCGCGGAAGGCGGCGCCGGTGGCGTGCGAGTACTCGCGGGCGATGCCGCGGATGGAGAACGCGTAGCCGCGGTCCGGCGTCACGTTCACCTCGACAGCGGTGTCGTCCAGGCCGAGCAGCGCGATGGCGTCGGTGCCGACGGGAGCATCGATGCCGAGCTCGACGAGGCGCAGGATGCCGTTGTGCTCGTCGCCGAGACCGAGCTCGCGCGCGGAGGCGATCATGCCGTCGGAGACATGTCCGTACGTCTTCCGCGCGGCGATGGGGAACGGGCCGGGCAGCACCGCACCCGGCAGCGTCACCACGACCTTGTCGCCGACGAAGAAGTTGTGCGCACCGCACACGATGCCGTGCACGGCATCGCCGCCGTCGGCCGCGGTCTCGCCGTCAGGAGCGACGCGGACCCGGCACCAGCGGATCGTCTTTCCGTTGGACTGCGGCTCCTCGACGAACTCGAGCACCTCGCCCACGACGATCGGCCCTTGGAGGTCGAACCGGTGGACGTCCTCCTCTTCGAAGCCGACGCGCACGAGCGCCGCGAGGACGTCCTCGGGCGACGCGTCGGCGGGGACGTCGGCGTACTCACGAAGCCATGAGAGCGGGACGCGCATCAGACCACCATTCCGAACTGCTCGCTGAAACGGACATCGCCCTCGGCCATGTCGCGCATGTCCTGGACGTCGCTGCGGAACATGAGCGTCCGCTCGATGCCCATGCCGAACGCGAAGCCCGAGTACTCCTCGGGGTCGATGCCCGCCGCACGCAGCACGTTGGGGTTGATCATGCCGCAGCCGCCCCACTCGATCCAGCGCGCCCCGCCCTTGAACGTCGGGTGCCACAGGTCGAGCTCGGCCGACGGCTCGGTGAAGGGGAAGAAGTTCGCGCGGAAGCGGGTCTTCGCTTCGGCGCCGAACAGCACCTTGGCCGCGTGGTCGAGGGTGCCCTTGAGGTGGGCCATCGTGATGCCCTTGTCGACGACGATGCCCTCGAACTGGGTGAACACCGGCAGGTGCGTCGCGTCGAACTCGTCGGTGCGGTAGACGCGTCCCGGGCACAGCACGTACAGCGGCAGGTCGCGCTCGAGCATCGAGCGCACCTGGACGGGGCTCGTGTGCGTACGCATGACGAGGTGGCGGTCCACGGGGTCGACGAAGAACGTGTCCTGCATCTGACGTGCCGGGTGATCGACGTCGAAGTTGAGCGCGTCGAAGTTGAACCACTCGTGCTCGAGCTCGGGGCCTTCGGCGATCTCCCACCCCATGCCGACGAAGATGTCGGCGATCTGCTCCTGCAGGAGGGAGATCGGATGCCGCGCCCCGACGCGCGCACGCGCGGCGAGCGCCGTGATGTCCACCCGCTCGGCCTCGAGCCTGGCGGCCGTCTCGGCGGCGGCGAGCTCGTCCTCCCGCGCCGCGAACGCCTGGTTGACGCGTCCGCGGGCCTGGCCGACGAGCTTGCCGAACTCGGCCTTCTTGTCGTTGGGCACGTCGCGCAGCCGCGCGTTGAGCTTCGCCAGCGGCGAGCCCTCGGCGGTGTGCGCGGACCGTGCGGCCTTCAATGCCGCCGTGTCGGCGGCCGCCGCGACGGCTGCCAGCGCGTCTGCGACGGCGGCATCCACCGCCTCGGGCGAGATCTCGGGTGTTTCGGGAGCGTCGGACACGAGAGAAGAGTCTACCGACGGCCGACTGGGCCACCGGCCGGCCGCATCGGGCGGACCGGTGGCGCGTCAGAAGCCCTGGGCGTCGTACTTGCCGAGCCCGCGCTGTGCCGCGATCGTCTCGGTCGCGGTGGTCGGCTCGCCGCCGCCGCCGTCGTCGAGCGTGACGACCTTCGGCGAGCGACGGGTCCGCTTCTCGACCAGGTAGGCGACGTACGAGAGCGCGAGACACATCGCGACGTAGATCGATCCGCCGACGATCGCGGCAGGGATCAGCGGCGAGTGGTACACGGCGTTCGAGCCGAGCAGCTTGATGACGTACAGCAGCTCGTGGTACGTGATGATGAAGCCGAGCGCCGTGTCCTTCAGGGTGACGACGAGCTGCGCGATGATCACCGGGAGCATGGCGCGGATCGCCTGCGGCAGCAGGATGAGCTGCATGACGCCGGCCTTGCGAAGGCCGATCGCGTAGCCCGCCTCGCTCTGGCCGCGCGGGAGCGACTCCACGCCGGCCCGGATCACCTCGGCGAGCACGGAGCCGTTGTAGGCGATGAGCGCGATCACCACGGCCCAGTACGGCGACATCTTGATGCCGACGACCGGCAGGCCGTAGTACAGCAGCATCATGAAGATGAGGACCGGGATGGCGCGCAGGATCTCGACGATCCAGCCGACCGGGATGCGCAGCCACGCATGATCAGACATGCGGCCGAGCGCGAGCACGAACCCGAGGATCACCGCACCGACGGCGGCGACGGCAAACGCTGACAGCGTGTTGAGCACGCCTTCGCCGATGAGCACCCAGATCTGCGTGTAGCTGAAGATCGCCCACTTCTCCGGGCTGAACTGGCCCGTCGCGGCGAACCGCCAGATCACCCAGGCGATGAGCGCGAGGACGACCACGATCGTGACCGCGCCCAGGATGCGGTTGCGGACGACCGCCCGCGGACCGGGAACGTCGTAGAGCACGGAGCCGCTCATCGCGCGATCCTCCACTTGCGCTCGAGGATCCGTTGCAGCCACGCGAGGAGCAGCACCAGGACCACGAAGATGACCATCACCCAGAGCAGGACGACGAGCTGGTTCTCACCCTGTTCGCTGAGCCACGACCTGACTGAGCCGAGGTTGAGGACGGAGAATCCCGCGGCGACCGTGGTGTTCTTCAGCAGTGCGATGAACACGCTCATCATCGGCGGGATGACGGATCGCGTCGCCTGCGGAAGGATCACGAACGACATCACCTGACCGAAGCTGAGGCCGAGCGCGCGCGCCGCCTCCGCCTGTCCGACAGGAACCGTGTTGACGCCGGACCGGATCGTCTCGGCGACGTACGTGGCGGTGTAGATGCCGAGCGCGATCATCGGCAGGATGATCGGGTCGATGCGCTGGCGCAGCAGAATCGGGACGCAGAATGCGAAGAAGAACATCACCAGCGTCAGCGGGGTGTTGCGGATCCAGTTGACGTAGACCGCACCCACGGCGCGGGCGACAGGGATGGGTGACACCCTCATCGCGCCCACGATGAAGCCGAGGACGAGGGCGATCAGCCCACCCCCGAAGAACAGCACCAGCGTGCCGCCGATGGCCGCGCCCCAGAGGTCGAGATGATCGGTGATGACGCCCACGTGGCTCCTTCCGCTCCTGCCGGTGGCGGTGGCGACGCGCTCGCGCCGCCACCGCCGGATGATCAGTCGACCGGGTCGACCTCGGGCTGCTCGGCCTTCACGCCGGACGCACCGAGGTTGTTGTCGAAGATCTGCTGCCAGACGTCGTTGCCGTCGGTGAACATCGTGTTGATGAACTCCTGCAGCGCCGTGTCGCCCTTCGCGATGCCGACGCCGTAGCGCTCCTCGCTGAAGACGTCGCCGACGACCTTGAGGTTGTCGGGGTCCTGCGCGGCGTAGCCGATGAGGATCGCCTCGTCGGTCGTGACCGCGTCGACCTGACCGTTCTTCAGGTCCTCGACGCAGGCCGAGTACGTGTCGTACTCCTTGGTCTGCGCGGTGCCGAGGTCCTTGATGCGCTGGATCGACGTCGAACCCGTCGCCGAGCACACCGTCATGTCGGCGGTCAGCGAGTCGGGCCCGTCGATCGTGTCGTTGTCGGCCGCGACGAGCAGGCCCTGACCCGTGATGAAGTACGGGCCGGCGAACGAGATCTGCTCCTTGCGCTTGTCGGTGATCGAGTACGTGCCGACGTAGTAGTCGATGTCGCCGTTCACGATCGCCTGCTCGCGGTTCGCCGACGGGATCGCCGTGAACTCGATCTTGTCCTCGTCGTAGCCGAGGGACGCCGCGATCCACCGGGCGATGTCGATGTCGAAGCCGGTGCGCTCGTTGCTCACCGGGTCGAGGTAGCCGAGACCGGGCTGGTCCTCCTTGACCCCGACCTTGACCTTGCCGCGCTCGGTGATCGCGTCGAACGTGGGGCTGCCCTCGAGCGTCACGTCCGTCGCGACCGTCCACGGGGTGCTCGACGTCTCTTCGTCGCCGCCGCCGTTCGTCTCCCCCGGCTCCGCGCCGGGCGTGCCGCTGTTGCACGCCGTCAGGGCGAGGGCTGCGATCGCGATTCCCGCGAGCGCCCCGCCGATCCTCAGTGTGCGCATGTGATCCTCCAAGTCGGTTCCGTGTGTTCCTTCATTCGCCGCGCCGGTGCGGGCGCGGACGTCAGTGGGTGAGCAGCTTCGACAGGAAGTCCTTCGCCCTGTTGCTCTGAGGGTTCGTGAAGAACTCCTCGGGCGTCGCCTGCTCGACGATCTGCCCGTCGGCCATGAACACCACGCGGTCGGCGGCCTTGCGCGCGAACCCCATCTCGTGGGTGACGACGATCATCGTCATGCCGTCCTGGGCGAGGCCGACCATGACGTCGAGCACCTCGTTGATCATCTCGGGGTCGAGCGCGCTGGTCGGCTCGTCGAAGAGCATCACCTTCGGCTGCATGGCGAGCGCACGGGCGATCGCGACGCGCTGCTGCTGTCCGCCGGAGAGCTGCGCCGGGAGCTTGGACGCCTGGTGCGCGACGCCGACGCGGTCGAGCAGCTCCGTGGCGATCTTCTCCGCGTCGGCCTTCTTCATCTTCTTGACCTTGATGGGCCCGAGCGTGACGTTCTCGAGGATCGTCAGGTGCGAGAACAGGTTGAACGACTGGAACACCATGCCGACGTCGGCCCGGAGTCCCGCGAGGCCCTTGCCCTCTTTCGGCAGCTCCTTGCCGTCGATCGTGATCGTGCCGCTCGTGATGGTCTCGAGCCGGTTGATGGTGCGGCACAGCGTCGACTTGCCGGAGCCCGATGGTCCGATGACCACGACCACCTCGCCGCGGTTCACGGTCAGATCGATGTCTTTCAGGGCATGGAAGTCGCCGTAGTGCTTCTGGACATCCTTGATCTCAACAAGCGGATCCCCGCGCCGTACCGAGATGTTGCTGGTCGGTGCCGGATCACTGCGAGGCGCGCTTTCATCGGGCGTCATATCGCCACCCTAGGGCCGGTTTCCGACACGGTGCCAGAGCCTGGCGCGCGTCTTAACCGTGTTGTAACAGGACCGCGACCGGCCTCAGCCGGCCGCGCGCTGCGCGAACGCCGTCTCGTACAGGCACACGCTCGCAGCCGTCGCCAGATTGAGCGACTCGGCCGCGCCGTAGATCGGAAGGCGCAGCGAGCGGTCGGCGAGAGCCAGCGCCTCGTCCTCCAGTCCGCGCGCCTCATTGCCGAACAGCCAGGCGGTCGGCTGAGCGAGCAGGTCGCGCGAGGCGAGGAAGTCGCCGCCGCCCACGTCGGCCGCGATCACCTGCACGCCCGCCGCACGGGCCTTGTCGACCACGGTCGCAAGGTCCACTCCCACGGCGACCGGCACGTGGAACAGCGACCCCGTCGTCGCGCGCACGACCTTGGGGTTGTACGGGTCGACCGTCCGGCCGGTCAGGACGACGGCATCCGCCCCCGCCGCGTCGGCGGCACGGATGATCGTGCCCAAGTTGCCGGGGTCGCGCACCTCTTCGCAGATCGCGACGAGACGAGGGGATGCCGCGAACACCTCGCGCACCGACGTCGGAGACTGCCGAGCCACCGCGACGATCCCCTGCGGGGTCACGGTGTCGGCCATCGCGTCGAGCACGGCCTCGGTCGTGTACACGACCTCGAGCCCGGCATCCTTCGCGGCGTCACGCACGTCGGTGTGCTTGTCCATGGCGGTCGGCGTCGCGAAGATCTCGACCAGTGTCTCGGGCTTGTAGGCGAGCGCCTCGCGCGCCGCCTGCGGGCCCTCCAGCAGGAACAGCCCGGTCTCTTGACGGGCGCTGCGCTTCGTCAGCTTCGCGACGGCGCGGACACGCGGAGAGCGGGGGTTCTCGAGCACGGCATCAGTCTAGGGACAAGAAAGGGGCGCCCTCCGTGTGGAGGACGCCCCGTTTCCGAGTGGATGCCGGTGTCAGGCGCTCTTGGGAGCGTTGACGTTCTCGGGCAGAGCCTTCTTGGCGGTCTCGACGAGCGACGCGAACGTCTTGGGCTCGTTCACCGCGAGCTCGGCGAGCATGCGGCGGTCGACCTGCACACCCGCGAGGCCGAGGCCCTGGATGAAGCGGTTGTACGTGATGCCGTTCTGGCGGGCAGCGGCGTTGATGCGCTGGATCCACAGACGACGGAAGTCGCCCTTGCGCTTGCGACGGTCGCGGTACGCGTAGACGAGCGAGTGGGTGACCTGCTCCTTCGCCTTGCGGTACAGACGCGAACGCTGACCACGGTAACCCGAGGCGCGCTCGAGGATGACGCGACGCTTCTTGTGGGCGTTGACGGCCCGCTTGACTCTAGCCATTTCGTTGTATTCCTATTCCTGCGTCGGCGCGCTCAGCGACCGAGGAGCTTCTTGGCGACCTTGGCGTCACCGGGAGCGAGGACCTGCTCCTGCGACAGACGGCGGGTGCGGCGGCTGGACTTGCCCTCGAAGTTGTGGCGAAGGTTCGCCTGCTGCTTCATGAGCTTTCCGCTGCCGGTGACCTTGAAGCGCTTCTTGGCGCCCGAGTGGGTCTTCTGCTTCGGCATCTCTTCTTCCTTCGTTTCCATCCCGCGCAGGCGGGAGTCGGTATCCCGCGGTGCGGGAGTCAGTGGGGGCCTATTCGGCCGGGGCTGCCTCGGCTTCGGAGGCCGGGATCTCGGAGGCCGGTGCGGCGCCGTTGCGGGCGGACCGTGCGGCCTCCTTGTTCGCGGCGCGCTGAGCGTTCTGCTCGGTCTTCACCTCGGACTTGTTCTTGTGCGGTGCGATGACCATCACCATGTTGCGTCCGTCGATCGTGGGGTTGGACTCCACGGTGCCGAACTCGGCCACGTCCTCGGCGAACTTGCGGAGCAGGCGCACACCCTGCTCGGGACGCGACTGCTCGCGGCCGCGGAACAGGATCATGGCCTTCACCTTGTCGCCGGACTGGAGGAAGCCCTCGGCGCGCTTGAGCTTGGTGATGTAGTCGTGAGCCTCGATCTTCAGACGGAACCGCACCTCTTTGAGGACGGTGTTCGCCTGGTTGCGACGCGCTTCCTTGGCCTTCTGCGCAGCCTCGTACTTGAACTTGCCGTAGTCCATGATCTTGACCACGGGGGGCTTCGAGTTGGGGGCCACCTCGACGAGATCGAGGTCGGCTTCCTGAGCCAGGCGCAGCGCCACCTCGATGCGGACGACGCCGACCTGCTCTCCATTCGGGCCGACGAGGCGTACCTCGGGCACCCGGATGCGGTCGTTGGTGCGGGGATCGCTGATGCGGAACTCCTTCATGCGGATGGTTTCGCGGAAAGAGTCACGCATTCCACCCGGCACGACGCGAGCGCCGGCTCTCGCACCCTGGACTACCCCTTCCGCGAGCGGTCGGGGCGGAGTGCATGACCCGGTAGCCTGGAACGGCAAGCGCGGGTGGGATGTGATCCACTTTCCGATCCGGTGCAGAACGCACCGGAGACCGCAGCAGTCTATCAGAGAGAACGGCGTGGACACGATTCGAGACCAGGACGGCGACCGGACGAGCGCGGCGGCGGTGGATGCCGAGCGTCAGGCCCGCTGGGAGGAACAGGAGCGAGCGGCCTCGTCCGCCTCGCGCGACATCGCCGACGTGCCGGCAGTCGAGGTCATCACCACGGCCGCGGTGCACCTCATGAGCGCGGCCGCCGTGAAGGTCGGACTGGCCGACGATCCTGAGACGCAGACCGACCTCGACGAGGCGCGCAAGCTCATCAACGCCCTGGCGGGGCTCATCACCGCCGGGGCGCCCGAGATCAGCGACATGCACGCGCGATCACTGCGCGACGGCCTGCGTTCGCTGCAGCTGGCGTTCCGTGAGGCCTCGGTCATCCCCGACCCGATCGGCAAGGGCCCCGGCGAGAAGTGGACCGGCCCGGTCACCTGACCCGGCCCATCCGCTTCCGTCACACCCGCGCGAGGGCGGAGGCGGCCGCCGCGAGCGTGCGCTCTACCTGCGTCGCGTCGGTCGCCCAGTTGCTGACCGAGAAGCGCAGCACCGACCGCCCGCGCCACTGTGACGACGACGCGAACGCGACGCCATCCGCCCGCAGCGCATCGGCCCACGCGTCGGTCGCCGCGTCGTCGGCGCGGGCCACGCACACCTGCGTGAACACCACATCGCCCAGCACTTCGACGCCGTCGAGCCCGGAGAGGCCGCCAGCGAGGGCGGTGGCGGCATCCATCAGCCGTTGCACGAGCGCAGCCACGCCGGACCGGCCCATCGCCCGCAGCGCCGCGTACGTCGGCACACCGCGCGCCCGCCGCGAGAGCTCGGGCACACGATCGTGCGGATCGGCGTGGTCCGTGCTGGCGGTGCGACTGAGGTAGCTGGCGGTCATGCCCATCGCGGCGCGCAGCGCCGCCGGGTCGGCGACGATCGCGATGCCGCAGTCGTACGGCACGCTGAGCGTCTTGTGGGCATCGGTGGCCCACGAGTCGGCCCGTTCGACGTGCGCGACCAGCGGCCGGGAACGAGGGGATGCCGCGGCCCACAGCCCGAACGCGCCGTCGACGTGCACCCACGCGCCGGCGAGGTGCGCGGCGTCGATGGCAGGCCCGAAGTCGTCGAATGCGCCGGAATGGAGGTTTCCGGCCTGGAGCACGACGATCGTGGGCCCGTGGTCGCCCGTCAGCTCCCTCTCCAGCGCGGCGACGTCGATGCGGCCCTGCTCGTCGGCCGGCACGACGACGGGTGCGCCGAGACCGAGCATGCGGACCGCGTGGTCGACGGTGTCGTGGCGCTCCTGGCCCACGATGACGCGCACCCGCGGGCCGCCCGCGAGCCCCTGGATCGAGGCGTCCCACCCGACGTCGCGCAGCACGGCGTCGCGCGCAGCGGCCAGGCACGTGAAGTTCGCCACCGTCGCACCGGTCACGAACCCCACGTCGGAGCCCGCCGGCAGCCCGAGCAGGTCGAGGATCCACTCCCCCGCCAGCTCTTCTGCGGCCACCACCCCCGGCGTGACCGCGCGCAGCGCCGTGTTCTGGTCCCACGCCGAGACGAGCCAGTCGGCCGCGAGCGCCGCCGGCTGCGTGCCGCCGATGACCCAGCCGAAGAACCGCGGACTGGGCATCCCCATGAGGCCCGGTTCGACGGCCGCCGCGAGCTCCCGCACCACCGTCTCGGCATCGGTCGCGCCGCCGGCGAGCTCGCGGCCGAGCGCGTCCTTCACGTCCTCGATGCCCGCTCTGGGCGGGATGGGACGCTCGTCGAGCGTGGTGAGCCAGGACCGGGCGGAGTCCGCCGCGGCGTCGAGCGCGCGCGCGAACACGTCGGAATCGGGATGCATCGGTGCGACCTCCCTGCGACGTCTGCCGTCGCGAGACAGGAGGACTCTATGCCCGCGAGGCCCCGTCTGTCTCGGGCCCGCCCGGCGTCAGGCGCGGACGAGCTTGACCGTGAGCGAGTCGACGAGCACCGCGATCCGGTCGTCGGCCGCCCACCGCTTGGCCAGGCGAGCGAGCACCGCGTCCAGCTCGTCCTTCTCCAGGCCCTGCATCAGCTGGAGGCGCACCACGAGCTCGGGGCCGCGCAGACGGGCCTCGGGGTCCCCCGCCTCGACGACGAGGTCGATGACCGCCAGCTCGCCGCCGATGCTGCTGTGCAGTCCCGCGACCACCTCGGGCGAGAGGAAGCTGGGCTCCCACGCCGTGCCCTGACCGATCGCCCACACGGCGGGGCGCCGGATCACGAACTCGGTCTCGGAGCCCGGGTCGATCACGATCAGGTCGGTGTCGTCGGCGGCCGCCGCGAGCGCGGTCCGGACACCGTCTGCCGGGACCGGCCGGGCGGCGGCATCCCACCGCCGCATCGTGTCGACCGACGTGAACACCGGCAGCACGCGGCGACCGTCGGGGGCAGCGACCGTGACGATCGACAGCTCCTGCGTCTTGTCGACCTCCAGGCCGTGCGGGCCGACGCCGTGGTCGCCCCTGTCGGCGATCAGCGGGATCAGCAGGCGGGCAGACCGGTAACCGTCGACCACCTCGCGCTGCGAGCCCTCGCCGGCGCGGAACGCCGTGAGCGCGGCCAGCAGGCCGGGATCGGCGGAGCCGTCGTCGGCCGCGTGCGGATTGCTGTGGAAGCTGCGCCCCTCCCAGGGGACGCCGGCGGAGTCGGCGCCGTGGTGGTGGGCGCCGGCGCCCGGCTCAGTGTCCGGCGACATCCAGCGCCTCGGCGAGCGTGAACGCCCCCGCGTAGAGCGCCTTGCCCACGATCGCACCTTCGACGCCCAGCGGCACCAGGTCGCGCAGCGCCGCGATGTCGTCGAGGCTCGACACGCCGCCCGACGCCACGATCGGCTTCGGGGTGCGCGTCGTCAGCTCACGCAGCAGCTCCAGGTTCGGGCCCTTGAGCGTGCCGTCCTTGGTCACGTCGGTGACGACGTAGCGGCTGCAGCCCGCGGCCTCCAGGCGGTCGAGGACCGTCCACAGGTCGCCGCCCTCGCGCGTCCAGCCGCGCGCGGCCAGGGTCGTGCCGCGCACGTCGAGACCGACCGCGATCGCATCGCCGTACCGGCTGATGACATCGGCCGCCCACTCCGGGTTCTCCAGCGCAGCGGTGCCGAGGTTGATGCGCGAAGCCCCGCTCTCGAGCGCCGCCTCCAGCGTGCGGTCGTCGCGAATGCCGCCCGACAGCTCGACCTGGACGCCCTTGACCTGCTTGATCACCCGACGCAGCACGCCGGCATTGCTGCCGCGGCCGAAGGCGGCATCGAGGTCGACCAGGTGGATCCATTCGGCACCCTGGCGCGCGAAGTCCAGCGCGGCGTCGACCGGGTCGCCGTAGCTCGTCTCGGTGCCCGCCTCGCCCTGGGTGAGGCGGACCGCCTTGCCGTCCGCCACGTCGACGGCGGGCAGGAGGACGAGTTTGGGTGTGGACGCGAAATCGTTCATGGTTTCCTGGCTGATCGAAGTCTTCTACGTGCGGACAGGGTCACGCGCGACGAGCGCCGGCGCGGACGGGCACGAGTTCAGAGGGTAGCCGCGCCGAGGCCGTCGATCCAATTCCCCAGAAGCCGGATGCCGGCATCCCCCGACTTCTCGGGGTGGAACTGGGTGGCCGACAGCGGGCCGTTCTCGACCGCGGCGAGGAACGGCGCACCGTAGTCGCACCACGTCAGGATCGGCTGCGGGAACGGCGGCTGCACGTCGAGCAGCCACTTCTGCGCGCCGAACGAGTGCACGAAGTAGAACCGCTCGTCCTCGATGCCGTCGAAGAGCCGCGAGCCCTCCCCCGCCTGGACGGTGTTCCAGCCCATGTGCGGGAGCACGGGTGCGTCGAGCTCGGTCACGACACCCGGCCACTCGCCCATGCCCTCGGTGTCGACGCCGCGTTCCACGCCCCGCTCGAAGAAGATCTGCATGCCGACGCAGACGCCGAGCACCGGGCGACCGCCCGCGAGGCGCCGCTCGATGAGCTCGTCGCCGCGGCTCGCCCGGAGCGCATCGGCCACGGCTCGGAACGCCCCGACGCCCGGCACGAACAGTCCGTCGGCATCCATCACGAGACCCCGGTCGGAGGTGAGCCGCGCGTCGGCGCCCGCCGCGATGAGCGCCTTGACGGCGGAGTGCACGTTGCCCGACCCGTAGTCGAGAACCGCGACGACGGGCTTCTCGCCGGCGGCGTCGGTCACAGCGCGCCCTTCGTGCTCGGGATGCCGTCGACCAGCGGATCGAGCGCCTTCGCCTGACGGAACGCGCGCGCGAACGCCTTGTACTCGGCCTCGGCGATGTGGTGGGGGTCGCGGCCGGCCAGCACGTTCACGTGGACGGTGAGGGCTGCGTTGAACGAGATCGCCTCGAACGTGTGCCGCACGAGCGAACCGGTGAAGTGGCCGCCGATGAGGTGGTGCTCGAACCCGGCAGGCTCGCCCGTGTGCACCAGGTAGGGACGACCGCTGATGTCGACGACGGCCTGCGCGAGCGCCTCGTCGAGCGGCACCAGGGCGTCGCCGTAGCGCGAGATGCCCGACTTGTCGCCGAGCGCCTCTCGGATGGCCTGACCGAGCACGATCGAGATGTCTTCGACCGTGTGGTGCGCGTCGATGTCGGTGTCGCCCGACGCGCGCACCGTGAGATCCGTCAGCGAGTGCTTCGCGAACGCCGTCAGCATGTGGTCGAAGAAGGGCACCGTCGAGTCGATGCGGCTGCGGCCGGAGCCGTCGAGATCGAGCTCCAGCTCGACGGTCGACTCGCTGGTCGCGCGCCGGAGCGAGGCGGTGCGGGGTGCGGCGCTCATGCGGCCGATCCTACCGAGGCGAGCGCGTCGAGGAACGCCGTCGTCTCGTCGGCGGTTCCCGCCGTGACGCGCAGGTGGTGCGGGATACCGACATCGCGGATCAGCACGCCCTGGTCGTAGAGGGCCCGCCACGTCGTCGCCGGGTCGTCGACGCCGCCGAACAGCACGAAGTTCGTCCACGACTCGTGCGCGGTGAATCCGAGCGCCTCGACGGTCGCCGAGATGCGGCCGCGCTGCGCCACGATCTCGTCCACCATGCCGAGCATGACGGGCGCGTGCCGCAGGGCGGCGCTCGCTGCAGCCTGAGTCAGGGCGCTCAGGTGGTAGGGCAGGCGGACGAGGCGCAGCGCGTCGATGAGCGCCGGATCCGCGGCGAGGTAGCCGACACGCGCGCCGGCGAAGGCGAACGCCTTGCTCATCGTGCGCGACACGGCGAGACGCTCACGCCCCGGCAGCAGCGTCAACGCGGAGCGGGCGTCGGCAGGGGCGAACTCGAAGTACGCCTCGTCGACGACGACGATGCCGTCCGTCGCGTCGTACACGGCCTCGATGACGTCCAGCCCGAGCGGGGTGCCGGTGGGGTTGTTGGGCGCGCACAGGAACACGACGTCCGGCGCGGCGTCCGCTACCTGCGCGGCCGCGTCGGAGGCGCTCAGCGAGTAGTCGTCCGCCCGCGTGCCTGCCACCCACTGGGCCCCGGTCCCGCGCGTGAGGAGCGGATACATCGAGTAGGTCGGCGAGAAGCCGAACGCCGTCCGGCCCGGGCCGGCGAAGGCCTGCAGGATGTGCTGCAGGACCTCGTTGGACCCGTTGGCCGCCCACAGCTGGTCGCGCGTCAGGCCGTGGCCGAGATAGTCGGCGAAGCCCTCCCGAAGGGCGGTGAACTCGCGGTCGGGGTACCGATTGACGTCCCGCAGCGCGCGGGCGATCGAATCGAGGATGTCGTCCGCCACGTCCTGCGGAACGGGATGGGTGTTCTCGTTGACGTTCAGGGCGACGGGCAGAGCTGCCTGCGGTGCGCCGTAGGGCGTCTGGCCGCGAAGGTCGGCGCGTAAAGGGAGGTCTTCGAGACGTGCACTCACCCCTCCCATGGTAGAGCGGTGCAGCGCAGTGGTTCCGCCGCGTGACACAGCGACGCGGGGTCAGCGTCCTTCGGTGAACTCGGTGGGGATCGCCAGCTGCTGACCCACCTGGACCGAGACGCCGTTCAGTGCATTCAGCCGCGCGATCTGGTCGACGACATCGCGGGGGTCGTGCCCGGGGGCAACCTCTTCCGCGATGGACCACAGCGTGTCACCCGAAGAGACAACGACGGATTCGAACGAGTCCGCCGGTGCGCCGCCCTCGAGCGACGCGAGTGCGGCGCCACCGCCGAGCGCGAGGGCCGACCCCAGGGCGATCAGCGCGGGCAGAGCAGCGAGCAGGGCCAGCACACGGCGTCCGCGCACCGTCAACCGCAGGCGTGTCGTGCGGACCGGTGTCGCGACGGACGTCGGAAAGCTGATCGCGGTCATGCTCTACTCCTCCTGCTGGGGAGAGATTCGCATTCCCCGCTCGGCCGGGAGCGGGGAATGCGAACCTCTTTTCCGAAGCTATCTTCGATTCTCAACGATGTCAACAGTCGAATCCGATGCTGATCCCTCGAACGCGACACGCGGCCGGGGTGTTCCCTTCTCCGCGCGGATCCGGATACGGTTTCGATACGAGAACCCCACCACGGGCCTCCGACATTCGAAGAAACAGCGCTCGACGACGCAGCGCAGGACGGAGCCGGACATGAGCGACGCGGCCGGGCGCGACAAGCCCCAGACCCGACGGCGCAAGAGCCTCAGCGACAAGCAGCTCGCCATCCTCGAGGTGATCCAGCGGTCGATCGCTCGTCACGGCTACCCGCCCAGCATGCGCGAGATCGGCGACGCCGTCGGCCTGAAGTCGCTGTCCAGCGTCACTCACCAGCTCAACCAGCTCGAGCTGAGCGGCTACCTGCGCCGCGACGCCGGCAAGACCCGCGCGATGGAGGTGCTGATCGATCTTCCCGGCGCCTCCACCGAGAACCCCGCTGACACCGCGCCGGCGGTCGGCGACGCCGCGCTCGTCCCCCTCGTCGGCCGCATCGCCGCCGGTGTGCCGATCACGGCCGAGCAGCAGGTGGAGGAGATCTTCCCGCTCCCCCGGCAGCTCGTCGGCAAGGGCGACCTGTTCATGCTGAAGGTGTCGGGCGAGTCCATGATCGACGCCGCCATCTGCGACGGCGACTGGGTCGTCGTCCGCTCGCAGGCAACGGCCGACAACGGCGACATCGTGGCCGCGATGCTCGACGGCGAGGCGACCGTCAAGACGTTCCGCCAGCGCGACGGCCACACGTGGCTGCTGCCGCGCAACTCCGCGTTCGAGCCGATCCTCGGCGACGAGGCCGTCGTCCTCGGCAAGGTCGTCGCGGTCCTGCGAGCGGTCTGAGCCGGCTGCGCGCCCGTGCGCCGTCCGCAGAGCCCGCGCCGACTGTTCGGCCGCAGGCGGAGCGGCAGGTGGCGGGATGTCACTCCCAGGCGCTATAAGGGGGGAATGACCGCCGATGCGACCACCGCCGCCGACGACGCCGCCGCCCTCCGCGCGAGGCTCGATGCCGTTGAAGCAGAGAACGCCCGACTGCGATCCATCGTCGTCGAGGATGCCGAGGCAGCGTCGGACCAGCGGCTGACGGGCTCCCGCTGGCGAGCCTTCTTCTCGGCGCTGTGCATCGTCATCGCCGCCATCCTCGTGCCGGTCTCGATCGTCGCGGCGTGGGCGCGCAGTGAGCTCGTCGACGAGGAGAAGTTCGTCGCGACGCTGGCGCCGCTGGCGCAGGACCCGCAGGTGCAGGATCTGATCATCTCGGAGGCGATGGACGCGGTCGACGCGAAAGTCGACTTCACGGAGCTGACGGGCAGCGTCATCGACGGCATCTCGGATCTCGGCCTCGGGCCGCGTGCCGTCGCCGCACTGAAGCTGCTGCAGCAGCCGGCCGCCGACGGCCTGCACAACCTCGTCGAGACCGGCGTCACCCGCGTCGTGGAGTCCGACGCGTTCGCCGACGTGTGGGCCACCGCCGTCCGCGGCGCCCACCGCGCGCTCGTCACCACCGCCACCTCCGATGGTGCCGGAGTGTTCGTGCTCACCGAGGACGGTCTCGGCATGAAGCTCGGTCCCATCATCGAGCAGGTGAAGGAGAAGCTCGTCGACAGCGGCGTCGGGGTGGCATCCCTCATCCCCGCGGTCGACAAGACGATCATCATCGGAGACGGTTCGGCCGTCACCACCATCCGCACCGTCTACGCGATCGCCGACGTCGCCGGCTGGTGGCTGCCCTTCATCACGATCGGCCTCTTCGTGCTCGGCATCCTGCTCGCCCGTCGTCGCTCGGTCGCCGTCCTCGGAACCGGCATCGCCCTGTTCATCGGCGGAGCGGCGCTGGCGTCGACCTTCTCGGTCGGGACGCTCGTCGTGGCGAACGCCGCCACCCGGCTCGACCTCTCGGCCTCGGCGCTCGACGTGATCTACGACGCGCTGGTCGACGACATGCACCGCACCGCGCTGATCGCGGCTCTGCTCGGAGTGCTCATCGCCGTCATCGGATGGGTCAGCGGACGCTGGGGGCCGGCCGTCCGGCTCCGTGGGATCGTCAGCGGCCTGAACGCGGGCGCCCGCGCCTCGCTGGCCGCCCGGGGTCTGAACACCGGCAGGTTCGGCGTCTGGATGGGGCGTCAGCGCGTCCTGGTGCGGGCCATCGTGATCGTGCTGGCCGTCGTCTGGCTGCTGGCGCTGCGCCCGCTGTCGGCCGGCGACATCTTCCTCGTCGTCATCGTCGCCCTCGTCGTCGCGTGGGTGCTGGAGCTGCTGCAGAAGCGCCCGGACGACGCCGCCCGTGCGGCAGCATCGCGCAGGACCCGGGTGGAGACCGAGGCAGCCGACGCCGACGTCGCGGTCGCGGTCGCGGCCGACGACGCCGGCGACGACACCCTGCCGCTCCCCTCCGACGACGCCGACACGACGCCGCTGCCCGACCTCCAGCCCGCGGCCACGGACGGGGGCACCCCGCCGGCGGGCGAGGCATCCGCGCCGTCGTCGAAGCGCAGGTAGCGGGACGAGCGTGAAGGCCGGTGCGGGATCGCACCGGCCTTCATCGTTCCCCTTGTGGGAGGTCAGGCGTTCAGCCGCTCCCGCACATCGGTCGTGGCGGCCACGAGGTTCCGCAGCGATGCGACGGTCTCGTCGTAGCCGCGGGTCTTGAGCCCGCAGTCCGGGTTCACCCACACGCGACGCAGCGACAGCTCGTCCACGGCGCGGTCCAGGAGTGCGCCGATCTCGGCCACCGCGGGCACCCGGGGCGAGTGGATGTCGTAGACGCCCGGCCCGATGCCGGCCGCGAAACCGGATGCGGCGATGTCGCCGATCACCTCGCCGCGGCTGCGGGCGGCCTCGATGGAGGTGACGTCGGCGTCGAGCGCGGCGATGGCGTCGATCACGACGTCGAACTCCGAGTAGCACAGGTGGGTGTGCACCTGCGTGGCGGGCGCGGCCCCGGCCGTCGCCAGGCGGAACGACCCCACCGACCAGTCGAGGTACACCGGCTGGTCGGCCTGCTTGAGCGGCAGCAGCTCGCGCAGTGCCGGCTCGTCGACCTGGATCACGCGGATGCCGGCGGCCTCGAGATCGGCGATCTCGTCGCGCAGCGCCAGTGCGACCTGGTTCGCGGTGTCGCCGAGCGGCTGGTCGTCTCGCACGAACGACCAGGCGAGGATCGTCACCGGGCCGGTCAGCATGCCCTTCATGGGCTTGTCGGTGAGCGACTGGGCGAACACCGACCAGTCGACGGTGATGGGCGCCGGACGCGAGACGTCCCCCCACAGGATGGACGGACGCGTCGCGCGGGACCCGTACGACTGCACCCACCCGTGCCGGGTCACCGCGAACCCGTCGAGGTGCTCGGCGAAGTACTGCACCATGTCGTTGCGCTCGGGTTCGCCGTGCACGAGGACGTCGAGCCCCAGGTCCTCCTGCAGCGCGACGACGCGAGAGATCTCGTCGCGCAGGAATCCCTCGTACTCGTCGGCGGTCAGCTCGCCGCGGCCGTGACGGGCGCGGGCGCGGCGGATGTCGCCCGTCTGCGGGAACGAGCCGATGGTCGTCGTGGGCAGCAGCGGCAGAGCGAGCTCGGCGTCCTGCGCCGCGACGCGCGCTTCGTAGTCGCCGCGGTCGAAGTCCCCCGCGTCCAGCCCGGCCACGCGGGCGCGCACGGCGCCGTCCCGGACGCCGGGAGCGTCGCGGCGGTCGGCGAGTGCTGCGGATGCGGCATCCACCGCCTCGGCGATGCTGTCGCGGCCGTTCACCAGACCGGTCGCCAGCGTGACGACCTGGGCCGTCTTCTGGTCGGCGAAGGCCAACCACGACCCGAGCCGCGGGTCGAGCTCGGTCTCGTCATCGACGTCGTGCGGCACGTGCTGCAGCGCGGTCGACGTGCCGGCGCCCACGCGCGCGGCGCCGAGCCCCTGCAGCGCCTCGAGGCGCTCCCAGGCGCCGGCGAGGTCGCCGCGCCACACGTTGCGCCCGTCGATGACGCCGCCCACGAGCGTCTTGCCCTCCAGACCGGGGACCGCCGACGGCACGCCGCCACGCGTCAGGTCGATCGCAATGGCCTCGACGGGCGCCGCGGCGAGCGCCGTCCACGCCGCCGGTGAGAGCTGGGCGTAGCCGGCCGCCACGAGCAGCTGCGGCCGGTCCGCCGCCGCCCCGAGCACCCCGTACGCGCGGGCCGCGGCATCCGCGAGCTCGTCCGACGACGCGGCGAGGCTCTCGCTCACGAGAGCAGGCTCGTCGAGCTGCACCCACTCGGCCCCGGCCGCCCGGAGGGCCGCGAGCAGTTCGACGTACACCGGCAGCAGGTCCTCCAGCCGGTCGAGCGGCGCGAAGTCCTCCGGCGCCCCGTCCGCGGCCTTCGCGAGGGCGAGGAGCGTCACCGGGCCGACCACCACCGGGCGGGTCGTGTAGCCGTCGGCCTTGGCCTCGGCGACCTGGCGGGCGAACCGGTCGCTGGACAGCGAGAATGCCGTCTCGGGGCCGATCTCGGGCACGAGGTAGTGGTAGTTCGTGTCGAACCACTTCGTCATCTCAAGCGCGGCATCCTCGCCGGCGCCGCGCGCCGCGGTGAAGTACGCGCCGAGCCCGATGCGTCCGTCCGCGTCGCGCAGGTGGGCGAAGCGCGCGGGCAGCACGCCCGCCGCGATCGCGGCGTCGTGCACCTGGTCGTAGAACGAGAAGGACTCGGGGATCGACGAGTCGTCGCGGCCGAGCCCGAGCTCGGCGAGTCGGGCGCGGGTGACGCGCCGCAGGTCCGCGGCGGTCGCCTCGAGGGTCGCTTCGTCGATGGTGCCCGCCCAGTGCGCCTCCACGGCGCGCTTGAGCTCGCGACGGCGTCCGATCCGGGGGTATCCGAGGATCGTGCCGTGCGGGAAGGGGGTGCGGGAGTCGGTCATCGTGCTCTCTCTTTCGGTGTCGATCGGTGGGCGTGCGGGGCTCGAGGGGTCGCCGAAGAGACCCGTCGGGCACCCGACGGGACGCGGCGCCGCGGCTCAGCGGACGGCGTAGGGCATTCGGGCGGGGTCGACGATCCCGGCGTCGCGGAGGACTGCGAGCACCGTCTCGTGGTTGTTGAAGGCGTAGAGATGGATGCCGGGCGCTCCGCCGTCGATCACGGCCCGGGTGAGCTCCGCCGCGTGGGCGATGCCGACGGCCCGCTGCCCCTCCGGCGTCTGCTCCGCCTCCAGTGCCGCGGCGAGCGCTTCGGGGCGCGGGACCTCGGTCAGTTCGAGCGTGCGCCGCAGCCGCGCCGGCGAGGTCATCGGCATCACACCGGGCAGGATCGGGATCGTCACCCCGGCCTCCCGAGACGCGGCGACGAAGCCCAGGTAGTCGTCGGCGTCGAAGAACAGCTGGGTGATGGCGAGGGTCGCACCGGCCGCCTGCTTGGCCAGCAGCGCGTCGATGTGCTCGGTCGCGTGCCGCGACCGCGGGTGCCCGTGCGGGAACGCCGCGACCGCGATGTCGACCTTCGGCCGTCGACCCACGCGCACGGCGCCGGGCACACCCGGGATGGGCGCCTCGGCGTACGGCTCGCGCTCGGCCTGCACGCGGTCGATGAGCTGCACCAGCTGTGCGGCGCTCTCGAGGTCGCCGAGGAACGCGTCGTCCTGCGTGGCACCGGCGGGCGGGTCGCCGCGCAGCGCGAGGAAGCTCGTGATGCCGGCATCCAGGAACTCCCGGATGAGCGCGTTCGCGCCGGACCACGTGTTGCCCACGCAGGTGAGGTGCGCGAGCGGCTCGACGTCGGTCTCGCGCAGGATGTGGGTGAGCAGCTCGAGGGAGCGTCCGCCCGTCGAGCCGCCGGCGCCGTAGGTGACGGAGATGAAGCGCGGATCGACGGATGCCAGGTGCCGGATGGTCTCGTGCAGCGTCGGCCACCCCGCCTCGGTGCGAGGGGGGTACACCTCGAACGAGATCGGCACGGGCGGCGTGCTCAGGTCGATCGACATCGTGTGCTCTCCGGTGGACAGGGCTGCCTGTGGGGCAGGGGCTGAGCCGATGCGGGGGAAGTCCGGTCGGCCGCGGCACCGCGCTCCCGCCGCGTGCACGGGGCACGGGCGGAGGGGTGTCATCGCGGGCGGGCGCCGGGCTCGGCTGTCGCTCCTGCCCGGTCACGACCGGGCGACGATGCGTCCACCGTAGCGGAACCGGACGCCGCCGCGAGGCCTGTGACGTTCTGTTTCGCCGCGCACACGGCCCGGAGGTCGTAGCGTGGGGAGGTGACCACCCCCGCCCCCACCCCGTACGGCAGCTGGACCTCTCCTCTCACGGCGGCGGAGGTGTCCGCCTCCTCCGCCCGCATCGAGGGCGCCCGATTCGTGGGCGAGAACGTGTGGTGGGGCGAGTCGATCGCCGACGAGGGCGGACGATCCGGCGTGCGCCGCGAGGCGTCCGGCGCCGTCGTCGACGTGCTGCCCGCGCCGTGGAGCGCGCGCTCGCGCGTGCACGAGTACGGGGGCGGATCGTGGACGGCGGATGACGCCGGCACGCTGTACTTCGTCGAGAAGGCCGACCAGCGCGTCTGGCGGCTCGACGCGGGCGCCGAGGCCCCCGTCGCGCTGACGCCGGACGGCGGCGACGTCCGCTTCGGCGGGCTGTCGCTGCAGCACGGCCGCCTGCTGGCGGTGCGCGAGGACCACACGACGGGCACCGACGTGCCGGCGCGCGACATCGTCCAGATCGCGCTCGACGGCTCGGGACCGGTGTCGCTGGTCGCGGGAAGCGACTTCGTGGCGCATCCCGCGCTGTCGCCCGACGGGGCGCATCTGGCGTGGATCGCGTGGGACCACCCGCACATGGCGTGGGACAGCGCGGAGCTGCGCGTCGGCGCGCTCGACGGCGGCCGCGTCGCGGTCTGGCGCACGGCCGCCGGCGGCGCATCCTCGCCGCTCCAGCCCGAGTGGACGGCGGCCGACGCGCTCGTGTTCGCCGACGATCCGACGGGCCGCTGGAACCTGTGGCGCACCGACATCGGCGGTACGTCGCCGATGCCCGTCGCCCCCGCGGATGCCGACACGGGCGGCGCGGTGTGGGTGCTCGGCACCCGCTGGTACGCCCTGCTCTCCGACGGCCGCATCGTGGCGGTGCGGACGAACGGCTCCGACGCACTGGTCCTCCTCGACCCGGACGGCGCCGTGCACGCCCTCGACGTCGAGCCCGTCACCCAGCTGTCGATCGAAGACGTCCGCGGCACCCGCGTGCTGCTCTCGGGCGCCGGGGCGCGCGGCGCGGGCCTCTGGCTCATCGACGTCGACGCGCCCGACGACGCACGCCTGATCGCCGGCGCATCCTCGCCGTGGGGCGACGAATGGATGCCGCTCCCCCGGGCCGTCACCATGTCCGGGCCGCACGGCCCGGTCCACGCGTTCGACTACCCGCCCACCCACCCGGACGCCGTCGCCCCTGAGGGCGAACGACCGCCGTACGTCGTGTTCGTGCACGGCGGGCCGACGAGCCACGTCGGCGGTGCGGCATCCGGAAAGATCGCGTACCTCACCAGCCGCGGCATCGGCGTGCTCGACGTCAACTACGGCGGGTCGACCGGCTACGGCCGGGCCTACCGGGAACGACTCCTCGGGCAGTGGGGCGTGGTCGATGTCGACGATGTGATCGCCGCCGCGCGCGGACTCGCCGAGGAGGGCGCAGCCGACCCCGACCGCCTCGCGATCGCCGGCGGCTCGGCAGGCGGCTGGACCGTCCTGTGCGCGCTGACGGACTCCGACACGTTCGGCGCCGGCATCAGCCGGTACGGCGTCGCCGACCTGCGCCTGCTCGCCGCCGACACGCACGATTTCGAGGCGCGCTACCTCGATGGTCTCGTGGGACCGCTGCCCGAGGCCGAGGAGCTGTACGTCGAGCGGTCGCCCCTGTCGCACCTCGACCGGCTGCGCACCCCCCTGCTCATCGAGCAGGGCCTCGACGACCGCGTCGTGCCGCCGTCGCAGTCCGAGGCCGTGCGCGACGCCCTCGCCGCGAACGGCGTCGCGCACGCCTACCTCGCGTTCGAGGGCGAGGCCCACGGCTTCCGGCGGGCCGAGACGCTCATCACGACGCTCGAGGCCGAGCTGGCGTTCCTGGGCCGCGTCTTCGGCTTCCAGACGCCGGGCGTGCCCGAGATCGACCTGGGCTGAGGCCGTCGGCGTGAGCCCAGGTCGACCGGCTCGTCAGGCCCGCG
>NZ_JBQCIP010000250.1:0-26441 GCF_051953575.1 Microbacterium sp.
CGCGCACGAGGTACCCTACGCCCGGCGAGACCCCGGTCAACGCGACGCCCCACGCGCCCTCGGCTTGCGGGGGCACTACCTCGGCCGCCGTATTGCCGAGCAGCCGGGCGGTGTCCGCAAGGTCGGCGCCGGCGTACGTGATGTCGAGCTCGACGAGCGGGCCCGCGGCGGCGTCGCCGGGCTGCGCGTCGGCCGCGGCGCGCAGCGCCCAGGCACGGGCGGTGGCGACCGGCAGCATCCGCGGATCCACCCGCACCAGCACCGTGCGCGCCGCCGGCACGAGATCGGTCACCCCGTCGGGCCCCGACGCGGCGAGCGCCGCATGCACCGCGAGCACCTCGTCGAGCCCGTCCACCTCGACGAGGAACGCGCGCTCGCCCATCGGCAGGGCCCGCGCGGTCACCATGACGCCCTCACCTCCACACCGGCGCCATCGAGCGCGGCGCGCACGGCGCGGGCCATCGCGACGGCCGACGGCGAATCGCCGTGGACGCACAGCGAGGCCGCGTCCGCCCGCACCAGCGTGCCGTCGACGGCCTCGACGACGCCGTCGCGGGCCAATCGCACCGCCCGCGCGGCCACGAGATCGGGGTCGTCGAGCAGGGCGCCCGGCTGCGTCCGCGGCACGAGCGAGCCGTCGGGCAGATACCCGCGGTCGAGGAAGGCCTCGAGAACGAAGGGGAGCCCCTCGGATGCCGCCGCCTCCTCGATCTCACCGCGCAGGCCCAGCACCGGCAGCGGCCGCCCGAGGCGCCCCGCCAGTGCGGCGACGGCCGCGACCACGGCGTCGGCCTGCACCCGATCCGAGAGGACCGCGTGGTACAGCGCGCCGTGCGGCTTGACGTAACGGATGTCCGCTCCGGCCGCGACCAGCGCATCGAGCTGGACCGCGACCGCCGCCCCGAGCTCGAGGGGGTCCATCGCCATCGCCGTGCGGCCGAAGTCCGCCCGGTCGGGGTACGAGGGGTGCGCGCCGACGGCGACCCCGAACCGGGCGGCCCGGGCCACGGCCTCGCGCATCGACGCGGCATCCCCCGCGTGGCCGCCGCAGGCGATGTTCGCGCTGGAGATCACCGCGAACATCGCCTCGTCGTCGGCAGTGGGCACGCCGTCGACGGTCTCGCCGAGGTCCGCGTTGAGGTCGATGGGCGCCATGCCCCCAACGTACTGCGGGCCGCCGGGGCGGGATCGGTCCGTACCCGGGTGAAACGTGCGCGAATGCAGGCGGGCACGGCCGACCCTCGCCCTTCGGCCGCCCCTCCGGGCCCTCGCGTCGCACCGTGCCGGCGTTCGTGCTCGTCTACCGTTGACCCATGGCACGTTCGCGCGACGAGGTCTCCGCTCCCTCGGTGAAGCTGTCGGACGGCACCCTCGCCCGCGTCATCCCCTCGCCGTTCGGCGGCGGGTGGGAGCTCGACGTCGACGGCACGCCGCAGTCCCACGTCGACCTGGACGACCCGACCCACCTGCACTTCGAATACGTCGCCCGCATGGGCGCCGTGATCGACCGGCTCAGGATGCCGCGACAGCCGCTGACGGCCATCCACCTGGGTGCGGGCGCGCTGACCATCCCGCGGTACGTCGAGGCGACACGACCCGGGTCGCGCCAGCAGGTCGTCGAGCTGGAACCCGCCCTCTGGGACCTCGTGCGCGAGAACCTGCCGCTCCCCCGCGGCGCGCAGATCCGCGTGCGGATCGGCGATGCGCGCGAAGCGCTCGGACGCCTGCCCGCCGGGCTCGTCGGGGCGGCCGACCTCGTCGTCTCGGACGTGTACTCCGGGGCGCAGACCCCCGCCCACCTCACGACGGTCGAGTTCTTCACCGAGGCCGCACGCTTCCTCGCCCCCGACGGCGTGCTGCTCGTCAACGTCGCCGACGGCGCCGGGCTCGCCTTCGCGCGCCGCGAAGTGGCGACCGTTCAGGCGGTGCTCGAGCACGTCATCGTGCTCGCCGAGGTGCAGACCCTCAAGGGACGGCGGTTCGGCAACCTCGTGATCGCGGCGTCGCGACAGCCCCTGCCCACCGAATGGCTGCCGCGGCTGATGGCCGCGGGACCCCACCCGGCGAAGGTCGCCGAAGGCCGCGAGGTCGACGATTTCGCGCGCGGCGCGCGGGTCGCCACCGACGCCGACGCGACCCCGTCGCCGAAGCCGTCCGCGTCGATCTTCACGCGCTGACCGTGCGCCCGCGCTGCTCGTCCGCACCTTCGATCGAGGTGGATGCCGCGACCCGGCGTGGCACGACCGCCCGTATGCCGCAGACCGGGCACACTGGACAGAGCCGCTCCGGGCGCTGCGAAGGGAGTCACACGTGAGCTACATCAGCGGGTACGACCCCGACACCCTCCGCGAGAAGGTGAGCCCCACGCAATGCCGCGATCGCCTCGAAGAGATCGGCGAGCAGCGGAGCCTCCCGGCCCTGCTGGAGCGCGTGTGGCTGCTGAAGGTGCTCGACCGCGCCGATGAGGCCCTCGTCGTGTCGGAGCAGTCGGTGCGCGTCGCCCGCATGGCCGGCACTCGCAAGGACCTGCTGCGCGCCCGCATCCTGCACGCGACCGTGCTCCAGGCCCTGGGCAAGTACTCCGCCGCGTGGCAGGAGCTGACGACGTGCGCCGAAGAGGCCGAGGGGCAGGGCTGGGCCGGCATCGGCGCCTTCGCCCACATGCACCGCGGCAAGGTGAGCTACGACGACGGCGACTACGAGGGAGCCCGCAAGGACTTCAAGCGCGCGCTGTTCCTGCGCCAGGAGTCCGGCGCCACCCAGGACCAGCTCGAGTCGGTGCTGATGGCCATCGATGCGGCCGAGCAGCGGCGGGCCGCGGCATCCGTCGCCAGCTGAGGAAGCCTCGGCCATGAGTGTCGGAGATACGTTCTAGTCTCGCGCACATGTCGGAATTGCACCGCGTGCGGCAGTGGGCCGAAGCCCTGATCGCCGCCCACCTCGACCCGTCGTGGACGTTCGGGTTCGACAACGCCAAGCGCCGCGCCGGACTCTGCGACTACACGCACCAGCGCATCAGCGTGTCGCGCTACCTCGCGGCGCGCTACGACGACGACACGAACCACCAGACCCTGCTGCACGAGGTCGCCCATGCGCTCGCCGGTCCGCGCGCGGGCCACGGCCCGCGGTGGAAGGCGATCGCGCGCGAGCTCGGCTACGTCGGCGGCACGACCCACCACGGCGAGACGGCGACCGAGCTGGCGCCGTGGATCGGGGTGTGCCCGGCGGGCCACGTCGCCTACCGGCATCGCAAGGCGACCCGGCCCACATCGTGCGCCAAGTGCGCGCGCACGTTCGACGAGCGGTACCTGTTCACCTGGACCCGCCGCGAGATCACCCCGGCCGCACGCCTGGAGGCGCTGACGCCCCGCTGAGCAGCGTCAGTGCGCGACGAACACGCCGTCGCGCAGCACCGGGACGACGGATGCCGCATCCACCGCCGCGGCGCCGAGCACCTCGTCGCGGGCGTCACGGGCGAGCAGCTCCTGCCCCGAACCGCTCGCGGTGAGGAGGTGCTTGAGAGCCCCCCGCAGGCCGCGGAACGCCTCGGCAGCGGCGGCCGCATCGGGCGACGTGTGGTCGACGCCGAGCGCACCGAGCGCGTCGACGACCGCGCCGGCGCCGAACTGATCCTCGACGGCGAAGCGCAGCACCGCGTCCGGGCCCCGGCCCGTCAGCTCGCCGGCTGCGATGACGGCGACGGCGGTCCGCTCGCCGCGGCCGCGCTGCACGTCCAGCACGGCCTCGGCGACGGCCCGGGCGTTGCGCAGGCAGCCCAGCATCACCGTCGCGCCCGTGGCCGCGGCGGCCTCGGCGATGGCGGCGCCGTTGATCGACACCGCGTGCGCTGCCGCGTCGAGGGGGACGGATGCGCCGCGCGCGACGGCATCCGTCACCGTCGTCGAGAAGCGCAGCACGTCGACCACCACGACGACCTCGGCCGGCGCGAGTCTGGCCAGTCCCGCGGCGCCCCAGTCGAGGCGGACCTGGTAGCGGTGCTGATCGAACGGCGTCTCGGGCATCCGTCCAGCGTAGGCGGACGGCGCGCCGCGTCGTTCCTCAACGCAGGAGCAGGGCCCGCGTGCGGGCGCTCGCGCTCGGATGCTCCGCGGCTCGGCGACTTCCCCCATTCGAGGAGCGGCCACCCGCAAGTGCGCTGCCTCGGTGCAAGACTGGAGCATGCGGATCCTGCTGAAGTTCGTGATCGACTGCGACCCCGACGCGGCCTGGCGGGCGCTGCACTCGCCGCGGGCCGTCGCCGAGCTGTACGGGCCGCTGCTCGACCTGGAGCCGCTCGTGCCGTCGGGCCTCCCCACGAGTTGGAGCCCGGGCGACGACGTGCCGGTGCAGCTCGCCGCCTTCGGCAAGGTCCCGATGGGCCGCCAGCTGATCCACGCCAGCGAACGCGTCGTGGACGAGCCGGCGGGGCAGGTGCGGATCTTCCGCGACAGCGGCATCCCGCTCACCGGCCCGCTGTCGAGCCTGGACGTGTGGGACCACCAGATGGCGGTCTCGCCCGCGCCGGGCGAACCCGGCAAGACGCTGTGGCGGGACCGGCTCGTGTTCGCCGGGCCGACCGCCGCCATCCTGTGGCCGGTGCTGTGGAGCGCCTGGCAGTGGCGCGAAGCACGCGTCAAGGCACTCGCCCCCGGCTGGGCGCACGACCTCGCCGAGGCCGGGTCCGACGACGTCGGCTGAGCGGATGCCGCACGACGCGGCATCCGGAATCAGGCCTGCGGGATCACGGTGAGCACACGGGCGACGTATTCGAGGAACTTCTCCATGTACATCCGGAGGAACTGCTCCGTCGCCGGCACGGTCACTTCTCCATCCGCCTCGATGAGCCCGGGTGTGAAGTGGATGTACGCCTCGGGCGTCGTCATCTGACGGGCGTTGAGAAAGCTGAGCGTGCTGCGCAGCGACTGCTGACCGACCGCGGTGCCGATCTGGCCCGCCGAGGCGCCGATCACGCCGACCGGTTTGTCTGACCAGGCGTTCTGGCCCCAGGGCCGGCTCCCCCAGTCGATCGCGTTCTTGAGGGCTCCCGGCAGCGACCGGTTGTACTCCGGCGTGACGAAAAGGAGTGCATCGGCGGACCGGACGGCGGCCTTGAAGTCGAGGGCGACCTGCGGATAGTCGGCGTCGAGGTCGCGGTTGTACAGGGGAAGGTCGGCGTACGAGATCTCGAAGAACTCGAGCTCGGGCGGCGCCAGCTTCTGCAGCGCAAGGGCGAGGCGACGGTTGATGGACTCGCGCGACAGGCTGCCGATGATGACGCCGACGCGGTAGGGCGGTTCGTGTTCAACGATCTCGATCTGCATGGGGCCAGCCTGCACCCGTCGAGAGCGGAGCGCACCCCTCTGGCCGGATCGGCCGATGCACGGTATCAGCCGCGTCGGAGGCGCCCTCTCCCCTGCATGGAGACCGCCACGCAGGAGCCGGCCGGACGCACGCTCGTGCTGTGCCTCGACGGGACCGGCAGCGAGCCCGAGTCCGGCGTCACCAATGTCGCCCGCCTGTACGCGCTGGCGGTCAAGGACGACACGCAGCTCGTGTTCTACGACCCCGGGGTCGGCACCATGGGCGCGCGCGGCGCGGTCACGCGGTTCGGAGCCTGGCTGACACGCACGGCCGGGCTGATCGTCGGCTACGGCATCCGCGACAACATCGCCGACGCGTACCTGTGGCTCATGAACCACCACCGGCCCGGCGACCGCATCATGCTGTTCGGTTTCAGCCGAGGCGCCTACACGGCGGTCGCGCTCGCGGGCGTGCTGCGCAGCGTCGGCCTGCTGCGCCCGGGCGCCGACAACCTCGTGCCCTACGCCCTGAAGCTGGCCCTGGCGCACGGCGCCGAGAAGCCGTCGGCGCCGGCGTCTGCCCGGGATGCCGCCGATCGCGCTTTCTGGAGCACCCGGTCGTCGTTCGACGACGGGTTCGGGACTCCCGACTTCGAGCGGTTCGCCAGGCCCGTGGCCTTCCTCGGCGTGTGGGACACCGTGAAGTCCGTCGGCTGGTTCAACCTGCGGGCGCGGTTCGAGCAGGTGCGCTGGCCGTTCACCCGCAACGTCGACGGCGTGCAGACCGCCCGGCTCGCGCTCGCCCTCGACGAGAACCGCCGGGCGTTCACCGAGTACCGCTTCGGCAGCGACAAGCACGGCGTGCGGATCGTCGACGACCCGAAGCGCGATGCCCGCGAGATGTGGTTCGCCGGCGTGCACAGCGACATCGGCGGGCAGTTCGAAGACGACCACGGCCTGTCCGACATCTCGCTGGAGTGGATGACCGCCGAGGCCGTCGCCGCGGGCCTGCGCGTCGACCCTAAGGCGTACGACCGGCTCCTCGACGTGACCGACGGCGCCGCCGTCCCCGCCGAGCGGGCGGAGGGGCGCATCCACCGGCACCGGTGGTACTGGGCGATCGCCGGTCTCGGCTGGCGCCGGCGGCATCCCGCCCGCACCGACACCCTGCATCCGTCCGTCCAGCACCGCATCGACGCCACCGCGGCCGGCGCCGACCCCTACCGGATCACATGGGAGAAGTGACATGCCTCCGTTCACGCGCGACATCGCGATGACCAAGTTGATCCGCCCGGACCTCGGCGAGCTGCTGTCGCAGCTCAAGCCGCAGGCCGGCGAGGAGCGCAGCGCGATGACGGTGCCGGTCTCGCCGGCCGACCCGCCGGACGACACGATGCTGTTCGAGGCCGCCGACGACCCCGCGCGACGCTTCCATCTGCCCACCTACCGGATCGCCACCGTGCGTGCCGGCGCCGGCGAGCAGTTCCGCGTGCGATTCGCCCAGGCCGCGGGCGGGGCGACGCTGGAGGTCTTCCTCGAGCCGGTCGTGCCCCCGTCGCTCGGCGACAGCGCGGCCGGCACCGCTGCGCTCGACCATGTCGTCAGCGCGGTGCTGGTGTTCGAACCGGCCGAGCTCGCCGGTGTGCGGCGCGAGCTCCCCTTCACCGAGGTGCAGCGTGTCGACGGGCTCGTGCGCCTCGCCCTCACCGTCACGACGGCGGCCGAGACGAGCGACCTGTACTGGGCGCTCACCCGGCCCGAGAACCGGACACGGCTGGTGGTGCGCCGCCTCATCGATGTCGCCGTGCCCGTCGTGGTCAGCGCCGAGCGGCCGCGCCCGGACCGCATCGACGTGATCGCGACGCCGCCGGTGCAGGTGTTCATCGACCCGACCGTGCGCATCGATCCCCGCATCTTCCGGTTCGAGCCTGTCGCGCAGCCCGATCCGCTGCGGGACCCCGATCCGACGGCCGTGCTGCGCGCCGACCGCGTGGTCCTGCAGCCGCAGGTGCTGCAGCCCGAGGCGGTGGCGCAGCCCGCGGCGGTCGCGGAGCCCGAGGCGGTCGCGGAGCCCGAGGCGGTGTCGCAGCCCGAGGTCGCTGTGCTGAACCAGCGGTTCGCGGTCGACCGGATCGTGCAGCTGCCCGCGTTCGCCCGGCTGGGCGCCCTGGGCCTCGGCTCTGTGGGCGACGCCGGCGAGCTCTCGCCGATGAGGCGTCGCATCCCCGGTCGCGTCTTCGGGGGGCTCGACGTGGGCCCGGTCGTCGGACTCCCCGGACCCATGGTCGTCGATCCGGTCGTCGTGGATCCCGTGCGCCCGCCCGCGACGGTGACGCTCTACCGGCGGACGACGCGCTCGCTCGAGGTCGTCCCGGCGCCGCAGCCCTTCGTGTTCTCGCCCACCCTGCACGACTACGTGTTCGCGGGGGTCACGCCGTCCGGCGCCCCCGGAGCCCTCGTCCTCGACCAGCTGGAGTTCGACGGCACCTTCCACTCGTACTACCGGTCCTCGGGCCGCCCCGAGGTCGCCTACTTCCTGCCCGACGGGTTCAAGCTCGCGCGGTTGCCGCAGCGACCGCGGTCGCCGTTCATGTCGGTGCAGTTCGACTCCGCCGACGGCACGATCGAGCAGGCCACCGCGACGGTCGTGATCGCGGCCGCCGCGTGGACCGACCCGGACCGCCTCGCCGACGCCGCGGCGCGGCTGAGCCAGCGCATCGACGGCGGTGCGACGCACGTCGAGCTGCAGCCGCTCATCGCCGACAGCTCGCGCCTGTCATTGCGACTGGCCCTCCCCGGCGAGGACGCCCAGGACGTCCCGAGCGCCGTCATCGATCTGCGCACCGTGCTGCGCACCGGCATCGAAGTGCCGCTCGGCCGGTTCCAGCGCCTGTTCGACGCCCTCCAGGGCGGCGGCGCGGCCGTGCTCACCGGCGAGGTGGAGGTGCGCCTCGACCATCCGGACCGCCCCGCCGAGAAGGTGCCCTTCGAGGCGCGGTTCGACGATCTGGCCGGCGACGCCGTCGATGTCGCCGTGACGCGCCGACCGGACGGCACCGGCTTCGACGTGTCGGTCCTGAACGCCTGCGAGAGCCCCCTGCGCCTCGACTCCGCGACCGCGCGCACGTCGACGGGTCCGGTGGCGGTGGAGGGGATGCCGCCCGCCGACGCCGCGCCGCTGGCTCCGGCCGCACAGCTCGGGCTCCTGGTGGCGGCATCCGCCGAGAGCCCGGTCGTCGACGTCGACGTCACTGTGCTCCCCGACCGTGCGGCGATCTGGGACGCCGTGTGCGACGAGACCACCTCGTTCCTGCAGCGCCAGGTCACGGTGCGCACGCCTGCGGTGATGTTCGACGCCGCTCAGGGCGTCATCGAGGTGACGGTCGAGATCGGGCCCGCCGCGGGCGGCCTCACGTCGACCGTGACGCTCCGCCCCGACACCCTCGAGACCGTCGCGACCGTTCCGGTGCCGTTCGGCGACGTGGTCGTCGAGAAGGAGGATGCCGGCGCCTACCGCTACCGCGTGACCGCGGTGCGCGCGGACCGCGTCTCGGAGGGCGAGTGGAAGACCCGCACGGCCGGCGTGCTGTGGATCGTGACGGGAGACGTGGCATGAGCCTGCGCGGACTCCCCGACTTCGGCGCCCCGGTCCTGCTCGAGGGCGCCCCGGCGGGCTATCGAAGCTTCGGCGAGCCCGACCTGGTGCTCGTCCCCCCGCGCACCATCGGCATCGTCCGCGCGGCCGACGGCCATTACGCCTTCGAGCTGGAGCGGTTCCGCGGCCGCGGCGACTGGCCCGCACCCTACGCCGTGCTGACGATGACACTGCGCGCGGAGCATCCCCTCGACGACGTCCTGCGGGTCGCGCGCGCCGACGACGCGACCGCCCGTGTCGCACCCACATCGCTCGCGACCGGCTCGCTGCGGCTCGCCGGCTTCTTCCGCATCCGCGATCTCGACTGGGACGGCATCGCGCCGCTCACATGGTCGGACCGCCTGACCGTGGAGGAGTACTCGCTGCTGCGCGCGGCGATCGAGGCCGCCTTCCCCGAGATCACCGCCGTCGCCGTCGTCGAGATCACCGGCGTGGCGGCGCGCGCGAACGCGCGGGCGACGGTCGATCCCGCGGCCCTGAGCACCGGCCTGATGGCGCTCGGCACGCCGGGCGAGCCGGTGAGCCGTGCGGAGGTCATGACCTGGCTGCGCACGCACGGCATGACGGGCGACCAGCGGGTCCTCGACGTCACCGGCGACGTGCCCGACGAGGCAGCACTCGCCGCGGTGCTCGCCGACCGCATCCGCGCCCGCTGGCCGGGCCACCGCCCGCCGGCGGCCGAGGCCCCGGGCACGTGGCTGTGGGACCTCTCGGAGCCCCTCGTCACCGCCCGCGAGCACGCACCCGCGTTCCCGCTGTTCGAGACCTACTCCGCCATCGCCGCCGACATCGACGCGTACGTCCCGCCGGGCGTCGAGCTCGACCCTGTCCCGGCGGGCTGGCGCACCATCGACGTCCTCGCGAACCTGCCGACCCGGCAGTCGGGGGTCGTCGCGTGCGGAGTCGACATCACCGCGCCGCCGCGCCCTCCCGCACGGCCGCAGGCGCTCACCGCGACCGTCGAGCTCACCGGCACCGGAGTCGCTCGCACCACCCTGCGGCTGGCGCCGGGCGAGGAGCCCGACCTCGTGCACGAGACGTGGGCGGTCGTCGCCGACGCCGGCGGCGCACGAGAGCTGCGTGGCAGCCCCGTGACGTTCCACGGCGAGCGGCTGCGGCTGGGCCCCGCCGACTTCCCGGTGCGTGCGTGGAGCGTCGACGTCGAGCCGGCGCTGCTCGACCTGGCCGCCGTGCGCGTGCGCGTCGCGTCGGCCGGGCCCGGGCCGCACGACGTCGACATCGCCGAGCCTCACGCCGATCTCGCCATGCCGCCCGCGGGCGACACCGTGAACGTCGAGCTGACCTCCCGCGCCGACGGCCGCGTGCTCGTGCTCGGCCCGTTCGCGCCCGCGCCGCTGTGGATCGGCCGCCATCTGCTGCCCGGCTGGGGGCCGCACCGGATCACGGTGACCGCCCCCGGCGTCGACGCCCTCGTGGCGGTGGCGCTGCGCGCCGAGACGGATCTCGACGGCGACGGCGAGACGGTCGCCCTCACGCCGGCGGCACCCGTCCGCGTGTGGAGGTGGTTCGCCGAGGACCCGTTCCGCGAGGGCTACCGGTTCCGGGTGGTGCCGACCGGCACCGCGCCCGGCCCGTGGTCCGAGGTCCGTCCCCACGACGAGGATCTCGTCGTCGCACCGGCAGGGGCACCGGCATGACCGCCGCGACCCCGCGCTGGACGCGGTCGTTCCCCGACGGCGCCTACGTCGTCGTCGAGCCGGGGCTGGCGCTCGCCGTGCCCGGCCGCCCCGCACCGCAGCACCCCGGTGCTCCTGCAGTGCAGGTCACCTCGCTCGGAGCGACGGCCGTCGTGCAGGCCGGCTGGTGCTGGCCGATCCCCGAGGCAGCCATCCGCAGCGCCGTGGGGCCCGTCGGGGCCGCCATGGCCGTCGCGTCGGCGATCACCGGCGCGCCGCTGGTCGAGCTCGTCCGGCACGACGGCCCCGGAGCGGCGGTGATCGCCGCGGCCGCGGCATCCGCCTATCCGCCCTACACCGCCGTCCTCTCGGCGACCGTCGACGCGGCCACCGCCGCCGTCGTCGCCCGCGCCGTCGCCGGCGAGCCCGGGCTCGTCTCCGTCGTCTACCGCGCGGAGGCCGCCGGTCTGCCGCTCGATCCCGAAGCCCGTTCACGATCGGCCGCGCTCGGCGTGACCATCGCCCCCGACCGCAGTGTCACCGCAACCGCCGACGTGGCCGAGTGGTCACGTCACGACAACGAACAGGAATGAAGCCATGCTCAAGTGGGATGCTCCCGAAACCGTCGCCGGTGTGACCGTCTACTGGGACGACACCGACATCGCCAAGGCGTATCTGCTGCCGTCGACCCCGCGATTCCGCATCGACGCCGACGGCAACCCCGTCTTCAAGTTCATGAAGTACCGGTTCCCCATCGACCGCAAGGACGGCAAGAAGGGCGGCGGGTTCCTCGTCTGCGACGTCGAGTTCGGCGTCACCAAGAAGCAGGAGGACGACCTGCGCGGCCCGATGCAGGACCGCCTCGACGCGCGGTGGAAGGCGGCCGGCCGCGCAGGAGCCGCGCCGGCGGTCGCCTTCGGCCAGCTCAGCTACCTGCGAGGCACGGCGGCCGTGCAGATCCTCGACTCGGGCGGCGCGCTCGTCGAGAAGGTGCACAACCCCGCCAGCCCGTCGCTGTTCGGTCCGATGATCCTGCCCATTACCGTCGAGCTCTCGCCCGAGGGCGCGACGATCCTCGAGGACTCGCTGCAGGGCAAGGGCGGGGTCGTGCAGGTGATCTACGACATCTGGACGCCGGTGAAACTGCCGCCGATGTCGGCCCATGTGTGGTTCAGCGCGTCCAAGTTCTCGAACTTCCACCAGCACATCGACGTGGAGGAGAACTTCTGCTCCGAGGACGACTACACCGAGTCCATCACCGACCTCGTCGTCCAGAGCGACGCCGGCGACGTCGAGATCGACCCCGGCACGGTGACCGACCAGAAGGTGATCCAGGGAGTCCGCGACTGGGCGTGGTCGACGCTGGCCGACGCGACGACGCGCATGGTGCTGGGCGACGTGCCCATCCAGAACCCCGAGGAGATCCGCAAGCTCTACACCGAGCAGGACTTCGAGAACATCGACATCAACGTCATGACGACGCGCCTGGTGAACTTCGACCGCACCTACACCGAGCAGCAGGTCATGGAGTGGAACCCGCAGCCGCGCGGCACGCTCCCGAACATCACCGGCATGACCGGGCCCGACGGCAAGACCTACAAGTGGGCGGACTTCTCGTCGGTGGTCGACCTGGACGACCCCTTCTTCCGCACCATGACGGTCAACGCCAGGGTGAACGCGCCCTTCGAGAGCCTCCCGCTGCACAGCGTCGAGGTGAAGATCGAGTACGACAAGACCGGACAGAAGCAGGTCGCCGAGTTCGCACTCCTCGGGCCGGACCAGATGGGGACGTTCACGTCGTTCGTCGGAGGGAACGACCGCCGTTACACGTACACCTACCAGGTGAACTACAAGGGCGAGGCGCAGGCGTTCGTGTCGGACCCGAAGGTGTCGAACGACCCGTCGCTGATCATCAACGTGGGCGACATCGGCATCCTCGACGTGGCCATCAAGCCCGGCGACCTGCGCTTCGATCAGGTCACCTCGGCGCAGGTCACCCTCTGGTACGAGGACGACGGCGTGCCGCGGCTGGAGACGTCGCTGACCCTCGACAAGGACCACGCCGAGGCACGGTGGACGAAGGTCATCTTCCAGGCCCGCCGCAAGCCCGTGCACTACAAGGTCAAGTACTTCATGGCCGACGGCCGCGAGTTCGAGGGCGGCGAGCGCACCACGGCGTCGACCGAGCTGCGGATCAACGATCCGTTCGGCTCCACCCGCACGGTGCAGGTGCGCGGCTTCGGCGACTTCGAGACACGCATCGACGCGATCTTCGTCGACCTGTCGTACGTCGACAGCGTCAACGACTACACGCAGACCGCGTCGATCACGCTGACCGGCCAGTCGACGTTCGAGGACTGGCAGTTCCCCGCGATCCTCGCCGACGGCGGCCTGCTGACGTACTCCGCGAACATCCGCTTCAAGGACGGCACCGTGCAGTCCATCCCGTCGACGCCCATCGAGGGCAGCACGGTCATGCTCGGCGACGTGCTGCTGGAGCAGCCGATCACCGTCATGGCCGACCTCGTCGACTGGACGGCGGCCCGTCTCGTGAAGGTGTCGCTGCATCACACCGAGGCCGGCGCGGACGACACCGAGGACCTCGTCTTCAAGCCGACGGGCGAGACGAGCCTGGTGTGGAAGATGCCGTACAAGGACAAGGCCAAGAAGACCTACTCGTACACCGCGACGTACTTCCTCCCCGACGGCACGAGCGCGTCGGTCACGAAGGACGGCGTGGGCGACGAGACGCTCGTGCTGCCCGGGAAGGCGAGCTGAGGTCCTGCCATGCTCTCGCTCGAACCGCCGTTCCACGTGATCCAGGGGGTCGCGGTCTACCGCGACCACGCGGATCCGCTGCAGTGGTACGCGATGCCCGGGGCGCCCCGGCTGGCCACCGTCACCGAGACGGTGGGCGGCCGGGAGGTCGAGATCCCGCAGTTCTCGCTGATCAAGTTCCGCGGGCAGGCGGGCACAGGAGGGTTCCTCAACTTCGATGTCGACCTCGCGCTGTCCGACGCGCTGCGCGACGACGTGCGCGCCGAGATCAAGCGGCTGGAGCACCTCGACGAGCTGCCCGCGCTGGCCGACCTCCCTGTCGTGGACGGCACCGTGCGCATGATGCTCTTCGACAAGGAGAGCCCGCAGCCGACGCCTCCCGGTGGCGGAGCCCCGGCACCGGGAGGAGGCGCCGGCGCACCGCCCGCGCCGGTCGACCCCGATGCGCTGCAGTTCGTGCTGAAGCTCAGCCATTCCGCCAAGCCCGCACTGTACGGCGGCCAGCGGGCCGCGTTCTCGGTGCAGCTCACCCAGGAGGGCGTCACCACGGTCGAGAAGGCGATGACCGGCGAACTGTCGCCCATCGGCATCATCTACTCGCTCGACTACCTCGGCCTGCGGCCCGCGTACCACGTGCAGGTGCACGTGCATTGGGACCGCGTGCAGAAGCACATCGACGAGCACGAGGAGTTCGACGTGCCGCTGTTCTATTCGTCGAGCGTCGACAAGGTGCTCGACGAGCTCGACGACGAGCGGTTCATCGAGATCACCGCCGACACCTTCGTCGAGGAGGACGACGGCAGCCCCGTCATCGCCCGGCGCGACGAGGCGATGCAGGACGTGCGCGACATGATCACGGACGCGTTCTTCGAGCCCTCGCTCGACCCGGTGGACCGCGACACCGGCGCGGCCGGCGCCGTGCAGACGTTCGGGCGCGTGCTGCAGGCGATCGGCAGCGCGGGGATGTCGGAGGTCAGCGCGTTCAGCAAACGCAGCGTCGACCTCACGCGCACCGACCGCAAGCGGCTCGACGTCTCGATGAGCGAACGCACGACGGCGCGCCGGACGGTCTGCCCGCAGGGTCACCTGTCGGGATTCTTCCGCCTGCTCACGCAGGAGGGCGTGAACCTCGACCGCTTCGTCACCGAGGTGGACCTCGACGACCCGTGGTTCCAGCGCCGCTCGGTCGAGCTGGTCTCGCGCGCGGACTGGAAGGGCGACCACGTCCGGTCGATCGATGTGGACCTGGCATACCGCGGTCGCGAGTCGGGCGCGCTGCTGGACAGCGCCGTCCCCGGCAAGACGGTGACGTGGGCGAGCGTGCTCGAGAACGGCGGCATGGTGCGCGATGTCGACGTGTCGTACACCGTGACGTTCGCCGACATCGATGCCCTCGAGCGGCCGCGCACGCTCACCTCGAAGCCGTCGCCCGAGAAGGGCGACCGCGTCGAGATCGACCCCCGCGAGCTGTACACGATCGTGCCGGTCCCCGTGGTGTCGCTGAACTTCCCGTGGGACCGCTATCCGAACGTCGAGGTCGAGCTGGCCTACGACGACCCCGCCAACGGCATCGCGCAGTCCGACCTCGTCGTCCTCGACAAGGACACGGTGGATGCCACGTGGCAGATGTTCGTGATCGGCCCGGGCCTGGACACCGGGCGCCACCGGATCACGTATCGCGCCGCGGACCAGCGCGACGTCGTCGGGGCGTGGGTGCCGACCGACGGCGAGCGGATCCTGGTGCGCGACCCGTTCCCGTCCGGGCGGGTGCTGGACGTCGTTCCGGCCGTCGACTGGACGCTGGTCACGCAGATCTTCGTCGACGTCGTCTACGAGGACGACGAGAACGGGCTGCGCAGCGAGGCCTCACTGCAGTTCGCCGAGAACGATCAGGCCGCCAAGTCCTTCCAGGTGTCGCTCGCCGATCCCACCCGCCGGGTGGTCGACTATCGCATCACCGTCGTCAAGAAGAACGGCGAGGTGGTGGTCGGCCCGCCCAGCTCGACGCAGGAGCGGCGGGTGCTCGTCCGCGCGGACGTCACGGGACACCGTGTCGTCACCGTCCGCACCGACGGCGCCGACTTCGCCGCCCGCAAGATCCGCCGCATGGTGGTGCGTCTGCGCTACGAGGACGCGGTCACGCGGATCGACGACGAGCGCTCCCTCGCATCCGCGCAGGATGCCGCCACCTTCGAGTTCGACTACGTCGGCGATGCGCCGGGTCGGTTCTCGTACGAGGTGGTCACCGAGTTCACCAACAACCTGACCAAGACCCGGTCCGGGGAGTCGAGCGAAGCGACGCTCGTCATCCCCGTCCTGGGATGAGACACCAGGAGGAGTCATGCTTCTGCTCGGCAGCCGCTCGATCACCGTCGAGGGCATCACCGTCTTCCCCGACCACGCCGATCCGGACCAGTTCTGGTACCTGCCCGGCCCGGTCCGCCTCGCCGAGCGCGAGGACGGCCAGAAGGCGTTCACCTTCATCCAGTACCGGCCGGCCGCCGTGGCCGCCGGCGCCAAGGGCGGGGGATTCCTCACTTTCCAGGTGGACCTGCACCTCGACAAGCAGCTGGAGCGCCGCATCGTCTCGAAGCTCCGATCCGTGTCGAAGGGCACGCCGCGTCTGACGGTCGTGCCCTTCGACGAGGGCACAGTGCAGTGCGTCGCGCTCAACCTGCAGGGCGAGGGCGGTGTCGCCGCACAGCCGGCGGGGCCCGGCTCCTTCAACGCCGTCGAGCAGATCCTCGGCGCGGGCACGCCCTCGCTGCAGGGAGACAACACCGCGGCGTTCAGCCTCACGCTCTCGCAGGAGGGCGCGGTGATCCTGCGCAAGGCGTTCGAGCAGGGCACGACGCCCGTCGGGGTGATCTACGACCTGAAGTTCACGGGGATGCGGCCGGCATTGAACGTCGAGATCACCGCCGATCTCAGCCGCGTCTACGACCAGCTCAGCGGCGGCATCGAGGCGCAGGTCTACTTCGTGAAGGCCGGCATCGACGCGGCCTTCGAGAAGCTCGTGCAGGACGGCGCCATCAAGATCAAGGTGGTCGACTTCACCGGCGAGGACGACGAGAAGGAGAAGGAGCGCTGGGCACTCGACTTCTTCAAGGAGAACCTGCTGCGCCAGTGGTTCGAGCCGACTCTCGCTCCCGGGGTGATCTCGGGCGGGCGCCCCGAGCCCGAGCCGTTGAGCGCGGTGCTGCAGCGCGGCACGGCGATGCGGCCGCCGACGACGCCCGCCCCGCCCCGGCCGCCGGCAGCGCCTGAGGCGGCGCCGCGCACCGAGACGTCGCCGGCCGCGGGCACGGGCCACGGCGCCGCCACGGCGGGGCACACCCCGACGCCTCCCCCGCCCGGAACGCCCGCCGACGCGTCGCCGGCGACCGGGAGCGGGTCGCCCGCGACCTCCGACCCCGTCGCGCCGGCGGCGACCGTGGGCGCGCCCCGGGTCGCTCCGGCCTCGACGCCCGCCACGACCCCGCCGGCCGGGCTCGATCAAGGGGCCGCGGCCTCGGGCGGCGGCACCCCGGCGGTGGTCTCGTTCCGGCTGCGGATCGTCCACCAGGAGGAGCGCAAGACCGTCAAGCTCGTCTACGACCGCTCGGAGGCCACCCAGCGCACGTACGCGCCGCAGGGCTTCTTCGGCGTCCTGGTGGCTGACCTCGACAGGTCGAAGCACTTCGTCGAGGTCGACCTCGATGACCCGTTCTTCCGCGTGTTCGAGGTGCAGGTCGACCCGCCGACCGACTTCGCCGCCATCGGCCTGCGCACCGCGCAGGTGTCGCTCGACTACGGCGACCCCGCGCAGCCGGCGACGCTCAAGCACCACGAGGTCACGTTCGAGGCGACGGACACCGAGCCCGACGTGTGGCAGGTGTTCCTGGACCAGGACCTCGATCTGGGGTACCGGGCCGGCATCCAGTTCCATTTCGATCCGGCATCGGACTGGAAGGGCACGAGGTTCGCCTACGAGCTGCCGCCGGCCCGCACCGAGGACCGGTCGCTCGTGCTCAACGCGCACGAGCACGTCGGCTTCCTGGAGGTCGCGGTGCAGACGGGCCGCGTCGACTGGCAGGTCGTCGACTCCATCGACGTGTTCCTGCGTCACGAGAGCGGCGGGACGGTGCAGGAGGAGCAGCTGACGCTCAGCGAAGGGGCGCCGGGACCGGTCGCGTGGAAGGTGCGCACCGACGTCGGCGCCCGCGATTACACCTACCGCCTCGTGCATCACCTGAAGGACGGGACCGTCAAGGAGACGACCTCCCGCGAACCGTCCCGGGCCGCGCTGCTCCCGGTCGACGACCCGTTCCCGGGTGCCCTCACCGTCACCCTGGTGCCCCTGCTCGACGCCGCCACGACGCGCATGGCGTTCGTCGACATCGACTACACCGATGCCGCCAACGGCTACACGCGTGCCGAGCGCCTCACGATCCAGCCCACCGCGGTGGATCCGATCGATCTGTCGCTCGCGCTGATGGATCCGAAGCAGCGCACCTACCGCTACCAGGTCACCGTCGTCGGAAAGGACAACAAGATGACCAAGCTCCCGCCCGTCGAAACCAGCGACGACCTCGTCGCCGTCCAGAGCCAGCCCACCCCCTGAAGGAGAGCGAAATGACCAAGCGAGCCGTCGTCATCGGCATCAACGACTATTCGGTGCAGGGATTCGGGAACCTGGGCGGCTGCGTCCGGGACGCCGACGCCATGTACCACCTGCTCATCGACGCGTTCCTGTTCGACCCCACGCAGGTGTTCATCTACAAGAACGCGGCCGCCACGCACGACAACATCATGAAGGCGATCAACTACATCCTGAAGGCCTCGGAGCCCGGCGACGTCGCGTGCTTCTACTACGCCGGCCACGGCGGGCTGCACCCGGGTGGGAGCGCGGGCGTGTTCTACCAGACGATCATCCCGTACTCGGGTCAGTTCATCACCGACTGGGAGCTGCGTCAGGCGGCCGACCAGCTGCGGCCGAGCGAGGTCAACTTCACCGTGATCCTCGACAGCTGCCACTCGGGCGGCATGGTCGACGCGGGCGAGCCGACCGGCTCGGTGCGGACGATCGCGCTGTCGCAGGAGTTCATCGCGACCGTCACCGGCGCGATGAAGACGGTGATCCCGATGGGGATCGTGCTGCCCGACATCACGACGCTCAGCAACAACGTGCACCAGGTGCAGGCGGCCCCGCCCGCCACGGTCTGCTACACCGAGGCGGCGAACCGCGAGTTCGTGCCCTCGGCCAAGGCGACGCTGCTCGCCGCGTCCCGGTGGGACGAGTACGCGGGCGAGACGAGCGACCACGGGTTCCTCACCAAGGCGCTCCTCGACACCGTGAACGCGAGCAACTTCACGATCACCCATCAGGCGCTGCACTCGACGCTCACCACCCGCGTGCACGACCTCGCCGCCCACGAGCAGCACCCGGTGCTGCGCGGGCAGGAGAACCGGATGGGCGAGAGCTTCCTGGGCGGCTGGACGTCGTCCGTCCCCGGGTGACGCGAGAGAGGCGACCGAGATGTCAGAGATCACCGGCTACGAGCCCGAGGATCAGCCGCGCACGCACGTCACCCTGCGGCTCATCGCACAGGACCCCGCCGTGAAGGGCGACGACCGGCGCATCCTGACCGCGAGGGTCAAGGTGCCGTGGTCGCGCATGGAGGACGGGCCCCGCGGGGCGCGGCTGCACGTGGTCGACTTCGACACCGCGACCGGCGAGTACCTCAAGCACCCCGGGATCTCCGACGTGGACGTGTACGCCGACGCCGAGGACGACGAGCTGCTCGACGACAAGGCGTTCCACGCGCAGCACGTGTACGCGACCGCCGCCCGCACGCTCGCGACCTTCGAGTCGGCGCTCGGCCGCCGGCTGTCGTGGGGCTTCGAGGGGCATCATCTCTACCTCGTGCCGCACGCGTTCGCCGAGGCCAACGCGTTCTACTCCGACGACGACCACGCGCTGCTGTTCGGCTACGTGCCGGCGAGCGTGCCCGGCCGCCGTCCGGTCTACACGTGCCTCAGTCACGACGTCGTCGTGCACGAGACCACGCACGCCGTGCTCGACGGGCTGCGCCACCGGTTCCTGGAGCCGAGCCTGCCCGACCAGGCCGCGTTCCACGAAGGGTTCGCCGACATCGTCGCGCTGCTCTCGGTGTTCTCGATGCGGCCCGTCGTCGAGCAGGCGCTGGGCCGCGCCGACAAGGACGGACGCATCGCCCGCGATCGGGTCGAGCCCGACCGCCTGCGCCACGGCGTGCTCACCGGCGTCGCCGAGCAGATCGGGCGGACCCTCACGCAGGGCCGCGGCGCGCTGCGGGCCTCTGCCCTCAAGCCGCCGCCCGACGACTGGGTCGAGCTGCGGCTGTACGACGAGCCGCACCGGCGCGGCGAGGTGCTCGTCGCGGTCGTGCTCGACGTGCTCATCGACATCTGGTGGACCCGCCTGCAGGCGCTGTTCTCGCAGCCGGGATCGAAGGCGAAGGACGTGACGGTCGACCGCGCCCGTGCGGCCGAGGAGGGCGTGAAGGCGGCGTCCCAGCTGCTCACGATGCTCATCCGCGGCCTGGACTATCTGCCTCCGGTGGAGTTCGAGTTCGGGGATCTGCTGGATGCCGTCCTGCTGGCCGACGCCGAGGTCGTGCCCGACGACGACCTCGGGTACCGCGACATGCTGGCCCAGCGGTTCGAGGCCGCCGGCATCCATCGCCCAGACCGGAACGCCGACGTCCTCGAGGCGGAGCTGACCCCCCGCTATCTCGGCATCAACTACGCGAGCCTGCGCAGCGACCGCGACGAGGTGTTCCGGTTCCTGTGGCAGAACGCCCCGAGGCTCGGCGTCAGCACGCGGTTCTACACGATCGTCGAGTCGGTGCTGCCGACGCAGCGCATCGGGCCCGACGGGCTCATCGTGCCCGAGTCCGTCGCGACCTACGTGCAGATGATCGACATGACGGCCGGCGAGTTCGCGCGCGAGTCCGAGCTGCCGCTGCCCGACGGGATCGACCACGACACCCGCGTGCAGTTCTTCGGCGGCGGGACCCTCGTCTTCGACCAGTTCGGCCGGCTCAAGCTGCACGTCTACAAGCGCATCGACGACTGGCGCCGCCAGGTCCGCCGTCTCGCGTACCTCGACAGCACGGGCCGCCGCGACACCAAGGGCGGACTGGGGTTCTCGGAGGGCCGCTCACGGGGGCAGGCGTTCGCCGCCCTCCACAGCACCGATCTCAGCTCCGGGGAGGCATGGTGAACACTCCAGCCCGCGTCCGCGTCCGCATGTACCAGGTGGGGTTCGGCGACTGCCTCCTCATCTCGGCCGAGTACGACGAGCCCCTCGCCGACGGCCGCGCCGAACGTCACATCCTGATCGACTACGGCACCAGCCATTCGCCGCGCAAGGGCTTCACCCGAGGCCGCATGGCCGATGTCGCGGCGCTGATCGACCAGCACACCCACGGCGTGCTCGACGTGCTCGCAGTCACGCACCGCCACCGCGATCACCTGCGCGGCTTCGAGGTCGACGCCGGCGCCGAGATCCTGCGCCGCCTCGCGCCGAAGGTCGTGCTGCGGTCGTGGACCGAGGACCCCGCGCTGGCATCCGACGCCAAGGGTCCGGCGGGCGCGCCGGGCGCACCTGGTCTGGCCGCGGCGCCCGCGCCGGGCGACGGGGTCGTGGGACCGGCATCCGTCCGCTACGCACGACTGCTCGGCACGGCCCAGGAGCACGCCGGTGCGCTCGCGGCACTGGCCGCCCACGACAAGCCGGTCGCCGCGGCCGCAGAGGAGCAGCTGAAGAACGCCGACGCCGTCGCCCTCCTCGACGAGCTGTCGGCGGGGCAGCGCGGGCGCTACCTGTACTCGGGAGCCGACGCCGGTCTCGCCGACATCGTGCCGGGGCTCGTGACCACGGTGCTCGGCCCGCCCACGCCCGACCAGGAGCCGGGGGTCACGCGTCAGGCCGCCGACGACGACGAGTACTGGCTCACGGCCCTGGATGCGTCGCTCGCACTGTCGACCTCGGTCGCGGCGTCGGAGGCGGGCGGGACCGAGGACGAACGGCGGGGCGACAGCGTGCCGGTGGGTCCGGGTCCGGTCCGGTGGCTGATCGACAACCTCAAGGCTCAGCGCTCGCATTCGCTGCTGCGCCTGGTGCGCAACCTCGACGACGCGCTCAACAACACGAGCCTGCTGCTGCTGTTCGAATTCGGCGAGCTGTCGCTGCTCTTCCCGGGCGATGCGCAGATCGAGAACTGGCAGCACACGCTCAAGCGCTTCGCGAAGGAACCCGAGCTGCGCGCGAAGCTCGCCGCGATCGACCTCTACAAGGTCGGGCACCACGGCAGCCGCAATGCCACTCCGCGGACGCTCTGGAGCCTGTGGAAGGACCGGCCCGAGGGCTCGCCCCGGCTCACGGCGCTCATGTCGACGCGTCAGGGCGTCCACGGCAAGGCCGTCGACACCGCCGTCCCCCAGGACAACCTGGTGACGGCGTTGAAGGAGGTCTCGGACCTGTACTCGACCGACGACGACGACTCGGCGTCGGCGGACTACCTCGAGGTCGTGGCCGAGGTGGCGGCGGGAGGCCCGTTCCGGCCGGTGCCCGCCAAGCCCTGACCCACCGGAGCGGCGTGCGCGGAGAAGAGACGCGAAGAGAAGGGATGCCGCGGCGCGAAGCCTGCGGCGCGGCATCCCCTCTCGGCCTGAGTCGGCCCTTCCCGGCCCTCAGTCGGCGAGCGCCTCGACCGGCGCGACCCGGGTGGCCAGACGCGTCGGCACGACGGCGGCGACGAGGGTCAGCACGGCGGTCGCGACCACGATGACCGCGACGGGGATCCACGGCACCGCGGGCGCCACGAACGTCGGCGACGACCACGACGGGGGCACGGCCACCGAGCCGAGCAGCGACTGCGCACCGGCCCAGCCGTACGCGATGCCGAGCACGAGCCCCGTGACGGTCGCGGCGATCGTCACGTGCGCGGCCTCCAGCAGCACCATGCGGCGTACCTGACCGGTCGACACCCCGAGGGCGCGCAGCAGGCCGAGCTCGCGGCGGCGCTGCACGACGCCGATCGTGAGGAGGTTGACCAGTCCGACGGCCGCGATCACCGCAGACACCGCGACGAGCCCCATCATGATGGCCGCGAAGGTGTCGACGAGGGTCGTCATCTCGGCGGGGGCCTCGCCGCCGCCCGACGCGATCATGACCGCCTTCACGGTCTCCAGCGCCACGGCGAACATCGTGACGAGCGTGACGCCCATGACGACGCCGATCGCCATGCGGCTGGAGCGCTCCGGGTAGCGCAGCGCGTTCTCCGCCGCCAGGCGCGCCGTCGCCGAGTCGCCGAAGAGACGGCCCACCAGGCGCAGCACCGGCGGCATCACGAGCGTCGCGCCGAGGGCGAGGCCGGTGAACGAGAACACCCCGCCGACGAATGCGACGACCACGCCGAGCGGAGACATCAGTCCGAAGACGATGCCGAGCGCCAGCAGCGCCGCGCCGATCGCGAACAGTGTGATCGCGATGCCGTTGCGGCCGCCGCGTCGTGCGACCGCGTCACGCGAGGCCTCGACCGAACCGCCGAGCGCCTGCAGCGGCGTCACCGTCAGCACCCGGCGGGAGCCGGCCCATGCGGCGGCCCACGTCGTGAGCGCGACCACGACCGCGGGGATCACCAGCACCGGCTGCAGCACGTCGTAGGCCACGCCGTCGAGCCCGAGCAGCCGGGTCGCGACCGCGACGCCCGCCCACGACACCAGCGTGCCGCCGACGAGCCCGATGCCCGCGCCGATCGCGCCCACGACGAGTCCCTGGCGTCCGACCTCCTCGCGCTGCGACCGGGCCGATGCCCCGATGAGACGCAGCAGCGCGATGCGACGCGTGCGCCCTGCGATGACCGTGGCGAACGTGTTGGCCGTCACGATCGAGGCGACGTACACGGCGACGCCGATCAGCAGGAAGCTCAGGATCACGACGACGGCCGCGAGGGTCTCGCTGTCTCCGATGTACGGGTCGGCCTTCAGCATCGCCCCGATGAACCCCGTCGCGGTCAGCAGGATCGCGCCGAACGCGCTCGAGATGGCGGCGACCAGGATGCTCGCCCCCATGCCCCGCTCGCGGAGCCACGGCAGCGGCGCGGTGCGCTTCGCAGGCACGGATGCCGGAGCCCCCGGGATGCGGTCGGCCGGGGTGTCGACGAGCGCGGTCACGATGCGACCCGAGCTGTCGCGACGGCGGCGACCGGCGCGGACGTGGTGGCCGCCGCGGCCGTGGGCGCGGCGGTGCCGAGCTCGGACGCGAGCATGTACGCCGAGATCTCTTCTGGGCTCTGGCGGGGCTTGTCGGCGACGATGCGTCCGTCGCCGAGGAACAGCACCCGGTCGGCGTGCGAGGCGGCCACCGGGTCGTGGGTCACCATGGCGATCGACTGGCCGTGGTCGCGGGAGGCGGCGGCCAGCAGCGCGAGCACCTCGCGTCCCGACCGGGAGTCGAGGTTGCCGGTCGGCTCGTCGGCGAACACCAGGTCTGGCGCGGTCGCCAGTGCGCGGGCGATCGCAACGCGCTGCTGCTGTCCGCCCGACAGCTGGTGAGGCCGGTGGCCGAGTCGCGCCGTCAGGCCCAGCCGCTCGACGAGCCCGTCGATGCGGGCGCGTTCGAGAGCGGTCGGCCGGCGTCCGTCGAGATCGAAGGGCAGCATGATGTTGCCGAGGGCGTCGAGGGTGGGCACCAGGTTGAACGCCTGGAACACGAAGCCGACGCGGCGGCGCCGGAGGATCGTGAGCTCCAGGTCGGAGAGACCGGTGATGTCGGTGTCGCCGATCCACGCGCGACCCGAGGTGGGCGCGTCGAGCCCGGCCATGATGTGCATCAGGGTCGACTTGCCCGAGCCCGACGGCCCCATGATCGCGGTGAACTCGCCGCGGCGGATGCCGACGCTCACGCCGTCGAGCGCGTGCACCGTGCTCTCGCCGGTGCCGTAGGTCTTGGTGAGCTGCTGCACCCGGGCGGCCAGGCCCAGGTCGGTCGATGAGAGTTCCATGCCTACGACGGTATGGACGAGCCCGGCCCGCGCGCGTCGGCCTGGAGAGGCATCCGGCTACATCGAGAGGATGATCCCTCCGCTCGCGGGCGCGCATGTCGCCCGCACGGACCTCGGTCAGCGGTTCGCTACCGCGTCGGCGATCTGCTCGTGCAGCGCCTCGTGCTCGTGCGGCAGCAGCTGCTCGTCGCCGCGGAACTCGTACGGGGCGCCGGTGCCGGTCTCGATGCGGGCCTTGAGGCTGCCGTTGACGAACATGCTCCACGCGTTCGCGCAGATCTCGTAGCACGGGACCTCCTGGCCGAGCCCGTCGTGCGTGAACACGATGGTCGCGCCGTCGCCGGCCGGCGCGATCTCGAACCGGACTCTCGTGCCGTTCCATTCCTGGTGGTCGTCGACGAAGTCGAGATAGCTGCCGGTGACGACCCATTCGACGAGCCGCCCGGGCTCGAGCGCCGGGACGCGGAAGCCGCTGTAATGCAGCCCGGGCACGACGTAGACGAATTCGTCGCCGACGGCGGTCGTGGTGCCGGTGATGCGCCCCCACCAGGTCGGCACGTCGTTGATCGCATCAAAGGCCTGCTGCGGCGTCCCGGCGACGGTGATGGTGGTGGTGTAGTCCTGCGACATGCCCGGCTCCCTTGCTCGATACTTGCGTGATGCAAGCGAGGGTACCGCCGCGCGCTTTCATCACACAAGCACTCTTACGCGTCGGGCGCGGCAGCGGCGTCCGACGTCAACAGGATGACGTTGCCGTCGGGATCCTCCACGCTCGCCGCATACGGACCGAAGGTCTGCGTGGGCGGCATGCGCCCGGCATAGCCGGCTTCGACGAGGTCCGCCCAGCGGCTGTCGACGACCGCATCCTCCCCGACGTAGAACTCCAGCATCTGCGAGTAGCCGCCGCCGGACGGCCGAGACCACGTCGGGTCATGCACCGACGCGAACGCCGTCGTGATCAGCAGCGTGACGCCGCTGCCCATCCGGTGCGCGACGACGGGACGACCGCCGGGCGCGGGCTCGGCGATGTCGAGCCCGAGGCGCCGGTAGAAGCGGACGGATGCCCCCAGATCGGCCACTTCGAGGACGACCATGCTGAGCTGCAGTTCCATGCGCCGATCCTGGCGCAGGCCGCCGACAACCTGCTAGGCGAGGTCGTGCTCGAAGGCGAACACGACGAGCTGCACCCGGTCGCGCAGGCCCAGCTTCGTGAGGATGCGGCTGATGTGCGTCTTGACGGTGGCCTCCGACAGGAACTCCCGCGCCGCGATCTCGGCGTTGGACAGCCCGCGCGCGGCGAGGGCGAAGATCTCGCGCTCGCGCTCGGTGAGGTCGCCGTAGGCCGGCGGCACCGGCCGGGGTGCGGCATCCGCGAACCTCTCGAACAGCTCGCGGGTGGCGGATGCCGCGATCACGGCCGAGCCGGAGTGCACGGTGCGGATCGCCGCGAGCAGGAACTCGGGGTCGGCGTCCTTCAGCAGGAACCCGCTCGCACCCTGCCGGATCGCCCGCGCCGCGGCCTCGTCGAGGTCGAACGTCGTCAGCATCACGATGCGCGGGGGCTCGGGGTCGGTCAGCAGCTCCGCCGTCGCCGCAAGGCCGTCCATGACCGGCATCCGGATGTCCATCAGCACGACGTCGGGCCTCGTGGCCCGCACGACCTGCACGCCCTCGCGGCCGTCGGACGCCTCACCGACGACCTCGAGGTCGGGCTGCGAGTCCACGAGCATGCGGATGCCGGCGCGGAACAGCGCCTGGTCGTCGACCAGTGCGACGCGGATCATGCGGGTCCTCCGATCGGGATGGCGGCCCGGACGACGAAGTCCGCACCCTCGGTGCCGGCGTCCAGGCGCCCGCCCGCGAGCTGCGCGCGCTCCCGCATGCCGATCACCCCGTGGCCGGGAGATCCCGCGGGGGCCGAGGCGATGCGGTTGCGCACCTCGAGGTCGACCCGGTCGGGATGCCACGCCAGGCGCACCTCGACCGGTCCGCCGTCGCCGTGTCGCAGCGCGTTGGTGAGAGCCTCCTGCAGGATCCG
>NZ_JBQCIP010000251.1:0-15387 GCF_051953575.1 Microbacterium sp.
CAGCTACCGGCTCCGCGGCAGGGGCATCGACAGCCTCCCGAGCATCAGAACCCAGGATCCGGCAGACTGAGCAAACGACAACCAGGTGGCCTAGTTTTCACCCGTCGTTTTGGCCGGTTCTTCAACCGTCGCCGACAGCGAACGCGGGCACCGCCCCCCGCGACGGCCCGTCGATGAGTTCTACGAATCGTTACCGACACATTCATATCCCTTGGTCGCTCCCCCAACCAGCAAAGTGCTGATGCGGAAACGATTGCACACGCGCCGCAGCACCACCGTGGGCCTTAATGGGGGGACACAGAATCGGCGGACCACGCACCAGGCGGTACTGGGCCAAACCGTCGGGCCGGTACCACACATAGATGACCTTGCCACTCCAGGAAGCGACGGCCCTCTTCCATCATGGGCCGCCGACCCGACCCTCGTCCGAAACAAGGCGGCACCCAAGGAACCTTTCGCAGCCGTTCTCCTTTGGCGCCGATCCCCGTGGTTTGACCGGTTCCTCACCCGCCGCCAATAACCATCAGCGTGGCGCGGCGACACCGGTTCGCGGGACTTTCGCGATGGCGTCCAGGCGCAGAGGTCTGCCGAAGTCGCGGATCTCATGGAGAGTCGGACAGATCCAGCCACCCTCGTCGAATTCGTTCCACGCATAAATCAGAACTGTGTTGGCCGGCGCATCCGTGGGGTGAGTGTTGCCCCATCGGATGGCTCCGGCGAGGTGAGTTGCGATTTCCCCGGGAGTTGCCTGTTGCCCCCAGTTGTCCTTCAGCGGTGTGTAGTCGGCGATCCAACTCACCGGGTAGTCGTATCGTGGACGGTTGTCCCAGCCCGTGGAGACGGTCGGCACGACCTGGCCAGCGTTCGTGGCGTACTCGCTCCACAGCTGGGTTTCAGCTGCTGCGACACTGTCGTAGGTTGCGCCGTTGCTGCCGCCGGTCGCGTATCGGCTCACGGCGTCGGCCCCAACCGCGCTCCTCAGGCTCGCCGCGCTCTGCGCCGTCCAGGCCATGACCACGATATACGGGTCCGCCAACCCAAGCTCGGCCGCCTTTGCGCGGACCTTGGCGACCTTGGCTGCGTCCGCGCCGGACAGAAAATAGAGCAGCGGGCGACCGCCAAGCACCTTCTGGTAATTCGATTCCGCGAATTGCGGCGCGAGTACGGCGAGATTTGTGTCGAAAGCACCCGTGAAGTTGCCGTCCAGAAGCGCACACCAACTGATATCGGTCTTGTGCTCGCTGGACAGGTACAAGTTCCGGGCTCGTGACAGCGGATCTTGGGGGTAGTACACGAACGCCCAGTAGTCGATGCCTGCTGCGGCTGCGTACTGGATCTCCTGGTCCATGATCGATTGCGTAGCGCCGTTACTGTTCACCGACTCGGTGACAGCGATATTTGCATTGTCGATGTATAGGTCCGAGGTCAGCGTCTCGTTGGTTCGAAGCGTGAGAGTGTCGAATGTTGCCGCGGGTACGAGCAACGGCGCCTTGCTCATCCGCCTTACGCCGTTAACGTAGACGTCGACCCACGGCCTCGCCTGAGGCGGTGCCGGGTCTGCGATCACCTTAAGCGAGTACCAGGTGTCGTCCGCGATGTCCTGTAGTTTGCTCCAGCTGCCGTCGGGGGCGCGCATCACCAGATGCTTGCCGCTAGCATCTGTCGTTGTTGCGATGTCAACCACTGCGGTCGAGCCGCTGATTAGAAGTGCCCGCGCCCATTTTCCGGCAACCATCTCCTTCCAGTCCCAATTCACGGTGACAGCGCGACTCTGCGTTGCGAACTTCCGCGTCATCGCTGCCGGTGACGTCCCCGACTCGTCGTGCAGGTGGACACACTTGCCCGCGCGGTCAGTCGCGTCCACGACAGACACGGAGGAGCCCACAGCGGCGGAGACGGCCCATCCGGACGGGGCCGTGCCCGTGGCCTCCGTATCGAAGCCTTGATCGACAAGCAACCGTTCCGGCACCGTGACGTGTGCGTAGAACGGCAGACGGAACTGGTACTCCTGCGGCGACAACGTGCGATTCACCGTGGCGCCGACGTGCCACTCGCTGCCGACCCAGGCGTCCCAGCGGATCGCACCGACCAGCGTCCGCTCCGACCGCACCCTCGTCGCCGGCGCGGCAGCTGCGGGGCACGGCAGCCCCAGGGCCGCGCCAGCCGACACGGCTGCAGCCGCCTTGAGGATAGTCCGGCGGCTCCAGCCGGCAGAGTCCCATTCGGAAACAGACATGACTCATCTCCAATCGCCCGGCAAACCTCAGAGCCGGAGTGCGAAGGCGCGGGTTCAATAGGACCAAGTCGTCTTCGCTGTCCGTCTGGTCTTATCCACGTCAATGTGGCTTCTGTGGGGAGAGCTCTTGGTCGCCTCGCCCTTTCCTGACTAATCATGGCGCGACCTCGCGGCGCGCGCCTTTGCTCGGGTTGACGGAAAGTAGGACGAAAATGCCCGGGTGCTGTTCGAGCGACGATCGCGCCATCAGCGAGGCGGTGCCCCAAGTCGTTGGGCGTCGCGATCACGTGCTCATTAAGACCTTCTGCAGCGACCGCATGCCAGTCCAGCGCCCAAGAGCGCCTGGGTGAGAAGTCCGTCCATCATCGCCATGCGTATGGTGGCCTGATTGTTGCTGGCCATGAGGTTGTTGACGTTTCTTGGGGTGACGGCGGGCCGCCCACGTGCGCGTGGTCGGCGGCGGAGCAGGCAGCGCCGTCTGGATGCAGATGCTCGCCGACGTGCTGGGGCGCACCGTCATCGTTCCGGGCGCCCCCCGCTATGCCGGCGTGCTGGGCGCGTACGCGGCCGCTGCCACCGCGCTCCGCGATCCCGGTGCGCCCGCCGCCCTCAGGGTCTCGCCCGCCCGACCGGTCACCACATTCACCCCCGATCCGGCGGCGACCGAGGTCTACGACCGGCTGTTCGCCATCTCCCAGCGCCGCTATTCGGCACTGGCGCAGATTTTCGCCGATCTCAACGCCCCCACGACGACCCAGGAAGGGACGAAACCGCGCTCATGAAAGTGCTTCTCTCCGAACTCCGGCAGGAGACCAACTCCCTTAGCCCCACCACCTCCGGCCTGGACTACTGGCGCTCCGCGGGGTGGGTGCTCCCACCCGCCGAGGTCGAGCCGGCACTCCGCGGCAGCGGCAAGGCGCTTGCCGGCATGATCGGCGAGGTCGAGCGACTCCAGCCGGACGCGGAGCTGATGTTCGGGCCTGCGATGTATGCGCAGAGCGGCGGTACCGCCGAGCAGGACGTGCTCGAGCACTACTGGGAGATGCTCCTCCCGGTGCTGCAGGAGCACGCACCGTTCGATGTCGTGCTGCTTTCGTTCCACGGTGCGCTGCAGACCACCCTGCACGACGACGCCGAGGCCGAGGTGCTGAGACGGGTGCGAACGGAGCTCGGCGACGATGTGGTCATCGGCGTCTCCACCGATCTGCACGGCTACGTCTCGGCTGGATTCGCGCGCGGCGCAGACATCATCTGCGGCTACCAGACCTACCCGCACATAGATTTCGTAGAGACCGGCGCCCGTGCGGCCCGCTTCGCACTGCGTCAGACGGAGCCCGATGCCCAGGTGCACCTGGCGTGGGTGCCGGTTCCGCGGTGCGCGCCGCCGGTCGTGCTGACGAGTCCGCAGCTTTGGTGCGATAGGTGAACAGCCGGGGGGCGTCCCGTTCAGACTGGAGACCCACAGGGATCGCCGTGGCTCACTCACGGTGACGCTGCCCTTCTCGGTCAGGCCCGGCAGTGGCTGGGACAACTGGAAGGCGGAGATCGCCGCGTTGAGCGGCTTGAGGTACTTCTCGTGCCGCCCGAATGCGAGTTCACGCACCATTGAGCGGATGCCGTCCGCACCAACGATGAGATGAAATTTCTCGCGTGTGGTGTGGCCCGTCGAGCCAACGGTCAGATCTACGATGACACCATCCGGGCGTTACTCGACTGCTGTGGGTGCCGTTTCGAACCGTCCTGGTTCTCGAAGCGGGCGACCGGGTAGGCGATCGCTGCTGGATACCCGAGAGGCAGCTGAACTAGCACGTCGAACCAATGCTGGACCCGTTCGGACCGGTCCACCCGGCCCTGGTTAGGCTCGTGTCCGAGGGCAGCGCCATTGAATGTGTGTCGCGCTAGGGGTGGCGGGGGGACCGCCTTCAACCGATTCGTTTTGTGTGCGGGAACGGGATCGACTTGGGTGCCGTGATCATGGATCGACATGTCGCGTACCGTTGGGCGACGCCGGAACGGGCGAAGCTACTCGGTGGTCATCCGGCTGCCTGTGCCGTTCGGAGGACGGCCTGCACCCAAGGTGCTCACGACCAAGGCGGATGACCACGCCAGTCGCTCTTGATGGCGAAACGGGGGTGTGGATTCGCGACTGCGCCGCTCGTCGGCATGGAAGCGGATCCAACTACTTCGCCACGAGGGTCGTCTGGAAGCTGTACATGTCGGGCCGGTAGCAGTGGTGGCCGAACTCGACGGCACGACCGGAGGCGTCGAAGGCGACGCGCTCCATGGTGAGGACGGGGCCGCCTTTGTCGATGTCGAGCAAGTCGGGCTCGTCGCCGTGGGCGCGGCGCGCTCCGATCTTCTGGTTGGCGACGCGGATGGTGACGCCCCGTGCGCGCATGATCTCGTAGAGACCCTTCTGCTGCAGTTGCTCGGTGGTGATGTCGGCGAACTCGAGCGGCAGGTAGTTCGTGAGCACCGCGACTGGTACGCCGTCGGTGGAGCGCTGCCGGCGCAGGTAGACGATGTCGGAGCCGACCGGAACGCGCAGCGCTTCGGCGGTGGCGGGATCGGCCGGCCGGGTGTCGTGCTCGAGCACGAGGGTGCCCGGTTCGTGCTGGGAGCTCTTGAGGTCCTCGTAGAGGCTCGTGAGCTCGACCTGGCGGGTCACCTGTCCCTGCACGACCTGCGTGCCGATGCCGCGGCGGCGCACGAGGAGCCCCTTGTCGACGAGCTCCTCCATCGCGCGGCGGATCGTGGGCCGTGAGAGGCCTGCCCGCTGGCCGATCGCGATCTCGTTCTCGAGTCGTGCGCCGGCGGGGATTTCACCGGATCGGATCGCCTGCTCGATGGCTGTTGACGCCTGGTAGTACAGCGGCACGGGACCGGTGCGGTCCAAGCCTGCGAGCAGTTCGTCGATCTTGACCACGTCGTCTGCCAAAAGTTGCTCCAAGTCCCGACAGTATAATGTCCCGACAATCGTACATCGATAGGACTTTGTCAGTCCACGACACGCTCAAAGGGTGTTGCACCATCCAGGCTTGTGCTATTGTCAGGACAAATAACCCACCGATACGCGGCTCTCGAGACGCGTAGAGAGCTGTACAGCGGAGTATGACCGAGAACTCTTCTCCCCTCGACGTCCTGGCCTTCGGGCGCCTGGGCGTTGACATCTACCCACTCCAGTCCGGAGTCGGGCTCGAGGATGTGCAGACGTTCGGTAAGTTTCTCGGAGGCAGCGCGGCGAACGTGAGTGTCGCCGCGGCCCGTCACGGGCACCGCGTCGGCCTCATCGCAGGCGTCGGCGACGATCCCTTCGGCCGATACCTTCTCGCCGAGCTCGAGCGGCTGGGGGTTAACAACCGCTACGTGCAGACCGACTCGACGCTGAAGACCCCCGTGACGTTCTGCGAGATCTTCCCGCCCGACGACTTCCCGCTGTACTTCTACCGCGACCCGAAGGCACCCGATCTCGATGTCGCGCCGGCCGATCTCGACCTCGACGCCATCCGCTCGGCACGCATCTTCTGGTTCACCGCCACCGGGCTCAGCCAGGAGCCTAGCCGTGCCGCGCACCATGCCGCGCTGCAGGCACGTAGTTTGAGCGAAGGCGCGAGCGGCAACACCGTGTTCGACCTCGACTATCGGCCGATGTTCTGGGCGGACCCCGCCGAGGCGAGCGTTCAAGTCGCAAGCGCCCTCGAGCACGCGACTGTGGCCGTCGGTAACCGCGAGGAGTGCGAGGTCGCCGTCGGCGAGACCGAGCCCGAGCGTGCCGCCGACGCGCTGCTGGAGCGCGGCGTCGAGCTCGCCATTGTGAAGCAGGGCCCGAAGGGCGTGCTCGCCAAGACCCGCGAGGAGTCCGTCATCGTGCCTCCCTATGGGGTGGACGTGGTCAACGGACTCGGCGCCGGCGACGCCTTCGGCGGTGCGCTGTGCCACGGACTGCTCTCGGGCTGGGACCTCGAACACATCCTCCGCTTTGCGAACGTCGCCGGAGCACTTGTCGCGTCGCGCCTGGAGTGCTCCACCGCGATGCCGACCGCTGAAGAGGTCACGGCCATCCTGCGGGCAGGAGCTGCCCGATGACCCGGTACCTGACCGCGGATAGCTTCGCGCGGCTCCGCGACATCCGCGCGACGCAGCCCGCCGCGATCGGTGCGATGCTCGCGGACCGCCGCCGGCGCGACGTGTTGTGCGGCGACGGCCGGCTCTTCATCGTTGCCGCCGACCACCCGGCTCGCGGCGCGCTCGCCGTAGGCAAGAACCCGACGGCCATGGCGGACCGCTACGAGCTGCTCGACCGGCTCGCGACGGCGCTCAGTCGGCCCGGAGTGGATGGCGTGCTCGGAACGCCCGACATTATCGACGACCTCGCGGCGCTCGGACTGCTCGACGACAAGATCATCGTCGGATCCATGAACCGCGGCGGCTTGCGCGGTGCCGCGTTCGAGATGGATGACCGCATGACCGCCTACGACGTGCCCACCATGGTCGCCTCCGGCATCGACTTCGCCAAGACCCTGGTCCGCGTCGATTTGGACGACCCTGGCACCGTCTCGACCCTGACGGCGATGACGGACGCCGTCACCCAGGCATCAGCGGCCGGTCTGCCTATCATGCTCGAGCCGTTCCTCAGCCGACGGGTCGACGGCCGAATCATCAACGACCTGTCGGCGGATGCCGTCATCCTGTCGATTGCGATTACCTCGGGTCTCGGCGCCTCAAGCGCCTACACCTGGATGAAGCTGCCGGTCGTCGACGACATGGAACGCGTGATGGCAGCCACCACGATGCCGACGCTGCTGCTCGGCGGCGACGCCGGTGTCGATCCCGACGAGACGTTCGCCGCCTGGGAGGAAGCGCTGTCGCTCCCCGGCGTGCGCGGGCTGACCGTGGGTCGCACCCTTCTCTATCCGCCCGACGATGACGTCGCCGCCGCCGTTGACATCGCGGCGGGCCTCGTCCACACCGACCTCTGAACCCTCTCGTACGAAGGCCATCCCCATGAGCATCACTGAGACCACCTCCACGCCCGCATCGTCTGACACGGATGTCCGTGTCATTTCGCACTGGATCGACGGCGCCGAGCGCGCGTCGACGAGCGGTCGCACCGCCCCCGTCTACAACCCGGCGACCGGCGCGGTGACCGCGCAGGTTGCCCTCGCCGACCAGTCCGAGATCGACGCGGCGATCGCGTCGGCCGTGGCCGGCTTCCAGGAGTGGAGCGGCTACTCCCTCGCCAAGCGCCAGAGCGTGATGTTCGCGTTCCGTGAGCTGCTGAACTCTCGCAAGCGGGAGCTGGCCGCGATCATCACCGCCGAGCACGGCAAGGTCGTCTCGGACGCGATGGGCGAGATCCTTCGCGGCCAGGAGGTCGTCGAGCTCGCGTGCGGGTTCCCGCACCTCATCAAGGGCGCGTTCAGCGAGAACGTCTCCACCAGCATCGACGTCTACTCGCTGAAGCAGCCGCTGGGCGTGGTGGGCATCATCTCGCCGTTCAACTTCCCGGCGATGGTGCCGATGTGGTTCTTCCCCATCGCGATCGCCGCGGGCAACGCCGTCGTGCTCAAGCCCTCCGAGAAGGACCCGTCGGCCGCGCTGTGGCTCGCGCAGCTGTGGAAGGAGGCCGGTCTTCCGGACGGCGTGTTCACTGTGCTGCAGGGCGACAAGCTCGCCGTCGACGGCCTGCTGACCTCGCCCGACGTGCAGTCGATCTCGTTCGTCGGCTCGACCCCGATCGCCCAGTACATCTACGAGACCGCCTCGAAGCACGGCAAGCGGGTGCAGGCGCTCGGCGGCGCGAAGAACCACATGCTGGTGCTTCCGGATGCCGACCTCGACCTGGTCGCCGACGCCGCGGTCAACGCGGGCTACGGCGCCGCGGGCGAGCGCTGCATGGCGATCTCCGTCGTGCTGGCCGTCGAGCCGGTCGCCGACGACCTGATCGCGAAGATCTCGGAGCGCATCGGCCGGCTCCGCATCGGCAACGGTGCGGGACAGGACGGCGTCGAGCCTGACATGGGACCGCTGATCACCGGTGTCCACCGCGACAAGGTCTCCGACTACGTCGACATCGCCGAGCAGGACGGCGCCGACATCGTCGTCGACGGCCGCGGCTTCACCGTCGACGGTCACGAGGACGGCTTCTTCTTCGGCCCCACCCTCATCGACAACGTCCCGACCACCTCGCGCGCCTACCAAGAGGAGATCTTCGGTCCCGTCCTGTCGGTCGTCCGTGTGCAGTCCTACGACGAGGGCCTGGACCTGATCAACTCCGGCCAGTTCGGCAACGGCACCGCGATCTTCACCAACGACGGCGGGGCGGCCCGCCGCTTCCAGAACGAGGTGCAGGTCGGCATGGTCGGCATCAACGTGCCGATCCCCGTCCCCGTCGCCTACCACTCGTTCGGCGGCTGGAAGAAGTCCCTGTTCGGCGACGCGAAGGCGTACGGCGTGCACGGGTTCGACTTCTTCACCCGCGAGAAGGCCATCACCAGCCGCTGGCTCGACCCCGCTACCCACGGCGGCATCAACCTCGGCTTCCCGCAGAACAACTGACAGACCTGCCGCGGCCGTGACTCCGGCCGGACTCGCGGCCGCGGCAGCCGCTGACACAATCAATGTACGAGAGCACGATATGAGCACTTCGGACCAGCGTTGGTTCCACCCTCGAGGCGACCTCGCCCGCGCCGGGTGGGAGAGCGTCGTCGACGCGACGACTCCCGGATGGCAGCACACCGGCATCCGCGTGGCGGACCTCGCTGACGGCGAGCACCTGACCCTCGACGAGCGTGGTGTGGAGCGGATCGTCGTTCCGCTGGCAGGGTCGTTCCATGTCATGCATCGCCATTTCCCGGGGGAATGGGAGACGCGCCTGCACGGCCGCGCCTCGGTATTCGACGGGCCGACCGACGTGCTCTACCTTCCAGCAGGGACAACGGCCGAGATCCGCGGCCATGGCCGCGTCGCGATCGCTGAGGCACCGACGAGCGAAGCCCGGCATTGGCAGTACATCACCGCGTCGGACACCCTGGTCGAGCTGCGCGGCGCGGGCCGCTCGAGCCGTCAGGTGCACAACTTCGGCACGCCGCAGTCGATCGACGCGGCACGACTGATCGTGTGCGAGGTGATCACGCCAGCCGAGAACTGGTCGTCATACCCGCCCCACAAGCACGACGAGCACGTGCCCGGTCACGAGTCGCGCCTCGAGGAGATCTACTACTTCGAGACGGCGCCGGTAGCGGGATCGGATGCCTCGGCCGAGACTTCGTTCGGCATGTTCAGCACCTACTCGTCCCCAGCGGGCGAGATCGACATCAACGCGATGGTGCACACCGGCGACATCGCCCTCGTGCCCTACGGCTACCACGGCCCCGCCGTCGCCGCCCCGGGGTACGACCTCTACTACCTCAACGTCATGGCCGGCCCCGACCCTGAACGGGAGTGGCTGATCACGGACGACCCCGCGCACGCCTGGGTGCGCGACACCTGGACCGGGCAGAGCGTCGACGAGCGGCTGCCTTACACGAACGACAAGGAAGGCGACCGCTGATGGGCGCGACGAAGCGGATGACGGTCAGCCAGGCACTCGTGGAGTTCCTGGCCCACCAGTGGACCGTGGACGGCGACCTCCGGGAGCGGACGATCCCCGGCATGTTTGGCATCTTCGGCCACGGGAACGTGGCCGGCATCGGCCAGGCGCTGAAGCAGTTCAACGTCGAGAATCCCGACCTGATGCCGTATCACCAGGCGCGCAACGAGCAGGCGATGGTGCACCAGGCCGTCGGCTACGCCCGTATGCACCGCCGCCGCGGCACCTACGCGTCCGCGGCGTCGGTCGGCCCGGGCGCCGCCAACATGCTCACCGCCGCGGCCCTTGCCACAACGAACCGCCTGCCGGCGCTGCTGCTGCCGAGCGACACGTTCGCGACTCGGGTGGCCGACCCGGTGCTGCAACAGCTCGAGCAGCCGTGGGACACCGGCATCCAGGTGACCGACGCGTTCCGGCCGCTGTCGAAGTTCTTCGACCGCGTGCAGCGCCCCGAGCAGCTGTACTCGATCGCCCTCGCCGCGATGCGCGTGCTCACCGACCCGGCCGAGACTGGCGCCGTGACGATCGCGCTCCCCGAAGACGTGCAGGCCGAGGCGCTCGATGTGCCCCTGGAGTTCCTACAGGATCGCGAGTGGCACCTCCGCCGTCCGCTGCCCGAGCGCGGGCCGCTCGCCCGTGCCGTCGCCGCGATCCGCGGCGCAAAGAACCCATTCATCGTCGCCGGGGGTGGGGTCCTCTACTCCGGCGCCGAGGAGCAGCTCCGCGCACTCGTCGAGGCCACCGGCATCCCGGTCGGCACATCACAGGCCGGCGGTGGCGTGCTGAACTGGGATCACCCGCAGAACCTCGGCGGCGTCGGTGCGACCGGCACGCTCGCCGCCAACCTCCTCGCGGCCGAGGCTGACGTCATCATCGGCATCGGCACGCGCTACAGCGACTTCACCACCGCGTCGCGCACCGCGTTCCAGAACCCCGACGTGGTGTTCGTGAACATCAACATCGCGTCCTTCGACGCCTACAAGCACGGCTCACAGCAGCCGGTCATTGCCGACGCCCGCGAGGCGCTGGCGGAGCTGTCGATCGAGCTCGAGGGCTTCGAGATCTCGCGTGAGTACAGCGAGCGCATCGCCCGGGAGAAGGCGGAATGGGATGCGGCGGTCGACGGCGCGTTCGTGCCGTCAGGGCTCGCTCTGCCAGGCCAGCCCGAGATCATCGGTGCCGTGCAGTCCACCAGCGCCCCCGAGGACGTCATCGTGCAGGCGGCCGGCTCTCTCCCGGGCGACCTGCACAAGCTGTGGCGCGTGCGCGATCCGCTCGGCTACCACGTCGAGTACGCGTTCTCCTGCATGGGGTACGAGATCGCCGGGGGAGTGGGCGCGAAGCGGGGCCTTCTCGCCGACGGCGACGACCGCGATGTGATCGTGATGGTCGGCGACGGCTCGTACCTGATGCTCAACACCGAGCTCGTCACCGCGGTCGCCGAGGGCATCAAGCTCATCGTCGTGCTGATCCAGAACCACGGCTACGCGTCCATCGGGCACCTGTCGGAGACGGTCGGCTCCGAGCGGTTCGGCACCTGGTACCGCGAGTACGACGACCAGGCCCGCAACTTCCAGGGCGAGAAGATCCTCCCCGTCGACCTCGCGATGAACGCCCGCAGCTATGGCCTCGACGTCATCGAGATCGAGCCGGCGGCCTCGGCCATCGACGACCTCAAGGCGGCCGTCGCGCAGGCGAAGGCATCCGAGAAGTCCACGTTCATCCACATCAACAGCGACCCCCTCATCTACGCGCCCGACGGCGCCGGCTGGTGGGACGTGCCGGTGCCCGAGGTCTCCACCCTCGCGAGCACGCAGCAGGCGCGCGACGAGTACCTCACCCAGCAGGCGAACCAGAAGCCCCTCCTCGGCTGAGCCTGCCGAAGCTTGATCGACCCCCTTCAACGGAGAACACCATGACTGACACCAATCCCGCAGACTCCGACGTCGTCGTCCACCAGGGCGCGGGCCTGCGCATCGGCACCGCACCCGACTCGTGGGGCGTCTGGTTCCCGGACGACCCGAAGCAGGTGCCGTGGCAGCGCTTCCTCGACGAGGTCGTCGCCGCCGGCTACACCTGGATCGAGCTGGGCCCGTACGGCTACCTGCCGACCGATCCGCACCAGCTCGAGGACGAGCTCGGCTCGCGCGGCCTCAAGCTTTCGGCCGGCACCGTGTTCACCGGCTTCCACAAGGGCGACGACCAGTGGCAGCGCGCGTGGGACCAGGCTCTCGCCGTTGCCGGTCTCGCGTCGAAGCTCGGTGCCGAGCACCTCGTCGTGATCCCGGACCTGTGGCGCAGCGACGCCACGAGCGAGGTGCTCGAGTCGCGCACCCTGACCGACGAGCAGTGGAAGAAGCTCGCCGCCGGTCACGACCGCCTCGGGAAGGCGCTGCTCGAGGAGTTCGGAGTCAAGCAGCAGTTCCACTCGCACGCCGACAGCCACGTGGGCACCACCCGCGAGGTCGTCCGCTTCCTCGACGAGACCGACGAGCGCTACACGAACCTGTGCCTGGACACCGGCCACTTCGCGTACTACGGCGGCGACAACGTCAAGCTCATCCTGGAGCGCCCCGAGCGCATCGGCTACCTGCACCTCAAGCAGGTCGACACGTCGCTGCTGTTCGACGTGCTGAAGAACGACGTGCCGTTCGCGGATGCCGTCTCCCAGGGCATCATGATCGAGCCGCCGCACGGCGTACCCGACCTCGCACCGATCATCGAAGCGGTCGCCGCGATCGACCCCGACATCTTCGCAATCGTCGAGCAGGACATGTACGGCTGCGACGTCGACTACCCGTTCCCCATTGCCAAGCGCACGCGCGAGCACATCTTCAGCTGCACGCACTTCGCGCGGGTCCACTGACCCTGGAGACAATTGAGATGAGCAACGACCTCCGCGTCGGCGTCGTCGGCGCCGGCCTCATGGGCGCCGACCACATCGCCCGCATTACGAACCGCATCGCCGGCGCCGTCGTCTCGGCCGTCGTCGAGCCCGACCAGGGCCGCGCCGCCGCGGCCGTCGTGCACGCCCCCGGCGCACAGACGTTCGCCCGCATCGAGGACGCGATCGCCGCCGACGCGGTGGACGCGGTACTCATCGCGGTGCCGGGACAGTTCCACGCGCCGGTGCTGGTGCCGGCGCTCGAAGCGGGCCTGCCCATCCTCTGCGAGAAGCCGCTTACGCCCGACTCGGCGACCTCATGGGAGATCGTCGAGCTCGAGCAGAAGCTCGACAAGCCGCACATCCAGGTCGGCTTCATGCGCCGCTTCGACCCGGAGTACGCCGCCCTCCGCAAACTCATCACCTCTGGCGACAACGGCGACCTCGTGATGCTCCGCGCCGTGCACCGCAACCCGTCGGTGCCCGACTCGTACACGCAGACGATGCTCATCACCGACTCCGTCGTGCACGAGTTCGACGTCGTGCCATGGCTCGCCGGCTCCACGGTGAAGAGCGTCGAGGTGAAGTACCCGCGCCGCAACTCCCTGAGCCCCGAGCACCTGCGCGAGCCGATCCTCGTGCTCATGGAGCTCGAGAACGGCGTGCTGGTCGACGTCGAGATGAACGTCAGCGTGCAGTTCGGCTACCAGGTCGCTACCGAGGCCGTGTTCGAGCAGGGCATCGCCCGCATTGGACAGCCCTCGGGCCTGCAGCAGTGGCGCGACGGCCGTCTCACCATCGCAGACCACGTCAGTTTCACCACGCGCTTCGCGACGGCGTACGACGAACAGATCCAGCGCTGGGTGAACGCGGTGCGCAGCGGCTCGCTCGTCGACGGCCCCAACGCATGGGACGGCTACCTCGTCGCCCTCGCGTGCGAGGCCGGTGTCAAGGCACTCGACGGCGGGATCATCCCCGTCGAGGCGCCCGAGCGTCCCGCCTTCTACGCCTGACCCCACGCCTCGCCTCAGGAGACACGACACCATGGTCCGAATTGCGCTCGATCCCACGCCGTACCACCACGATTTCTCGCTCTTCGAGTTCCCCGAGGTCGCCGCGCGGCTCGGCTACGAGCACCTGCAGCTGACACCGCACGCCGACTTCTCGCCGTTCTTCCGCTACCCGAAGGCCGACGACGACCTCGTCGCGACCTTCAAGAAGGCCGCGCGGGACGCCGGAGTCGGCATCCCGGCGATCCTGCCGGTGCAGCGAATCTCGTGGCCCGACGAGCCGCAACGCCAGGCGGCGGTACGCAACTTCCGCCGGATCATCCAGCTGGCGGTCGAGCTCGAGATCCCGGTGATCAACACCGAGTTCTCGGGCAGGCCGGAGCGGTCGGAAGACAGCGAGGACGCGTTCTACCGCTCGATGGAGGAGCTGCTGCCCCTCATCGAGCAGGAGGGCCTGCGCCTGAACATCGACCCGCACCCCGACGACTTCGTCGAGGACGGGCTCGAGGCGTGGCGGGTGCTCCGCGGGCTCAACTCGAAGGCCATCGGCTTCGTGTATGTCGCCTCGCACACCTTTCACTACGGTGACCGCGGGACCACCCTGCTGCCCGAGGTCGGCGACCGCCTGGGCGCCGTCTACACCGCCGATACGTTCGACCACCGGCGCTCGCACGGGTTGCGCTACATCTCGAACCCCCCAGGGAACGAGGCGCGCATCCACCAGCACCTGCGCATCGGCGACGGTGACGTGGACTGGAGCGAACTGTTCGACACGCTTCGCGCGATCGGCTACCTCGAGAGGGACGACGCGCTCATCGTCTCGAACGTCTTCGCAGAGGACGAGACCGCCGACGAGGTGTCACGCTTCCAGCTCCGGCGCCTCCGCGAACTCATCGGCTGAACCGCCGCTCTCCGAACGCCGACGACGCCTCGCGCCGTCGGCGTTCGCCGTCTCTCCGAAAGGATCCCATGCACAAGCTGTCCATGAACGTCACGACCACGTTCCACGGCAACATCGTGAACGACATCCGCATCGCGAAGGAGGCGGGCTTCGCCGGCATCGAGCTGCAGACGCCCAAGCTCTCGCGCTACCTGGACGCCGGCTTCACCGCCGAGTCGCTGCTGCCTCACCTCGAGGGCATCACTGTCACCGGCGTCGGAGCCGTGCTCGATGCCGAGCACGAGGGGGACGGGCGCGAGGCGTTCCTCGATGAGATCGAGCGGCTGTCGCGGGTCGCCGCCGTGGTCGGCGCTCCCATCGTGCAGGTCTGCACGGGCCCCGTGAGCTGGAATGTGGTCAAGGACTTCCGCGCCGGGCGGCTGGCGCCGGACGACCCGCGTTACCGAGGCACCCTGGGGGCGACGGACGCCGACGCCGTCAGCGCTGTCGTGCGAAACGTCCGCGATGCCGCCGACATCGCGGCCGACCGCGGCGTCGGGCTCTTCCTCGAGCCGCTCGCCTGGTCGAACGTCAACCGGCTGTCGCAGGGGCTGCGCATCATCGAGGAGGCCGGCCGCGACAACGTCACGATGTGCGTGGACTTCTGGCACTTCTGGACGACGGGGGACACCCTCGAGGAGGTCGCGGCGCTGCCTCGCGAGGTGATCGGCATGGTGCACGTGTGCGACGGCCTCGACCTCGACCGCGAGAACCAGGTGCCTGACC
>NZ_JBQCIP010000252.1:0-7107 GCF_051953575.1 Microbacterium sp.
GTTCGCGTTCCTCGCCGACGAAGAGAGCGGCGGTGTGTGGGGCGCGGGGTGGCTGGTCGAGAACCGGCCTGATCTGTTGCCCGGCGTCACCGAGGCGCTGAGCGAGGTGGGCGGATTCTCTGTGCCGCTCGCGGCCGACCCCGCCGATGACCGCCGTGCGTACCTGGTCGCCACGAGCGAGAAGGGCGTCGCCTGGTCGACGCTGCGTGCCCGCGGCCATGCCGCCCACGGATCCCGCCCGACCGACGACAACAGCGTCGTGCGTCTCGCACAGGCGGTCGCGGCGGTGGGGGCGCATCGCTTCCCGGTGGTGCGCACGCCCGCGCTGCAGCGCTTCCTCGACGTGTTCGGCGAGGCACGCGGGCTCGCGTTCACCGACGAGTCGCTAGCCGCCGATCTGGATAGCCTGGGATTCGTCGCGTCTCTGGTGGGAGCGACGACGCGCAACACCGCGACCCCCACGGTGCTGTCGGCGGGCGACAAGACGAACATCATTCCGGCCGAGGCGTCGGCGCGCCTCGACATCCGGGTGCTGCCGGGGCAGGACGACGCGCTGCGCGCCGGTCTGCGCGAGGTCGTGGGGGACGGCATCGACATCCGCGAGGGGCGGTGGTGGTCGGCGACCGAGGCGCCGGTCGACGCCGCGATCATCGGCATCCTGCAGCAGGCGATCTCGCTCGAGGACGCCGAGGGCGTGGTCGTGCCCTACCTGCTTCCCGCAAGCACCGACAACAAGCACTTCGCACGGCTGGGGATCAACGGGTACGGCTTCGTGCCGCTGCGCGTGCCGCGGGAGTTCGACGTCTTCGCGCAGTTCCACGCCGCAGACGAGCGCGTGCCGGTCGACGCGCTGCTCTTCTCGGCACGGGTGACGGCACGGATCCTTCAGTCGGCGTGATCGCGGGCGGAATGACGGATGCCTCGACCCTGCCGCACCGGCAGGTCGAGGCATCCTGAACCGTCGTCCGACGGCGGGCGATGTCAGCGGCTCTCGTCCACCTCTGCGGTCGGCGCGCCGGACTCCTTCCACGCCGGGAAGCCGCCGTCGACGTGGGCGACGTTGGTGAAGCCCTTCGCGCGGAGCTGCTCGGCGACCGGGCCCGAGCCGCGGATCGAGCCGCACACGATCACGATGTCCTGGTCCCACTCGGTGATCTCGGCGAACTTCTCGGGTGAGTCGATCAGGAACTGGGCGTCGAGGTTGTCGCGGTCGCCGCGGATCGAACCGGGGATCACACCGTCGCGCGCGCGGCCGGCGTCGCTGCGCACGTCGATGACGAGCGCGCCCGCGGCGGCGCGCGCCGCAGCCTCTTCGGCGCTGATGAGTGGGGCGTCGTAGGTCGGCTCGGCCGCGGTGTCGGTGGTGTCGGTCATGTGCAGGTCCTCTCGGAGACGGTGGATGCCGGTGTTCGGCGTCACGCTACGGCCCGGTCGCCTCGACCGGCGCATCGCGCCGTCACACGGCGCCATGCGGATCCACGGGGCGGTGCTTCTCGCCGCGTCAGGCGGCGAGCTCGGCCTGCGCGCCCGGCTCCGGCAGGCCGAGGTTCTCGCGCAGGGTCGTGCCCGGGTACTCGGCCGGATAGACGCCGCGCTCCTGAAGCTCGGGGATGAGCCCGTCGACGATGTCGTCGAGTCCCTCGGGCACGAGGTACGGCGAGACGTTGAAGCCGTCTACGGCGTGCGCGTCGACGTACTGCACGAGCCGGTCCGCGATCGTCGAGTAGCCGCCCACGAAGGTGCGCAGCGACGACCGACGGATGACGAACTCCCGGATCGACAGTCCCTCGGCCGCGGCGCTCTCGCGCCACTCCCGTGCGGTCTCGACGGCCCTGCGGCCCTGGAACAGCGTGCCCCTCTGGCCGTCGACCTCGTCGACCTCGGGATCGACGTCGGGCAGCGGCCCGTCGGCGTCGTACTCCGACAGGTCACGGCCCCAGATCGGCTCGAGGAATCGGATGGCGGTCTGCGGCGACACCTGCGCGCGGGTGACCCACTCGGCCTTCTCCCGCGCCTCGGCATCGGTTGCGGCGAGGATGAACTGCGCCCCCGGGAAGAACTTCAGCTCGTCCACGCTCCGGCCGTGCGCGGGCAGGCGCCGGCGCACGTCCGCGGCGAACGAGGCAGCCTCGTCGAGCCCCGGGTGCGCCGAGAAGATGACGTCGGCGGTGGATGCCGCGAACTCGCGCCCCTCGTCCGAGTCGCCGGCCTGGAACAGCACCGGCCTGCCCTGCCGGCTCGGCGGCAGCGGAGCCGGTCCCTCGAACGACACCAGATCGTCGGAGACGGACACGGACGTGCCGACGCCCTCGGCTCCGGCATCCCACACCCGCTGGGCCGCCGCGACGAACTGCGCGGCGCGACGGTAGCGGTCGGCGTGGTCGAGGTAGCCGCCGCGGCGGAAGTTGGCGCCGGTCCACGCGTTGTCGGTGGTGACGATGTTCCAGCCGGCGCGGCCGTCCGACAGCAGATCGAGCGAGTTCAGGCGCTTGGCCAGGTCGTACGGGTCGTTGTACGTGGTGTTCTGCGTCGCCACCAGGCCGATGCGCTCGGTCACGGCGGCGAGCGCGGCGAGCTGAGTCTGCGCATCGGGGCGACCGGCGATGTCGAGATCGTGGATGCGGCCGAAATGCTCACGCAGGCGCAAACCCTCTCCCAGGAAGAAGGCGGAGAACAGTCCGCGCTCGGCGGTCTGCGCGATGCGGCGGAACGACTCGAAGTCGTACTGCGAGCCGCTGCGCTCGCTCGACCAGATGGTGCCGAAGTTGACCCCCTGGAAGAACACTCCGAACTGGATGCGGCGGGAGGTGGTCATGCGAGCTCCTTCACGGCGGATGCGGCGTAACGGCTGACAGGGCGGCCGAGGCCGAGGGTCTCGCGGAGCGTGTCGCCCGCGGTCGGCGAGCGGAAGCCGAGCGTCCGGCGAAGCGCCGGCAGCACCGCGCGCCCCACCTCTTCGACGTCGACGTCGGGTTCGGCCGGGTGCAGACGCACGCCGTCGACGGATGCCGCCAGCTCTTCGAGAAGAGAGGCCAGACCGGCGGCGTCGCCGATGTGGCGCAGCCGGCAGGTCGCGGGCCATGCTCCGAGTTCCGCGAGACGGCGTGCGGCGGGGACGCCGCGCGCGTCCAGGAGCACCTCGACCTCGGCCCACACCCGTTCGGCCCCCGCGGCACGAGCCGCAGCGGCGGCCTCCGCGACCGCCGCCGGGTCGATGCCCTCCACCAGGGCCACGTCGGCGCCGGCAGCGCCTGCCGGCGCCACGACGACGAGCTGACCCTGCGGCGGACGGGGCGTGATGAATGGGCCCTTGACCGAGAACCGCTCGCCCTCGAAGTCGACATAGTGCAGGCGGTCGGCGTCGAGGTAGCGGCCGGTCGCGGCATCCTGAATCACGGCGTCGTCCTCCCACGAGTCCCACAGCCGCCGCGCGACCTCGATGACGTCGTCGCGCTCGCGTCGCAGCTCGTCGACGGCGAGCTCGTCGCGCCCGTACGCGGCGGCCTCACGGGCCGTCCCGGAGGCGGCGACGATCCACCCGGCGCGACCGGACGATGCCCAGTCGAGGCTGGCGAGCTGCGTGGCCACGTGGAACGGCTCGCTGTACGCGACATGCACCACCGGGACCAGGCCGATCGCAGAGGTCAGGGGCGCGGCGAACGCCGCGCGCTGCACGGCGTCCAGACGCGCGACGGCATCGGCTACCGGCAGCGGCGAGTCGTCGAAGGTGACGGCCGTGAGGCCGAAGCGTTCGGCTCCGACGACGCGGGTGGCGAGCCGGCGCGCGGTGAGCGCGTCGGACGCGGGGACGGTGGCTGCGGGGTGGGCGCCGGCGGCATCCCCCTCCAGGGCGACGGCGAACGGGTGGTCTGACATGGCTGCCACGGTAAGCGGCCCGGCGGATGCGCAGACGGTGTACGTCGGCGCATTCCGATCTGTGTCGCCGCGTTTCAGACCGTCACGATCCGTGTCGCCGCGATGCCGCGGCGGCTAGGTGCCGCCGGCGCGAGGACCCTACCGTCGCCCTACCGGCGCACGAACCGCCCACCCCGCGCCGCCGATCGAAGAGAGTTCTCATGACCGACACCCTCCCGCGTCAGGCCGGCCCGGCCGCGGAGACGACGGCGACCTCGCCCGTGCCGCCCGGCACCGCGCGCGTCGACCTCGGAGACATCCCCGTCGTGCACACCCGGCATTGGTTCCGCTGGTCCATCGGCGCGGTCGTGCTGTTCGTCGTCGCGCAGTTCGTGTGGTCGGTCTTCACCAACGAGAACTACGAGTGGGACGTCTTCGCGCACTACTTCTTCGCGGAGCCGGTGCTCATCGGCGTCGGCTACACGCTCTCGCTCACGGCGATCTCGGCGGTCTTCGGGTTCACCCTGGGCACGGTGCTCGCGCTCGGACGGCTGTCGAAGTCGGCGCTGCTGCGCGGGGCATCGTGGTCGTACATCTGGTTCTTCCGGTCGGTCCCGCTCGTCGTGCAGATCATCGTCTGGTACAACCTCGGCTATCTGTACCCGACCCTGGGCCTGGGCACGCCCTTCACCACCGACTTCTGGATCGTCGAGTTCCCGACGGTCAACCTGATCAGCGCCTTCGCGGCGGCGATCCTCGGGCTGGGGCTGCACCAGGCGGCGTACTCGGCCGAGATCATCCGCGGCGGCCTGCTGTCGGTGGATCAGGGACAGCAGGAGGCGGCGGCGGCGCTGGGCATCCCGGCCCGCAAGCGGCTGTTCCGCATCATCCTGCCGCAGGCGATGCGCTCGATCGTCCCGAACGCGACCAACGAGGTGATCGGCCTCGTCAAGGGCGCTTCGGTCGTGTTCGTCATCGCCATCCCCGAGGTCTTCTACGCGGTTCAGGTCATCTACAACCGCAACAGCCGGGTCATCCCGCTGCTGCTGGTGGCCGTCGTCTGGTACACGCTCATCACCACGATCCTGAGCATCGCGCAGTACTACATCGAGCGCCACTACGCCCGCGGGAGCGTACGGGTCCTGCCGCCCACGCCGCTGCAGACCTTCCGCCACTGGGTCGCGGCGCAGTGGGCACGGCTCGGGGATGCCGACACCGGCCCGCCACCGCTGGTCGGCGTCGATGCGCCCCTGCATACACGCACGCCGTTCGGCGCCTCTTCGAACGACGCCAAGCACTCCGAAGGAGCAGGATCATGAGCATTGCCACCCTCGCCGCGCAGCCGGCGACCCAGGGCCTCGTCGAGATCCACAACGTACACAAGAGCTACGGCGGCGTGCCCGTGCTGGCCGGGATCGATCTCACGGTCCAGCCGGGCGAGGTCGTCGCGATCCTCGGCCCGAGCGGCTCGGGCAAGTCCACGCTGCTGCGCACGATCAACCACCTGGAATCCGTCGACCGAGGCTCGGTGACCCTCGATGGGCGGCTGATCGGCTACGAGCGCCGCGGCGACCGGCTGTACGAGCTGCGCGAGAGGGAGATCCTCAAGCGCCGCACGCAGGTGGGGCTGGTCTTCCAGAACTTCAACCTGTTCCCGCACCTCACCGCGCTCGAGAACGTGACCGAGGCGCCCGTCGCGACCGGTCTGCTCGACAAGGACGCCGCCCGCGAGCTCGCCAGGGGACTGCTCGACCGTGTGGGCCTGGGCGATCGGGCCGACCACTATCCGCGACAGCTCTCCGGGGGTCAGCAGCAGCGCGTGGCGATCGCACGGGCCCTCGCACTCAGTCCCCGCGTCCTCCTGTTCGACGAACCCACGAGTGCGCTGGACCCGGAGCTGGTCGGCGAGGTGCTCGACGTCATCCGCGACCTCGCGCGCAGCGGCACCACCCTCATCATCGTCACGCACGAGATCGGCTTCGCCCGCGAGGTCGCCGACCGGATCGTGTTCGTCGACGCCGGCCGAATCCTCGAGGAGGGTCCGCCGGACCGCGTCCTCGTCACCCCCGAGCACCCGCGCACGCGGGAGTTCCTCGCCAAAGTCCTGGCCTGACGCAACGCAGGCTCCGGCATCCCGAAAGAGAGAACACAGCATGGCACTCAGCAAGAAGCAGGGCATCGCGATCGGCGTCGCCGTCGTCGCGGTGGCCGTGGTCGTCGGCGGCATCGTCGCGGCCGTGAACCTCAACGGCCCGGCGGCCGCGGAAGAGGCCACCCCCGCGCCGACCCAGAGCAACACCGCCACCGACGAGATCGAGTGGTTCCACACCGACGTCGTCCCCGAGGCGGTCGCCGCTCTCGAAGAGAGCGGCTTCACGCCGGTCCAGGCCGGCAAGCTCACCGTCGCCGTAGGCGCGTTCGTCCCTCCGCTGAGCTATCAGCCGGACGGGACGTCGGCTGCCACGGACGTCGCCGGCACCGAGCCCAACATCGGCTCGCTGATCGCCGAAGGCCTCGGTCTGGAGTACAACCCGCAGGTCGTCGCGTGGGCCGACTGGCCGCTGGGCATCCAGTCGGGCAAGTACGACCTCATCACCTCCAACGTGACGGTCACCGAAGAGCGCAAGGAGCTGTACGACTTCGCCAGCTACCGCGAGGACCTCCTCGGCTTCTACGTGAAGAGCGACAGCAAGATCGACTCGATCAAGGACTCCAGCGACATCTCGGGCCTCAAGATCATCGTCGGCTCGGGCACGAACCAGGAGCAGGTGCTGCTGCGCTGGAACGAAGAGCTCGAGGCTGCCGGCAAGGCCCCCGCCGAGCTCGTGTACTACGACGACACCGCTGCCGCGACCCTCGCGATCCAGTCCGGCCGCGCCGACGCCACCTTCGGCCCCAACGCCACGGCCGCCTGGTCGGCGCGCGAGACCGGCGACACGAAGCTCGTCGGCATCGTCCCCGGCGGCTGGCCCGACACGGCCCAGATCGCGGCGGGAACGAAGAAGGGCAATGGACTCATCGAGGCCGTCAACATCGTGCTCAACAAGATCATCGAGGACGGGACCTACACCGACCTGCTCGAGTTCTGGGGCCTCGACTCCGAGGCCGTGAGCTCGTCCGACATCAACCCGCCCGGGCTCCCGAAGCCCTGACCTCCCCCAGCCGGGGGGGCCCGCCGGCCCCACCCGCGTCGCCCCGCCCCCCCACCCCCCCGCCCGAGCCCCCAAGTCCCCCGGCCCCCACACCGTCCTC
>NZ_JBQCIP010000253.1:0-11004 GCF_051953575.1 Microbacterium sp.
CCTCGGCCTGCAGGCGCTCGTTGTCGGTCGCGTCGCCGACCTTCTCCTTGACCTTGCCCTTCATGTCTTCGGCGTTGTGCTTGATGTCGTCGTCCAGACCCATGATGGATCTCCCTTCGTGTGGCTGACTCGATCCAGCGAGCCGGCGGCGGGGCGGGTGGCCCTGCCGGGGCCGCTGCATCGACGATAAGCACGATCCCCCGAAGCCTCAGGAGGGTTGTCAGAGGGCGACCGGTTGTGTAACCTCACCCGGCTCAGCGCGCGGCCAGCACCTCCACCAGCTGCGCGGCCGTGGCGAGGCTCGACTGCGGGTTCTGACCGCTCACGAGGGCTCCGTCGCGCACGACCTCGACCGACCACGGCGCAGCCGGTTCGATGACGGCGCCGAGCTCGGCCAGGCGCGATGCCACGAGGTACGGCGCTCCCGCGCCGAGCCCTCCCTGGCGCTCCTCCTCGTCGGTGAACACGGCGATCCGCCGGCCCGCGAATGCGAACGATCCGTCGGCGCGGACGGCGCTGAGCAGTCCGGCCGGGCCGTGGCACAGCACGCCGACGACCGCGTCACGGTCGGCGGCATCGACGAGCAGGCGGCCGAGGTCGGCATCCACGGCCAGGTCGACCATGGGGCCGTGGCCACCCGGGAGCACGATCGCGTCGTACTCGCCGTCGCGCACGTCGGCGAGGTCGCGCGGCTGCGCCAGCAGTCCGTCGATCTGCTGCAGGTAGGTGCGGAGCGCGTCGGCTCCCTCACCGCTGAGGCTGCCCGGATCGACGGGGGGACGCACGCCGCCGGGCGTCGCGATCGTCACGTCGTGGCCGGCGGCCACCAGCCCCCGGTGCAGTTCGACGAGCTCCTCGGCCCAGAAGCCGGTCGGGTGGGCGGTGCCGTCCGTCAGCTCGATCGCGTCGGCGCCGGTGACGGCCATGAGTACGTGTGCCATGTCTGCTCCTGTTGTTCGGCGGCTCGGGCGAGCCGCTGAGGTCTGGAACGAGGCATCCATCGCGTTCATTTCGTACGCTGTTGCTCAGTCATAGATTTCTTGATGAGTGGATGCCGCATGCAAGAGCTCGACCTGCTCCACACGTTCCTCGAAGTGCACCGCGCGGGGTCGATCACCGCTGCGGCGAGCCGCCTGGGCGTCAGCCAGCCCGCGGTGAGCGAGCGCATCGCCCGCCTCGAGACCGAGCTCGTCGCCGAGCTGCTCGTGCGCACCGCCCGCGGCGTCACGCCCACCGCCGCCGGTGACGCGCTCGCTGCGCGCATCGCCGAGCCCGTCGACAGGCTGCGCGACGTGTGGGCGGCGCCCGCCCCGGACGAACCCGCCCTGGTCCGCGTCGGCGCGGCGAGCGATGTCACCGCCGCGCGGCTGATCCCCGCGCTGGCCCCGCTGACCGTCCGCAACGTGCGCATCGCGTTCCGCCTCGGTCTCGCGAACGACCTGCTGACGGGCCTGGCCGAGGGCGAGCTCGACGTCGTCGTCTCGTCGGTGCGGACGCCGATGCGCGGCATCCGCTACCGCGGGCTGGTCGACGAGGAGTTCGTGCTGGTGGGCGCGCCGCCGATCGCCCGCACCGTCGACGCGACGGGGCTTACCGCCGACCCCGCCGCGGCGCTGCAGCACCTGCCGCTCGTGGCGTACGACCCCGAGCTTTCGATCGTGCGGCGGTACTGGCGCAGCCAGTTCGGGCACCGGCCGGCGAATCCCGTCGCGATGACCGTGCCCGACCTGCGAGGCGTGCTGGCGGCGGTGATCGCCGGTGTCGGCGTGTCGGCCCTGCCCCGTTATCTCGCGCAGCCGGCGATCGACGCGGGTGCGGTGGTCGTGCTGCACCGGCCCGACGAGGCGCCCCTGAACACCCTGCACCTCGCGATCCGTGCCGTCGAGGCGCCGTCGCCCGCGGCCGCGCACGTCATCGACGCACTCATCGACCGGGCGCGCGAGTGGGACGTGTTCTGACTCGTCGCGGGCCCTCGACCTGACCCCGTCCCCGACGGGAGCAGAATGGCGGCATGGATGCCGTCGCGCCGATCGCACGAACCGAGATGCCCCCGCCGAGCTACATCATGTCGGCGGAGGGGTACCGGATCGCGACCTACTCGTGGGGCGAACCGGACGCCGACACGGTGCTGTGCGTCCACGGCTTCGCATCCAGCTGTCGAGACAACTGGGTCGAGACCGGCTGGGTGCGCATGCTGACGAACGCGGGGTACCGCGTCCTCGGCGTCGACCAGCGAGGGCACGGCGCCAGCGACAAGCCACATGACGCCGAGGCGTACTCGATGGCGGCGTTCGTCGGCGACCTGATGGCGGTGCTCGACACCTACCTCCTCGACGAGGTGCGCTACCTCGGGTACTCGCTCGGCGCCCGTGTCGGCTGGCAGCTCGCGGTGGAGGCGCCGCACCATGTCGAACGAGCCGTGCTCGGCGGCATCCCGGACGGGCGCCCGCTGGGCCGGCTCCGCATCGAGCAGGCCCGCGCCTACGCCGAGCACGGCACCCCGGTCGACGACGCGGTGACCCAGAACTACGTCCGCCTGGCCGAGCGGGTGAGAGACAACGACCTTCGGGCGCTCATCGGTCTGGCCGAGGGGATGCGGTTCGGCGACGCCGACCCCGACCCCGAGCGTCCGCCGAGGCAGCCGGTGCTGTTCGCCACCGGCAGCGAGGACGCCATCCTGGAGCGGTCGCGGGCCCTCGCCGCGACCGCCCCGAACGGCACGTTCCTCGAGATCCCGGGGCGGCACCACTTCAATGCGCCGGGCTCGCGCGTGTTCCGCGAGGCAGGGCTGGAGTTCTTCGCCTGAGCCGCGGCGGGGCACGGCGCGGGCTGGCTCAGGATGCGGCGGTCTTCACCAGCTCGCGGAACTTCGCCTCGATCTCGTCGTTCCATGCGAGGACGGCGTAACTCACCGGCCACACGTCGCCGTCGTCGAGGTGCGCCTGGTCGTCGAAGCTGATCGTCCCGTAGCGGGTCTTGAACTTGCTCGCGGGCTGGTGGAAGACCACCACCTTGCCGTCCGCGTTGGCGAACGCGACGAAGCCGTAGTAGGTCTTCGGCATGAGGTGGGGCGCGACGTCGAGCACGAGATCGCGCAGCGCCGTCGAGATCTGCTTGTCGAGGCCATCGAGCTTGTCGATCGCGTCCTGGATCTGCTTCAGCCCCGCCTCGCGGTTCTTGCCCGCCTTCGCCTGCTCACGCAGCTCCTTCGCGCGGGCTTTGACCGCGTCGCGCTCGATCTGCGACAGGTTCTCGGATGTCGTCTCAGCCATGATCTCTTCCTTCACGCTCGGGGCGCGGTGCGCCTGGTGAACCTCACGCTACGGGCCGCGGCATCCGCCCGCTTCTCCATTCCTGCCCGATCGCCTAGCGTGATCTGCAGCCCGTCACCGTCGACCGAGGAGCGCCATGTCCGCGAACCCCGACCACATGCACGCCATCTCGTCCGATACCACCCGTGCCGTCGACGACGTGCTGGACTACGCCCGCCGCCGGGCGCTGTACCAGGACGTGCCGCTCGACAAGCCGATGACACCGCGCGACCTGGAGCGGCTCGCCTCGGGCTCGATCACCGCAGACGGGATCGGCGCCCGCCGCGCGATCGCCCTGTTCGAGAACGTGCTCGCCCCGGCCTGCATCTCGACGGACCATCCGGGCTACCTGTCGTTCATCCCCTCGGCTCCCAGCAAGGCATCGCTCGCGTTCGACGTCGTCGTGTCGGCATCCGCGGTCTATGGAGGCTCGTGGATGGAGGGGGCCGGCGCCGTCTTCGCCGAGAACGAGGTGCTGCACTGGCTCGCGAAGGAGTTCGGGATGCCGGCGACCGCGGGCGGCGTGTTCGTCCAGGGCGGCACGATCGGCAACCTCTCGGCGCTCGTCACCGCCCGCGACGCGGCCCGCCGGCGCGCCGCCGACGAGGGACGTCCGACGCCGTCGCGGTGGGTCGTGGTGTGCAGCGCTGAGGCGCACTCGTCGATCGCGTCGGCCGCCGCCGTGATGGACGTGGACGTGGCCACCGCCGAGGTCGACGGCGACGGACGCCTGCGCGGCGAGGCGGTCGCCCGCGTGCTCGACGCGCACGGCGACGCCGTGTTCGCCGTCGTCGCCACCGCCGGCACCACGAACTTCGGCATCGTCGACGACATCGCGGGGATCGCCGCCGCCGCGCACGACCGCGGCATCTGGTTCCACGTCGACGGTGCGTACGGCCTCGCGGCCATGCTCGTGCCCGAGCTGCGACCGGCGTTCGAGGGGGTGGGCCTCGCCGACTCGCTCATCGTCGACCCGCACAAGTGGCTGTTCGCGCCCTTCGACGCGTGCGCGCTGCTCTACCGGGATCCTGCGCTGGCGCTGGAGGCGCACACGCAGAAGGCCGAGTACCTCGACACCCTCACCGGCAAACCGGACTGGAACCCGTCCGACCTCGCGATCCAGCTGACGCGCCGCGCGCGCGGCCTGCCGCTGTGGTTCTCGCTCGCGACCCACGGCACCGAGCAGTACCGCGCCACGATCGCGCACGGCGTCGACCTCGCCCGCCGTATCGCCGACGAGATCTCGGCGCGGGACAGGCTCTCGCTCGTGCGCGAGCCCCAGCTGTCGGTGGTGGTGTTCCGCCGCGACGGCTGGAGCCTCGCCGACTATGAGGCGTGGTCCGCGAAGCTCCTCGATGACCAGCAGGGCTTCGTCGTGCCGAGCTCGCACCGCGGCGAGCCGGTGCTGCGCTTCGCGATCATCTCGCCGCTCACGACGTTCGACCTGCTGACGGGGATCCTCGACACGCTGCAGTGATTGCGGATGCCGGGCAGTGACCCGGATGCCGGCGGCCGAGGGCTCGGGGAGCTCGGAGCTTCGACCCACGTAGACTGGAGGCATCCGTTCTCATTTCTGAGAACCCGCCTCTTCGCAGGATCACCGTGACCACAGCCGAATCCCGCACGTTCGACGTGCGCCATGTGCAGCTCGCCCGCGCCGCGTTCGCGGCGATCGCCGCGCTCAAGAACACGTTCTCGTCCGATCACTCCGCCGCCGTCGGCAGCGCGGTGTTCAGCGGGTTCGCGATCGCGACGGCACTCGTGCAGCTGCTCGCGGTGTGGCTCGTGTACCCCGTGGGCCGCCGGTGGCCGGCGGCGGCGCTCGGCGGTGTGACGCTCGTCGCAGGCATGGCGAGCGGACTCATCCCGCTCCGCACCGTGACGGGATACTTCGTCATCGTGATCGCGTGGGCGCTGATCAGCGGCGTCATCGAACTCGTCGCCGGCTGGCGGGGCCTGTCGACCCGCACCGCCCGCCGTGAGATCGTGCCGGGCGTCGCAGACGCGCGCCCGCTCGCTCCGACCGGACCCCGTTCCGAGAGCCGCGACGCGGTCGTCGTCGGCGCCGTGACCATCCTGCTCGGCGTCGCCCTGCTGTGCGTGCAGCCCGCGTACGCACTGACCTACCGGCTCGACGAGGCGGGTGTCACCGGCACGCTCACGGGCATCATCATCGGCGTCGGGCTGTTCGGCGGCTACGCCGCGGTCGTCGCCGTGTACCTCGGCATCGCCGGCTTCTCGCCGCGCGCCGCCGCGCCTGCCGAAGCGGAGGCCGTCGCGACCGACGCCTCCGCGCCCGCACCGCAGGCAGATCGGAAGGACTCCGCGTGAGCCACGAAAGCCCCACCCGCCGCGACCTGCTCAAGCCCCTTCAGCTGCTGGGCATGGCGTTCGGCGCCGCCCTGTTCGCCGGCGTCGTGACGCTCGTCTCGATGGGCTTCTTCCAGCAGCGCACCGCGGGCGAGGCCTCGCGCGCGGTCGTCGTCGCGCTCGTGATCGCCGGGGTCAGCTTCATCGCGGTGCTGCTCGTCGTGTCGCTGCTGCTGCTGGCCGTCGATCCGGCGCAGGTCACCAAGCAGATCGACAAGCCTGTGCTGCTGCCGGACGAGCCCGAGGCGGGCGACGGGCCCGTGAAGCCCGCGGCCGGCGACAAGCCGGACGCCGCAGCATCCCCCGACGACTCCGCTCGTTGAGCAGAGGGCGCTCTCGCGCCCGCAGACGAAACGCCTCGGACCTTGCGCCAGGTCCGAGGCGTCCTGTCTCGAGCAGGGGGACGCGGGGTCAGCCGAGTTCGTCGACCAGCTTCGAGGCGAGGCCGTCGTAGGTCGCCGGCGTGAGCGCCAGCAGGCGCGCCTTGGCGTCCTCGCCGATGTCGAGGCCGCGCACGAACTCCGCGAGCTCGGCGGCGCCGACGCGGCGGCCGCGCGTGAGGTCCTTGAGCAGCGCGTAGGGGTCGCTGATCTGGGAGCGGCCGGCGGCGATCTCGGCGCGCACGACGGTCTGGATCGCCTCGGCGAGCACCTCCCAGTTGCCGTCGAGGTCGTCGAGCAGCACGTTCTCGGCCAGTGAGATCTCGCCGAGGCCGCGCTGCAGGTTGTCGAGCGCGAGCAGCGAGTGGCCGAACGCGACGCCGATGTTGCGCTGCGTCGTCGAGTCGGTGAGATCGCGCTGCAGACGGCTGGTGACCAGGGTCTGCGACAGCGTGGAGAACAGCCCGCCCGCGATCTCGAGGTTGGCCTCGGCGTTCTCGAAGCGGATCGGGTTGATCTTGTGCGGCATCGTCGACGAGCCGGTCGCTCCGGCGACCGGGATCTGGGTGAAGTACCCGATCGAGATGTAGGTCCAGATGTCGGTGGCGAGGTTGTGCAGGATGCCGCCGGCGTGCCGTGCGCGGTCGTACAGCTCGACCTGCCAGTCGTGCGACTCGATCTGGGTCGTGAGGATGTTGAAGTCGAGCCCCAGCCCCTCGATGAACGAGCGCGAGAGCTCGGGCCAGTCGACGTCCGGCGCGGCCGACAGGTGCGCCGACCACGTACCGGTGGCGCCCGAGAACTTCGCGAGGTACTCGCCGCTCTCGATCTGGTCGGCGACGCGGTTCAGGCGCCAGGCGAAGACGGCGAGCTCCTTGCCCATCGTCGACGGCGTGGCCGGCTGGCCGTGCGTCCGTGACAGCATGGCGGCGTCGCGGTGCTTCACGGCGAGGGCCGACAGGGCGGCGGTGACCTCACGGAGCTTCGGCAGCCACACGCGCTCGACGGCGCGCCGGACCGTCAGGGCGTACGAGGTGGAGTTGATGTCCTCGCTCGTGCAGGCGAAGTGCGTGAGCTCGGCGACGGCGTCGAGGCCGAGCGACGACAGCCGGTCGCGCACGAGGTACTCGACGGCCTTGACGTCGTGGCGGGTGACCGCCTCCTTGTCGGCGAGCCAGTCGATCTCGGCCTGGCCGAAGTCGAGGTACAGCGCTCGCAGCCTCGCCTTGTCGTCGTCCGGCAGCGGCGACGTGCCGAACAGCGAACGGTCGGTGAGCGCGATGAGCCACTCGACCTCGACCTCGACGCGGGCGCGGTTGAGTCCCGCCTCGGACAGGTACTCGCCGAGCTCGCCGACGGCGGCGCGGTAGCGGCCGTCGAGGGGGCTGAGCGGCTGCGGAGGAAGAGAGGTCACGGTGGCTCCCGTCGATGTCGTCGAAGACGTCGCTGCACCCCCGGTCAGGACACCGGGCGGATCGCGGGTTCGAGTTGCCGGAAGAGCGACCGGCTCGCGCTTTCGATCATACCGAGCACCTCGTCGAACATTCCGGGGCCGGCATAGTACGGGTCGGGAACGTCGAGGGTGTGGGCCGAGGGGTCGAACGACATCAGCAGCGCGATCTTGTCGGCGTCGGCCTCGTTGCGCGCCCACCCGCGGAGGATCCGCTCGTGACTGCGGTCGAGCGCGACGACCAGGTCGCTGCGGGCGAAGTCGGTGTGCGTGAACTGCCGCGCCCGGTGGTGCGACCCGTCGTACCCGGCACGCGCGAGCGCGTCGATCGTGCGCTGGTCGGCGCGCTCGCCGACGTGCCAGTCGCCCGTGCCGGCACTCGTCGACGCGACGCGCGGGCCGAGGCCGGCGGCATCCGCGAACCCCCGGAAGACGACGTCGGCCATGGGTGACCGGCAGATGTTGCCGGTGCACACGAACACGACGCGGAAGGGTGCCACGTCGCCGGCGGTCATGGCCTCCATTCTGGCCCGAGCAGACACCGAACGTTAAGAAGTTCTCTTCCCTGGGTCTTTCGGGGATGGATGCCGCTCCCCTAGCTTGTGGGGAACGAGGGGGCCAACCTGCCCCCTTTCTCCCCTTGCGGCAACCCCGCCGCGCTCTTGTCCCGTGGAGGTACTGTGTCCCATTCGCCCCGCAGACTCGTCGCCGCACTTGCGGCTCTCGCGCTCGGCGCGGCCGGCGCTGTCGCCGTCGCCGCCCCCGCGGCCGCGGCGCCCGGCGATCTGCTCATCAGCGAGTACATCGAGGGGTCGTCGAACAACAAGGCGATCGAGATCTACAACCCGTCCGGCGTCGCCGTCGACCTGGCGGCGAACGGCTACAAGCTTCTGCAGTACTCCAACGGCGGCACGACCGCCGGCGTGACGGTCAACCTCACGGGCACGGTCCCGGCCGGCGGCGTCTTCGTCTTCGCCCACTCGCTGTCTGCGCAGGCCATCCTGGACCACGCGAACCAGACCGCGAACCTCGGCCTGTTCAACGGCGACGACGCCGTCGCGCTGGTCAAGGGCACCACCGCCGTCGACGTCATCGGACAGGTCGGATTCGACCCGGGCACCGAGTGGGGCACGGGCCTCACCTCCACGGCCGACAACACGCTGCGCCGTCTGCCGGCGATCACCACGGGCGACCCGGACGGCTCGAACGCGTTCGATCCCTCGGCCGAGTGGGCGGGCTTCGCCACCGACACATTCGACGGACTCGGCGTGCCCGGCCTCGGAGCGAACCCGGGCACCGGCCCCGGTCCGGGCGGTGCCGCGGACTGCGCGGCCACCACGACCGTGACGATCGGCTCGGTGCAGGGCTCGGGCGCGGCGACGCCGGTCGCCGGGCAGAACGTGCTCGTGAAGGGCACCGTCGTCGGCGACTTCCAGGTCGGCGGCTTCGACGGGTACTACATCCAGGACGCCGGCGACGGCGACCCCGCGACCTCGGACGGCATCTTCGTGTACGCACCGGGCGGCGCGGCCGTCTCGGCGGGCGACGTCGTGAGCGTCTACGGTGCCGCCAAGGAGCAGTTCGGCCTCACCGAGATCGTCGCGGCCGACGTCAAGACCTGTGCGACCGGCGAGGCGCTGCCGTCGCCGCAGGCGCTGACCCTGCCGGCATCCGGTGCCCAGCGCGAAGCGCTCGAGGGCATGCTCGTGACGTTGCCCCAGCAGCTGACGATCGGCGAGACGTTCGAGTACGGGCGCTTCGGCACGATCACGCTCACCGACGGACGCCAGGACACCCCGACCGCGGTCGTCGAGCCCGGCGCCGAGGCGAACGCCCTGGCGGCCGCCAACCTCGACGGCAGCATCACGCTCGACGACGGTCGCGGCACGCAGAACCCCGACCCCGCCATCCACCCCGACGGACAGCCGTTCACGCTCGACCACTCGTTCCGCACCGGCGACCTGGTGCAGAACGCGACGGGCGTGCTCGACTACCGCTTCGACGTGTGGGGCGTGCAGCCCACGAAGGGCGCCGACTTCACGGTCGGCAACCCGCGGCCCGGCGTCCCCGAGGTCGGCGGCGACCTGCGGATCTCGAGCTTCAACGTGCTGAACTACTTCACCTCGATCGATCCGACGCCGACGAACTCGAGCGACGACGACTACTACCGCGGCGCCGACACCGCCGAGGAGTTCCAGCGTCAGCAGGCGAAGATCGTGTCGGCGCTCGCCGCGATCGACGCCGACGTGTTCGGCCTGCTCGAGATCGAGAACAACGGCACCGCGGTGCAGGCCCTGACCGACGCGCTCAACGCGCGGGTCGGCGCCGGCACGTACCAGGCCGTCATCACGGGCAAGATCGGCGGCGACGCGATCACGACCGCGCTCATCTACAAGCCGGCGGCGGTCACTCCGGTGGGCGACTTCCAGCTGATGACGAGCGCCGTCGACCCGGCCTGGCTCGACAACCGCAACCGCCCGGGCCTGACCCAGCGGTTCGCGTCGACCGAGACGGGCGAGGAGTTCGTGGTGTCGGTCAACCACCTGAAGTCCAAGGGCTCGGCGTGCAGCGAGAGCCCCGACCTCGGCGACGGCCAGGGCAACTGCAGCGCGACCCGCACCGCGGCCGCGACGGCGCTCACGAAGTGGCTGAACGAGACGGTCGCCCCCGACGGGCGCGCCATCGTGATCGGCGACCTCAACTCGTACGACCACGAGGACTCGATCGACGCGTTCGTGAACGGCGGCTTCACCGACCTCGAGAAGCAGTTCGGCGGAGAGCACGCCTACTCGTACGTGTTCGACGGACAGTCGGGGTACCTCGACTACGCCCTCGCGCAGCCCGCGCTCACGGCGGACGTCACCGGCGCGGCGGCGTGGCACATCAACGCCGACGAGCAGAGCCTCATCGACTACGACATGTCGTTCAAGCTCCCGGCGCAGGACGCGCTCTACGCGCCCGACCCGTACCGCTCGAGCGACCACGACCCGGTCATCGTGGGCCTGAAGCTCACGCCGCCGGACGTGACGCCGCCGACGATCGAGGTGACGGCGGACCGCGACGTCATCACGCCGCCGAACGGCAAGACGACCTCGGTGCAGTTCACGGTGGATGCCGCGGACGAGAGCGCCGGTGACGTCCAGGTCGCCCTCACCGATGTGACGGTGACCGGCGGCGGCTCGTGGACGCAGACCGGCGACCGCTCGGTCGACGTCACGGCCGTGAACGGCGCGGTCTACCGCTTCACGTGGACGGCGACGGATGCCGCGGGCAACACCGCGACCGACACCGTCACCGTCGTGGCCGGCAAGAAGGGTCAGAAGGCCGCGTGAACCGGCCGGGCTCGCCCGGCCGCGCGTTGTGACGGAGGCGGGGCCCCCCCCGCCGGGGGGGCGCCCCCCCCACAACCCGCGGGCGGCGCGGCGGGTGCCCCCCAGCGCGCCCCCGCCCGCCCCCCCCGGGGCGCCCCCCCCACCCGGGCACCCCGACCACC
>NZ_JBQCIP010000254.1:0-5370 GCF_051953575.1 Microbacterium sp.
CCCGGCCACCCGGATCGTGATCGTCACCGACCCGGGCAGCCCGCTGGACAAGGCCTCGCGGCAGGCCGGCTACCGCGTCGTGAACGCCGACCCGGACGTCGGCGGCCGGTACTCCGCGCTGACCGCGTTCGGCCTGGTGCCGTCCGGCCTCGCGGGCGTCGATATCGACGAGCTGCTGAACGAGGCCGAGGCCTCGCTGCTCGAGGTCGCCGTCGACTCCGCCGAGAACCCGGCCCTGCGCGTGGGCGCGGCCATCGCCGCGACCACCCCGCGCCGCGACAAGCTGGGTCTGATCACGGACGGCACCCACATCAAGGGCCTGCCCGACTGGATCGAGCAGCTCATCGCCGAGTCCACGGGCAAGGAGGGAACCGGCATCCTCCCGGTCGTGCTGCTCCCCGTCTCCCCCGAGCTCGACCCCGTGCCCGCCGACCTGCAGATCGTGCGACTGGTCGACGACGCGAACGAGTTCCACCTGCACGAGCGCCACGAAGGTGAGATCCTCGTCAGCGGCACGCTCGGCGCGCAGTTCATCGTCTGGGAGTACGCCACCGCCATCGCCGGGCACCTGCTCGGCATCAACCCGTTCGACCAGCCCGACGTCGAGTCGGCGAAGGTGGCCGCGCGCGGCCTCCTCGATGCCCGACCCGAGCCCACCGCCCCCGCGTTCGTGGCGAACGGCGTCGAGGTGCGCGTGTCGGACCCGGCTCTCGCGGCCTCCGGCACGGTCGAGGGCGTGCTCGACGCGCTGTGGGCGCAGCTGCCCGCCGACGGCTACGTGTCGATCCAGGCGTACGTCAACCGTCTCGAGGTGCCGCAGCTACAGGGTCTGCGCGAGCTGGTCGCCGCCGACACCGGTCGTCCGACCACGTTCGGCTGGGGCCCGCGCTTCCTGCACTCGACCGGCCAGTACCACAAGGGCGGCCCGGCGCAGGGGGTGTTCCTGCAGATCCTGGAGCGCACCGACGTCGACCTCGAGATCCCCGGTCGGCCGTTCACGTTCGGTCAGCTCATCCAGGCGCAGGCCGCCGGCGACGCGGGCGTGCTCGCGGAGCACGGGCGTCCCGTCGTCTCGCTGACGATCACGGAGTCGTCCGACGACGTGCTCACCCTCTTCGAAGCCGCACAGAAGTAACCGCAGGAGAGCCCCCACCGATGTCTGTACCCATCTCGCGCGGGCACAACCCGCTGCGCGACCCCGACGATCGTCGTCTCAACAGGATCGCGGGGCCCAGCGCCCTCGTGATCTTCGGCGTGACGGGTGATCTGTCCCGCAAGAAGCTCATGCCGGCGGTCTACGACCTCGCGAACCGGGGGCTCCTGCCTCCGGGGTTCGCGCTCGTGGGCTTCGCCCGCCGCGACTGGGAGGACCAGGACTTCGCCCAGGTCGTCTACGACGCGGTGAAGCAGCATGCCCGCACGCCGTTCCGCGAGGAGACCTGGACACAGCTGCTCCAGGGCATCCGGTTCGTCTCCGGCGAGTTCGACAACCCCGACTCCTTCCGCAAGCTGCGGGAGACCGTCGAGAAGCTCGACGTGGAACGCGGGACCATGGGCAACCACGCCTACTACCTCTCGATCCCACCGAAGGACTTCCCGCTCGTCGCGAAGCAGCTCAAGGACTCGGGGCTCGTGGGCGAGGACGCGGACGACGACGAGCGCTGGCGGCGCGTCGTGATCGAGAAGCCCTTCGGGCACGACCTCGAGTCGGCGCGCGCTCTCAACGCGGCCCTCGAAGTGGCGTTCCCCGCCGACTCGATCTTCCGCATCGACCACTACCTCGGCAAGGAGACGGTGCAGAACATCCTCGCGCTGCGCTTCGCGAACGAGCTGTACGAGCCGATCTGGAATCGCAACTACGTCGACCACGTGCAGATCACGATGGCCGAGGACATCGGCGTCGGTGGCCGCGCCGGCTACTACGACGGCGTCGGCGCCGCGCGCGACGTCATCCAGAACCACCTGCTGCAGCTCCTCGCGCTCACCGCGATGGAGGAGCCCATCTCGTTCGACGCGAAGGATCTGCGCGCCGAGAAGGAGAAGGTGCTCGCGGCCGTCACCCTCCCCGCGGACCTCGAGCGCTCCACCGCGCGCGGACAGTACGCGGGCGGCTGGCAGGGCGGCGAGAAGGTGCTCGGCTTCCTCGAAGAGGACGGCATGAACCCCAAGTCGACGACCGAGACCTATGCGGCCGTCACGCTGGAGATCAACACCCGCCGCTGGGCCGGCGTCCCCTTCTACCTGCGCACCGGCAAGCGTCTCGGCCGCCGCGTGACCGAGATCGCGGTGGTGTTCAAGCGCGCCCCCGAGATGCTGTTCCGTCAGGGCCAGACCTCGGGCCAGGGCCAGAACGCGCTCGTCATCCGCGTGCAGCCCGACGAGGGCGTCACGATCCGGTTCGGCTCGAAGGTGCCCGGCGCCGGCGCGCAGGTGCGCGACGTCACGATGGACTTCGGCTACGGCCACGCGTTCACCGAGGCGAGCCCCGAGGCGTACGAGCGCCTCATCCTGGACGTGCTGCTCGGCGACCCGCCGCTGTTCCCGCGGCACGAGGAGGTCGAGCTCTCGTGGCGCATCCTCGACCCCATCGAGGAGTTCTGGGCCGCGCAGGGCGGCCCGCTCGAACAGTACTCACCCGGGTCGTGGGGCCCGGCATCCGCGGACGAGATGCTCGCCCGCGACGGACGGAGCTGGAGGCGCCCGTGATCGTCGATCTTCCCGACACCACCGTCAGCAAGATCTCGCGCGCACTCGTCAACGTGCGCGAGGAGGGCGGTGCCGTCGCACTCGGACGCGTGCTGACGCTCATCATCCTCACGCGCGAAGGCGCCGTCGAAGAGGTCATCGAGGCAGCCAACGACGCCTCGCGCGAGCACCCGATGCGCGTCATCGTGCTGCTGCTGCCCGACAGCTACGACGACGACGCGCGCCTGGACGCGCAGATCCGCGTCGGCGGCGACGCCGGCGCGAGCGAGGTCGTCACGCTGCGAGCCTTCGGCGACGCCGGCCGCTCGAACCTCGAGAGCCTCGTGACCGGCCTGCTGCTGCCCGATGCCCCCGTCGTGGTGTGGTGGCCCAACCGCACCCCCGACCACATCTCGAAGACGTCGATCGGCCGCATCGCTCAGCGTCGGATCACGGATGCCGCCGCCCAGTCCGATCCGTCGGCCTGGGTCGGCGGCCTCGGCGCGCAGTACGCGCCGGGTGACACCGACCTGGCGTGGACGCGTCTCACGCGCTGGCGCGAGCAGCTCGCCGCGATCCTCGACCAGCCGCCGTACGAGCCGATCGTCGGAGTCCGCGTGCGCGGCGCCGCCGATTCGCCGTCCACCGCGCTGCTCGCGGCGTGGCTGCGGCTGGCGCTCGACGTCCCCGTCGACTGGGCGTACCTGGACGCCGACGAGTGGCCGCACGGCATCAAGTCGGTGGCCCTGGTCCGCCCCTCCGGCGAGGTGCTGCTGGAGCGTCCGAGCCCCGGTGCGGCGATCCTCACCCAGCCCGGCCAGCCCAGCCATGAGCTCGCCTTCCCGCGCCGCACGCTGCGCGAATGCCTGGCCGAGGAGCTTCGTCGGCTCGATCCGGACGTCCTGTATGGTCGAGTCATCACCGAGGGCTGGCAGCTGCTCGACCCGCCGGCGACGAAGGAGACGCAGAACCGATGATCATGGCGCAGGGCCGGGGGGCAGGGGTGGATCGACATGGTTGAAGGCTGGGCCGAGAAACGTGTCGTCATCGCACCTGACCCTGCGACCCTGGCCGATTCGGTCGCCGCACGGTTCCTGAGCCGGGTCTCCAAGCGCCTCGACGAGGGAAAGATCGCGCACATCTCGCTCACGGGCGGATCGATGGGGTCCCGCGTACTGGCCTCGGCCGCGCGCAACCCCCGGGCCGAGCACATCGACTGGTCGCGCGTCCATTTCTGGTGGAGCGATGAGCGCTGGCTTCCCCGCGGCGACGCGGAGCGCAACGACCGGCAGGCGCGCGACGCGTTCCTGGACGGCATCGACATCCCGGCCGGCAACATCCACGCGACGCTCGCGAGCGACGAGGGCGCCGATCTGGATGCCGCCGCCGCCGCGTACGCGGCCGAGCTCGCCGGCTTCCCCGGACCCGAGGGTCCGTGGCCGGCGTTCGACGTCTGCTTCCTCGGCGTCGGACCCGATGGGCACATCGCCTCGCTGTTCCCCGACCGAGACGAGATCCAGATCACGGACCGTTCGGTGGTCGCGGTGAGGGACTCCCCCAAGCCGCCGCCCGAGCGCGTCACCATGACCCGCCCGGTCATCAACGGCTCCAAGCGCGTGTGGATGGTGTTGTCCGGCCCCGACAAGGCCTCCGCACTGGGCCTGGCGCTCGCCGGCGCGAGCTACGCCAGCGTGCCGGCAGCCGGCGCCAAGGGCCGCAAGCGCACGATCTTCTTCGTCGACGAGGCCGCCGCCGCACAGGTGCCGCCCGAGCTCATCGACCGCGAGTACTGAAAAGACGAAGAGTGGATGCCGTCCGGCATCCACTCTTCTTCTTTTGGTTCTCAGTCCTGGCCGCGACGCTCGCGCAGTTGCTGCAGCGCATCGTCGAGAAGCTGCTCGGCCTCTTCTTCGGTGCGACGCTCCTTCACGTAGGCGAGGTGCGTCTTGTAGGGCTCCGTCTTGGCGAGAGCCGGCGGGTTCTCTTTGTCGCGCCCGGCCGGAAGGCCCGAGTGCGGCGAGTCGATCGTGTCAGGGATCTCTTCTTCGGGGATGCCGGCCGCGAAGTAGCGGACGGTCTCGTTGCCGAGGGCATCCCAGTACGAGACGGCGACACGGTCGGCGTGGAAGCCGTGGTCCTGCTCGCCCATGGGTCCGGCACCGACGCGGGTGCCGCGGATCGCGTTGCCTCCGGTCGCCATCAGATCGCCTGGAACTTCGTGATGAGGCCGAGGGCCACGATCGCCGCGAACCACACGAGCGCGAGGATCACGGTGAAGCGGTTGAGGTTGCGCTCCGCCAGACCCGACGAGCCGAGGGCGGAGGTCATGCCGCCGCCGAACATGTCGGACAGGCCGCCGCCGCGCCCCTTGTGGAGCAGGATGAGGAGGGTCAGCAGGAGACTCGTGATGCCGAGAAGCACCTGCAGGACGAACTCGATGATCTGCACAGTCGTTGAAGCCTTTCGGTGCGATCATTCGCCGATCGCACAAGGGACAAGTATACGTGTAGGCCGGCGGGGGGGGCGGGCACCCCGCCCCCCCCCCGCCAACCCGGCCGTCGCCCGCCTGCGGGGGGGGGCCCCGGACCCGCGCTTGGTGCGCCCCGTGTAGTTCTCGATCCACCCGAGCGCATAATCCCGGAGCGGCGCCCGGGTTTCGGCGTGCTCCCCGTCGTCAGCTTCGGT
>NZ_JBQCIP010000255.1:0-23713 GCF_051953575.1 Microbacterium sp.
CACCTCCGAACGAAAGAACCGTCGACACGTGGCGAACATCAAGTCGCAGATCAAGCGCAACAAGACCAACGAGAAGGCCCGCGAGCGCAACAAGGCCGTCAAGAGCGAGCTGAAGACCGAGGTGCGCCGCACCCGCGAGGCGATCGCCTCGGGCGACAAGGCCGCCGCCGAGAAGGCGCTCAAGACCGCGTCGAAGAAGCTCGACAAGGCCGTCAGCAAGGGTGTCATCCACCAGAACCAGGCCGCGAACCGCAAGTCGGCCATCGCGAAGCAGGTCGCGGCGCTCTGACGCATCGCCCGCTCACACGAGCTTGAAAAGGCCCGTCCCGCAAGGGGCGGGCCTTTCTCGTCCCCGGAACGGCGTCGGGTCAGGAGCCGTACGGTGCGCGCGTCGCGATGACCGTGATCATGCGCTCGAGGGCGAACACGGCGTCGCGCGAACCGCCCTTGACCTCGGCATCCGCTCGCGCCGTCGCCTGGATCGCGCGGCCGAGGCTCTCTTCGTTCCAGCCCACCAGGTCGCGCTTGGCTCGGTCGACCTGCCAGTCCTTCATGCCCAGGCGCGCCGCGAGGGCGGCGGAGGACTCGCGCGACCCCGCGACCCGCGCCATCGACCGGAGCTTCATCGCCACCGCAGCGACGAGCGGCACGGGGTCCGCACCCGAGGCGAGGGCGTGGCGGAGGGCGATGAGCGCCTCGCCGTAGCGTCCGGCGATCGCGGTGTCGGCCACCGTGAACGCGGACGTCTCGACCCGGCCGCCGTAGTAGCGCTCGACGACCTGCTCGGTGATGTCGCCGGGCACGTCGGCGATGAGCTGCTGACACGCAGCCGCCAGCTCGGTGAGGTCGTCACTGAAGGCCGACACGAGCGCGCGCAGCGCGGGCGGCGCGATGCGCTTCTTCGCGGCCTGGAACTCGCCCGCCGCGAAGTCGTAGCGATCGGAATCGCGCTTGACGGCCGGGCAGGCGATCTCGACTCCCGAGCCCTCCCCCGCCCGGATGGCGTCCAGCAGCTTCTTGCCGCGCACGCTCGCACCCGTGTGCCGCAGCACGACGGTCGCGCCGTCCTGCGGCATCGCGAGGTACGAGACGGCCTCGGCCAGGAACGTGTCGGAGCACTTCTCGACGCCGCTCACCCGCACCAGTCTCGGCTCGCCGAACAGGGACGGCGACGTCACCGCGAGCAGCGTGCCTGCGGCGTAGTCGTCCGCACGGATGTCGGAGACCTCGAGCGTCGGATCCTCGGCGCGTAGGTAGTCGCGCACCCCGGCGATCGCGCGCTCGGCGCACACCTCTTCGGGCCCCGAGACCAGGACGATCGGCGCCGGCTGCGGGGCGCGCCACGACAGCTGCGGGATGGCGCTGCGCGCGGCCTTCGAAGCGGGGCGACGCGCGGGGGATGCCATGGTTCCAGCCTACCGACGCCGCCGACATCGACGACTTCTCACCCGCCTCGGTCATGCCACACCGCGACGCCTGCCCTGCCCGCCCACAGTGCGACGATGCCGTCGCGATCGGTGCGGGCGATGCGGGCGCCGAGGCCGTCGAGCACCGCCAGAGTCTCGTCGCGGGGGTGGCCGTAGTCGTTGCCGGCGCCCACCGTGATGAGGGCGACGGCGGGAGCTGCCGCGGCGTAGACGGCGGCATCCTGATCCGCGCTGCCGTGGTGGGCGACCTTCACGATCGCGTAGGGAGGGGCGAGGGCTCCGGATGCCACCAGCGCCTGCTGCGGCGAAGCCGAGAGGTCGCCGAGAAGCAGGGTGGGCGGGATCGGACCGCCGCGCACGTCCAGGGCCACGCTGGAGTCGTTGCCGACACCGAACCCGCGGCTGCCGCCGGGTTTCGGCCAGAGGACGCGCCAGGTCGCTTCCCCCAGCGCGCCCGACATGCCGGCGGAGGCTTCCACCGACTGCGCGCCGGCATCCGTGAGCGAGCGCAGCACTGCGGCGCCGACGGCGTCGACCGGGCCGTGCACCACGGTGACGACGCGGCCGACGACGGCGGGCACTCCCCCGCGGTGGTCGAGGTCCCAGTGCGTGAGGACGAGCAGGTCCACCCGCGACACCCCGACGCGATCGAGGCAGGTGGTCAGTGCCTCCGGTTCGGGGCCGGTGTCGACGAGTGCGACGGTCCCGGCCGATCGCAGCAGGACGGCATCGCCCTGGCCCACGTCGCACGCCAGCACCGCCCAGTCGCGCGGAACGGTCCACGGGCCGGCGACGGAGGAGAGCGCCGCCGAACCCAGCGCCCCGCCGGCGAGCACGGCCACCAGGACGACAGATCCGCCCCGCAGCGCGCGGCGCACGCCCGAGCCTCCGTTCGGGAGCACCACGATGGCGCCGATCGCCGCCCCGACCACGGCGAGCCCGGCTGCCCCGGGCCAGCCTTCCAGCCACGGCAGCGCATCTGCGGGAAGCGAGGCCACGGTGCCCGCCGTCGCGGCGATCCACGAGGCGGGGAGCCAGGCGAGCGCGGCGAGCCCGGACTGCAGCCACGGCATCGGCATGGCGAGGCACGCCGCGAGACCGAGCACCGTCGCGGCCGGCGCGGCGGGTTCTGCCAGCAGGTTGGCCAGGACGCCGTACACCGGGACAGTGGGCTCGATCAGCACCAGCAGAGGACCGCACGCCAGCTGCGCGGCGAGCGGGATCGACAGCGCGAGCGCCAGCGGGCGCGGCATCCATCGCGCGAGGCCCGCGGCGAGCGGGCGCGCGAACAGCAGCAGCGCGCCCGTGGCCGTCACCGACAGGGCGAAGCCGAGGGATGCCGCCAGCCATGGGTCGACCACGAGCAGCACCGTCACGGCGAGCGCGAGGATGGCGGCGCCGACCCCGGTGCGGCCGAGGAGCACCGCCAGCATGGCGACGGCGGCCATGGCCGCTGCGCGCACCACGCTGGGCTCGGGGGTGACCAGCACGACGAACCCGACGAGCACGGCGAGCCCGACGCCGACGCGGAGCGCGCGCGATGCGCCGAGCAGTGCCGCGAAGGCGAACGCGATGCCCACCACCAGCGCGCAGTTGGCTCCCGATACCGCGGTCAGGTGAGAGAGCGACGACGCCTTCATCGCGGCGTCCAGCTGCGGGGAGACGATCGAGGTGTCGCCGACCGCGAGGCCCGGCACGAGTCCTGCGCCCTGCCCGGGCAATCCGTCCACCGCCGCGACGAGCCCGTCGCGCAGGCCCGCAGTCGCGGCTGCGACGCCGGCGGGCGCGCGGGTCACCTCCACGCCGCGCGAGGCCCACACCGTGACGACAGCCCGCTCCCCCGGGCGCCCGGGCTTCGCGGTGCCGCGGGCGATCACGGCGGCACCGACATCCAGCTGCGCCGGCCGGTCGACGTCCTCCGGTGCGACGCGCACGACGATCTCGACGTCCGCGTCGCGCCGGGTGGACCCGGTCACGAAAGTCGTCGCGCGCGCGTCGAACGCGAGCGTGCCGTCGACGCGCCGTTCCACCTTTCCCACGACGGTCGCCGTCACGTCGACCGCGCGGCCTCCCGAGAGCGCGCCGGCGGTCACCTGCGTCCGCGCCGGCTGGGCGAGAGCGACGTGCGATGCCGCGGCCGCGCCTGAGGCCAGCGCAAGGATCGTGATCAGGACCGCCGTCGACGGCCGTCTCGACGGCCTGCTCCGGCGGATGATCGCGACGGCCGCGGTGGCCGCAGCGACGGCGACCCACAACGTGATGGCGGCCCCGGACGACCACGACGGCAGGAGGATCGCTGCGGCGGCGACGGTCCACGCGCTCGCCGCCACGGGGACGAGCCGCAGCCTCCGTGCCGTCGTCACGTCACACCGTGACGAGGTCGCGGAGCGACGCGAGCATCTTGTCTCCGATGCCGGGCACCGCCAGCAGATCGTCGACGCTGGTGAAGCGCCCGTTGTCGTCGCGCCACGCGACGATGCGCTCGGCGAGGGCGGGGCCGATCCGCGGAAGCTCCTCCAGCTGAGCGGCATCCGCCGTGTTGAGGTTGACCCGGCCGTCGGCGGCCGTCTGGGCGCCGGGCGACTCCGCCGTGCTCTCGCCCACGCGGGGAACCGGCAGCTGCTCGCCGTCGGTGACGACGCGGGCGAGGTTGACCGCGCTCCTGTCGGCGTCGTCGGCGAAGCCTCCGGCCGCCGCCACCGCATCGACGACGCGGGAGCCCGTCGGCAGCACATACAGCCCGGGCGAGCGCACCGATCCCGACACATGCACGTAGAGGTCGGCGGTCGCCGCCGCCGTGCGGGTCGGCGTGACGTCGATGGCCACCTCTTCTGCCGGCGTCAGCGCGCCTCGCAGGATGCCGATGCCGACGGTGACGGCGACAGCCGCGACGACGAGCGCCACCACCGCCCCCACACCGAGCCGCCTGCGCGGAGAGGCGGCCGCAGGGGCGGCTTCGGGGGCGGCGGGCTCACCGGGGGTCACGCCGCCACGCTAGGGGCCGCTCAGGCTCCCCGACGTGCGTGCCGGCGCCTCTGTGGACACCTCGGGCGATGTCTGCCCTGGGGAGGACGGCGCGCGACCGCTGCCCGGTCGGCGGAACGACGGATGCCGTGCCCGCGGGTCGCGGGCACGGCATCCGTTCATCGCACAGACGTCACTTCGTGGAGAAGCTCACGACCTTCGGCGGCCGCACGACGGCGCGGACGATCTCGCGATCGCCGAGCGCGCGGACGACCTTCTCGTCCGCACGGGCGAGGCGCTCGAGCTCAGCGGCGTCGATCCGGGCCGACACCTGCAGCGTGCCGCGCACCTTGCCGTCGATCTGCACGACCGCGGTCACGCGCTCCTCGACCAGCAGCGTGGGGTCGGCGGTGCGCCACGGCACGAGGCCGACGAAGCCGTCGTAGCCGAGGATCTCCCACATCTCCTCCGCGGTGTGCGGAGCGAACAGGTCGAGGACCATCGCGGTGACCTCTGCCGCTTCGCGCACCGCCGGGTCGGCGGGACCGGCACCGGTGTCGATCACCTTGCGGGTGGCGTTGACGAGCTCCATGAGGCGCGCGACGACGACGTTGAACTTCGTCTGCTCGACGAGCCCGGGGGCGTCGGCCAGCAGGCGGTGCGTCACGCGACGCAGCCCCTCGTCGCCCTCGGCCCACACGACGTCGGGCGAGCTCGTCACGTCGTTCGCCACACGCCAGGCTCGCGCCAGGAACTTCTGGGCGCCGGTCGTCGAGACGTCCTCCCAGTTGATGTCGTCCTCGACCGGCCCCGCGAACACCATCGCCACGCGCGACGCGTCGGCGCCCGGGTCGACCATGCTCGACGCGAACTCGACGAGGTTGCCCTTCGACTTCGACATCTTCGATCCGCCCAGCAGCACCATGCCCTGGTTGATGAGGCTCGTGAACGGCTCGGTGAAGTCGATCAGGCCCATGTCGAAGAGCACCTTGGTGATGAAGCGCGCGTACAGCAGGTGCAGGATCGCGTGCTCGACGCCGCCGATGTACGAGTCGACCGGAGCCCAGCGCGCCGCCTCGGCGGACGGGAACGCCTCGGTGTGGTCGTTCGGCGCCAGGAAGCGCAGGAAGTACCACGAGCTGTCGACGAACGTGTCCATCGTGTCGGGGTCGCGCAGCGCCGGCTCCCCCGTCTCGGGGTCCGTCGTCTGCATCCACTCGGTCGCGGCGCCCAGCGGCGACGTGCCCTTCGGCTTCAGGTCGAGCTCGCGCGCATCGGGCAGCTCCAGCGGCAGCTGGTCGTCGGGCACCGGGACGATGCGGCCGTCCTCGGTGTGGATCATCGGGATCGGCGTGCCCCAGAAGCGCTGACGCGAGATCAGCCAGTCGCGCAGGCGGTACGACTTCGCGGCGCGGCCGGTGCCCGCAGCCTCCAGCTGCTCGATCATGCGAGCGATCGCATTGCGCTTGGACAGGCCGTCGAGCGGACCCGAGTTGACCAGGCGTCCCTCGCCGGTCAGGGCGATGCCCGTCTTGGCGGGGTCCAGATCGGCCAGCGCCTCGAGGGGGCCCGGGTCCAGCGGGACGCCCTCGTCGTCGAGCTCGATCACGGGGATCGCGCCGGTGATGGATGCCGTCGTGTCGACGACCACCTTCACGGGCAGGTCGAACGCACGGGCGAAGTCCAGGTCGCGCTGGTCGTGGGCGGGCACGGCCATCACAGCGCCGTGGCCGTAGTCGGCCAGCACGTAGTCCGCGGCCCAGATCGGCAGACGGTCGCCGTTCACGGGGTTGATCGCGAAGCGGTCCAGGAACACGCCCGTCTTGGGACGGTCGGTGGACTGCCGCTCGATGTCCGTCTCGCGCTGCACGCGCTCCAGGTAGTCCTGGAAGCGCATGCGCACCTCCGCCGTGGAGCCCGCGGCGAGCTCGGCCGCCAGATCGCTGTCAGGGGCCACGACCATGAAGGTCGCCCCGTAGAGGGTGTCGGGGCGCGTCGAGAACACGGTGACCTTGTCGGCACGGCCCTCGATCTCGAAGTCGATGTCGGCGCCGATCGATCGGCCGATCCAGTTCCGCTGCATGCGGAGGACCTTCTGCGGCCAGAAGCCCTCGAGCTGGTTCAGGTCGTCGAGCAGGCGGTCGGCGTAGTCGGTGATCTTGAAGTACCACTGCGTCAGGTTCTTCTTGACGACCTCGGCGCCGCAGCGCTCGCAGTGACCGTCGACGACCTGCTCGTTCGCCAGCACCGTCTGGTCGTTGGGGCACCAGTTGACCGGGCTCGCCTTGCGGTACGCCAGCCCCCGCTCGTAGAGGCGCTGGAACAGCCACTGGTTCCAGCGGTAGTACTCGGGGTCGCTGGTGTGCAGGATGCGCGACCAGTCGTAGGACGAGCCGTACTCGCGGAAGCTCTTCTTGTGCTGCTCGATGTTCGCGTACGTCCACTCGCGCGGGTCGGAGCCGGCGCCGCCCTTGATGGCCGCGTTCTCGGCGGGCAGCCCGAACGAGTCCCACCCGATCGGGTTCAGCACGTTGTACCCGCGGTGGCGCCAGAAGCGCGCCACGACGTCGACGTACGCGTAGTTCTCGGCGTGGCCCATGTGCAGGTCGCCCGACGGGTACGGGAACATGCCGAGGACGTACTTGCGGGGCCGGGTGTCTTCGGCGCCGCCCGCGCGGAACGGGTCGGCCTCGGCCCAGCGCGCCTGCCACTTCTGCTGGATCGCGTACGCGTCGTAGCCCTCGGCGGGCGCAGTGGTGTCGGAAGACATGGTCTGACTCACGTGGGAAGTACCAATCCTGGGAAGCTGGAATGCGGGCATCACGCAGAAGGCGCCGTGCAACGCATCTTCCAGGTTAGCGGACCAGGCGCCTCACCAGCCCGGCGGAAGGCTCGCCCCCAGTGCGCCCAGCGGGCCCCGGGCCTTGATGCCGACCTCTGCGACCTCGGCCGCGGCATCCGATCGCCACGTGATGCCTCCGCCGGCCCCCACGTAGGCACCGCCCGGGTGCACCACGATCGACCGGATCACCATGGCCAGATCGAGCGTGCCGTCGTCGCCGACCCATCCGAAGCACCCCGCGAACACTCCCCGCGGGCCCTGCTCCAGCCGTTCGAGGATCGTCATGGCCGAGAGCTTCGGCGCGCCCGTCATCGACCCGGCCGGGAACGTCGCGTCGAGCAGGGCGCCGACGGTCGTCCCCGCGACGAGCGCACCCGACACCGTGCTCACGAGCTGGTGGACTGCGGGATACGACTCGACCTCGAGCAGCGCGTCCACCCCGACGCTCCCCGGCTCGCACACGCGCGACAGGTCGTTGCGCATGAGGTCGACGATCATGACGTTCTCGGCGCGCTCCTTCTCGTTCGCGCGTAGTTCTGCGGCGAGCGCGGCGTCGGCGGCGGCATCCGCTCCGCGCGGACGCGTCCCCTTGATGGGCTTCGTGCGCACCACCGCGGCGCCCCCGTCGCCGGCGACCTCGAGGAACTGCTCGGGGCTCGCGCTCAGGAGCGCCACGCGGCCCGACCGCACGAATCCGCCGTGATGCGCCGGGGTCGCCTGGCGCAGCCGCAGATAGACAGGAAGGGGGTCGACTGCGCCCTCGACCTCGAACCGCGTCGTGAGGCACAGCTGGTACGCGTCCCCGCCTCGGATCGCGTCGCGGCAGCGCTCGATCAGCGCGGCATAGTGCTCCGGCGTATGGCGAGCCCGGGCGACGAGCGGCGTCTGATCGTGCAGTGCGAGGGCGGGAGGGGATGCCACGACCGCCCGCAGCGCCGTCACGAGCCGTGCCGCGGCCTCCGCCGGGGCATGCACGGTGACGCGGCGCGCGGCGTGGTCGAATGCGATGACCCGGTCCACGCGCAGCCAGAGCTGTGGCGCATCTGCGCGGTCGTCGTGCCGGGCGGGCGCCCCCGCCCGCCCGGCCGCCTCGTCGTAGCCCCACCAGCCGACCCAGCCGCCGCGGAAGCCTGCGGAGCCGTGCGGGTCGATGAGCGTCTCCCGGACGCCTGCGGGATCGTCGGGAAAGCCCGTGCCCATCCAGCTGGACCCGGTGGCCGCATCGGGTCCGGCATCCAGCCAGTAGGCGTGCGGGGCATCGGCGAAGAGGGCCGCGAACGCGTCGGCCGGATCGACCCATACCGGCAGGTCGACCGCGACGAGAGCCTCCGACATGTTCCCAGGTTAGAGGGACGGCGCGCCCTCTAGGCTCGTGCCGTGAACGAGTTCCTCACGTGGCTGCTCGACGCCGTGCAGAGCGTCGACCCGCTCGTCAGGACGCTCCTCGCGGGGCTCGCCATCATGCTGGAGACGAGCGTGCTGGTCGGGCTCGTCGTCCCCGGCGACACGGTGGTGATCGTCGCCGCGACGGCCGTCTCTTCGCCCCTGGAGGCCGTGCTGCTCGGGCTCGCCGTGGTGGCGGGGGCGATCGCCGGCGAGAGCATCGGATTCTGGCTGGGACGCGTGCTCGGCCCCCGCATCCGCCACTCGCGGGTGGGCGCATGGGTCGGGGAGGAGAACTGGGCACGGTCGGAGCGCTACCTGCAGCGCCGCGGCGGGCCCGCGATCTTCCTCTCGCGCTTCCTGCCGGTGCTGCACTCGCTCGTCCCCCTCACGGTCGGGATGAGCGGGTACTCCTACCGCCGATTCCTCGCGTGGACGATCCCGGCGTGCGTCATCTGGTCGACGCTGTACATCTCGGTCGCGGCCGCCGCCGCCGGCACCTACCGGGAGCTGGCCGACCAGCTGCACTACGCCGGGTACATCTTCGTCGCCGTCATCGTCGTGTTCCTCGTGCTGGTCTACGTGGCGAAGAAGGTCATCGAGCGCAGCGAACGCCGGCACCTCGAGAACGAGCCCTCGGCCGACGACGCGGCCGGAGCGCCGGCCCCGGACGTGAAAGACTGAGGGGGATGCCCGAGAACGACACGTCCTCCGCGCGCCCCAAAGTCCTGTGGCTCGCGCGACTGGAGTACCGGTTCCACGCGTGGCGCGAACGGCGGGCACGCCGGCGCGGGCAGACGCCGACGGTCACCCCGTTCCCCGGTTACGGCGCCCCCGACTGGGTGCGGGTGCTCGGCCGCGTCATGATCGTGCCGCCGGTGAAGCCGGTGGGCGAGGGCGAGTACGCGAGCGTGCGCGGCTGGCGCAGCTTCGTCGCCGTGCCGATCGGCTACGCGCAGGTCACCGTCACGATCGCCGGCGTCGAGCACGAGGTCGTCGCCGACCGCGGCGGGGTCATCGACACCCGCATCCCGGCGCAACTCGGGCCGGGATGGCAGACCTTCACGATGACGGTCGAGGGCGGCGACCCCGTCGAGACCCGCGCGTTCATCGTGGCGCCCGAGGTGCGGTTCGGCATCGTGTCGGACGTCGACGACACCGTCATGGTCACGGCGCTCCCCCGGCCGCTGCTCGCCGCCTGGAACTCCTTCGTGGTCGACGAGCACGCACGCCAGCCCGTCCCGGGCATGGCCGTGCTCATGGAGCGCGTGGTGCGCGAGAATCCCGGCGCACCGCTCATCTACCTCTCCACGGGCGCGTGGAACATCGCCCCGACGCTCCTGCGGTTCCTCGGACGACACGTGTTCCCGCCAGGGGCGATGCTGCTGACCGACTGGGGGCCGACGCACGACCGCTGGTTCCGCAGCGGCATGGCGCACAAGCTGTCGAACCTGCGCCGGCTCGCCGAGGAGTTCCCGCAGGTGCGCTGGCTCCTCATCGGCGACGACGGCCAGCACGACGACGCGATCTACACGACGTTCACGGACGAGCACCCGAGCCAGGTCGTCGCCGTCGCGATCCGTCGGCTCTCCCCGGCGGAAGCCGTCCTGGCCGGCGGTCGCACCGCCGTCAACGACCATGCCGCCGCCGCCGTGCCGTGGGTGAGCGACAGCGACGGCGCCGGGCTGCTGGAGCGCCTCGAGGACGTCGGCGTCATCGGCGGCGCACCGGCCTGAGCAGCGCTCGACGTCGGAGCCCGCGCGTAGGCTGACCATCATGTGCGGACGCTTCGTGGTGGCCAGTGCCGGTTCCGATCTCGTCGGCGTGCTGCTCGTCGATGTCGAGGGCGACGACCTGCCCGAGCCCTCGTACAACGTCGCACCGACCGACCGGGCCGCCATCGTGCTCGACTCCGCCAAGACGGAGCCGCCGACGCGGCGTCTGGAGTCGGCGCGCTGGGGCCTCATCCCGTCGTGGGCGAAAGACACCAAGATCGGCGTGCGCGCGTTCAACGCCCGTGCGGAAGAGCTCGAAGACAAGCCGATGTTCCGCGGCGCGCTCGAGAAGCGCCGGGCGGTCGTGCCGACGTCGGGCTACTACGAGTGGAAGACGGTGGACGGGGTCAAGACGCCCCACTACATCCACCCCGCCGACGGTGAGCCGCTGTTCCTCGCCGGGCTGTACGAGTGGTGGCGCGATCAGACGAAGGGCGACGACGATCCCGACCGGTGGCTGCTGAGCTTCACGATCCTCACCCGCGACTCCATCGGCCACCTGGGCTCGATCCACGACCGGATGCCGCTGTTCCTCGACCCCGACCACGCGGATGCCTGGCTCGACCCGACGACCGACAACGTGCGCGACGTCCTGGACGCCGCCATCGATGCCGCGCCCGCACTGGCCGACACGCTCGAGGACCATGTCGTGTCGAAGGCCGTGGGCAACGTGCGCAACAACTCCCCCGAGCTCATCGAGCCGGTCGAGGGCTGACCCGACCCGGCCCGCTCAGGAAGGGTGGATGCCGCCCGCGTATCCTCGAGCGGTGACCATCGCTCCTCCGCATCCGACGGCGCTCGTCGCCGACGACTGGCGGGCGCGCGAGGCGGCGCACACGCAGCGCGCGCACGCGCTGACGTCGGCGCACCGTGAGCGTTCGGCACGCCACGAGCCGCACCCGGTCGAGGACTTCCTGTTCACGTACTACTCGTACAAGCCGGCGGTCCTGCACCGCTGGCATCCCGGTGAGGACGTCGAACTGAGGGATGCCGCATCCGACGCCCGCGCCTCGTGGCGCTGGTATTTCCCCGGGCGGTCCCCCGGCTCATTGGTCGTCGACGGGGAGGCCTTCCGGGCCGAGCGAGGCGGCCTGATCGCAAACGTGGCCACGATCCTCCGGGCCACCGCCGGACGGGCGCCCGGATTCGGGTGCTTCGGCCTGCACGAGTGGGCGATGGTCTACCGGCAGCGTGAGCACCGGCATCCCGTGCCGCTGCGTCTCGGACGCGAGGGCACCGACGCCGTCGTCGAGGCGCACGACCTGCGGTGCACGCACTTCGACGCGTTCCGCTTCTTCACGCCCGAGGCGGTGCCGCTCAACCGCGAGGCGCCGACGCGCGAGCGTCAGGCGGCGTTGGAGCAGCCCGGCTGCCTGCACGCGGGAATGGACCTGTACAAGTGGGCCGTCAAGCTCGGCCCGCTCGTGCCCGGCGACCTGCTGCTCGACACGTTCGAGCTCGCGCGCGAGATCCGGGTCCTCGACATGCGGGCCTCGCCCTACGACCTCGCGGACTGGGGCTACGACCCGGTGCGCATCGAGACCGCTGAGGGCAAGGCGGCGTACGTGCGCGCCCAGCGCGGATTCGCCGAACGCGGTCAGGCGCTGCGAGCGCGGCTGCTCGAGATCGCCGACGCCTGACTCATCCCGCGGGTGCGCAGTCGGCGCACGGCACGAGTCCACGGCCGTCGGCCGCCAGGCGCAGCCGCAGCGCCGTGACCCGCTCCGCCGCCTCCGTGAGCCGGTCGGCGGGGAGGGCGCCCGAGTCGACGGCGGCGACGATCGCATCGACGATGGCCGGCGCCGTGTCGGCCGTCGACGACACCACCATCAGCACGACGTCGTTGCCGGCGGCGAGGGCTGCCACCGCGTTCGCCGCAGGATCCGCGTACCGCGGATCGCCGGATGCCTGGAGCATGCCGAGGTCGTCGGTGACGGCGATGCCGGTGAATCCGAGATCCTCCCGGGCGATGCGGTGCCACTCGGCCGACATGCTCGCCGGCGCCGGATCGACAGCGGTGTACGCGAGGTGCCCGAACATGAGCAACGGCGCGCCGGCATCGATCCCGGCCGCGAACGGCGCGCCGTCGGTCGCTTGCCACTCCTGGTACGACAGCGGCGTGACCGGGATGGTCGCGTGCGAGTCGGCCTCTGTCGCGCCGTGCCCGGGGAAGTGCTTGAGGGTGGATGCCGCGGCCCCCTCTTCGCCGGCGACCGCTGCGGCGACGCTCGACGCAGCGGCGGCGGGGGTGGTTCCCAGCACGCGCCGGTAGATGAACGAGGCCGGGTCGTCCGTCTCGTCGGCGACGATGCCGAAGTTGACCCCGATGCCCGCTCGTCGCACGAGCGCGGCACGGCCGGCGAACGCGTCCTGGACCGCGGCCGCCGGCGCGCCCTTGAGCGTGAGTGCGGAGGGGAAGACATCCCAGGGCAGCCGCGACACATCGCCGCCCTCCTGGTCCACCGCGATGAGCGGGGGAAGCGCCGGGTCGATCGTCAGTGCCGCGGTGAGTGCGCGCAGCGACGCCTCGTCGCCGGGGATGTTGGCGCCCATCAGCAGGAAGCCGCCGATGCCGGTGGACTGCATGTACGAACCCAGGGCGGCGGCATCCGTCGTCGGGATATGCCCCATGACGACGGTGGCGGCGCGCTCACGGAGGCTCATGGCCGCCACTCGGTCGCGGGCGGCCGCGGCGAGCGCATCGGCGCCGGCGGGCTGGACGGTGACGCCGGAGCTCTGCGGCGCGGCGAGCGCGGGCGCCGATGATGCGGCGCCGGTCGTGAGGGCGAGGACCAGCGCGAGAGCGCATGACCCCACCCTCCCTGCAGACCTCATCTGTCCAGGGTAGGCGGCGGCGACGTCAGTGGCGCGCGACGAGGGCGGCGGCATCCGTCCCCGGCGGCAGCACGCCGTACTGGGCGCCGCGGTCGTCGCTCAATCGGGCGGCGATGAACGCCTCGGCGGCGGTCGTCGGGGCGTGGCGCAGCATGAGGGACGCCTGGAACGCCAGGGCGAGGCTCTCGCTGAGGCGCCGGGCCTGCGCGGCGGCCTCGTCCGCGTCGGCGGTCGACAGCCGATCGAGGAGGGTGAGCGTGCGGTCGACGTAGGCATCAAGGTCGCGGGAAGCGCCCGTTGTGGTCGACAGCTCGTCGGCGAACGCGGCAGCGGAATCGGGATCCCGTGTCAGTGCGCGCAGCACGTCCAGGGCGATGACGTTGCCCGAGCCCTCCCAGATCGCCATCACCGGCTGCTCGCGATAGCGCCGGGCCAGCGGGAACGACTCGGTGTATCCGTTGCCGCCGAGGCACTCCATCGCCTCGTAGGCGTGGTGGGGGCCGCGCTTGCAGATCCAGTACTTCGAGACCGGAGTGGCCAGGCGACGCAGTGCCGTGTCTCGGTCAGAGGCTCGGGATTCGAACAGCTGGGCGAGACGCAGGCCGGTGAGCATCGCCGCCTCGTACTCGAGCGCCAGGTCGGCGAGCACGGCCGTCATGGCCGGCTGATCGACCAGCAGGCGCCCGAACGCCGTCCGGCCGCGCGCATGCCAGACCGCTTCGGCGACGGACTGCCGCATGCCTGCCGCGGTGCCGAGCACACAGTCCAGCCGGGTGCGCTGGACCATCTCGATGATGGTGCGCACGCCCCTGCCGGGTTCGCCCAGCACGAAGCCGGCGGTGCCGTCGAACTCCACCTCGGACGACGCGTTCGCACGGTTTCCCAGCTTGTCCTTCAGTCGCTGGATGCGGAAGACGTTCGGCGTGCCGTGCGGCAGCATCCGGGGGACGAACACGCACGACAGTCCCTCGTCGGTGCCGCCGCGTCTCGTCTGTGCGAGCACGAGGAACGCGTCCGACATCGGTGCGGAGCAGAACCACTTGTGTCCTGTCAGCTGATAGGCGTGGCCGCCCATGTGCTCGCCGGTGGTGGTGCCGGCGCGGACGTCGGAACCGCCCTGCTTCTCGGTCATCGCCATGCCGACCAGCGCGCTGCGTTTACCGCCGGGGACGTCCAGTCGGGGGTCGTACTCGCGTGACAGCAGGCGCGGGAGCCACTCGTCGGCCACCCACGGCGAGCCCTGGATCGACGCGACGGCGGCGTGCGTCATCGACACGGGGCAGGCGTGGCCGGGCTCCACCTGGGCGAACAGCATGAACATCGCCGCACGGGCCACCGATGCGCCCTCACGAGTGTCGGCCCACGCCGATGTGTGCGCGCCACGCGCGACCGCATCGCCGATCACCCGGTGGTACGACGGGCCGTACTCCACCTCGTCCAGCCGGTAGCCCCACCGGTCGTGCGTCTGCAGCACTGGGGTGTGGATGTTCGCGAGCTCGGCGTCGCGCTGGAACGTGCCCGATCCGACCAGGGCTCCCGCCTCGCGGAGGCTCTCGTCCGCCCAGCCGCCGCCGAGGGCGCCGACCGCCGACACGAGCGGGGCGTTCGACCCGTACTCGTCGATGTCGACCCGCCACGGCGCCTGGTTCTCGACATCGTGGGTGGCGGCGCCGACGGCGCGCTGCCCGCGGGCGAAGGTCGTCATGACCGCTCCGTGTCTCCTGCCGTGGCGAGGGCGTACTGCTCGCGCGGGCTGAGCGGCGCGCGCGTGACGATGTCGTGGATGAACGCCAGTTTGTGCCGTACCGGGGTGACGATCGTGAACGGGTAGAGGTCGCCGAAGCCCATCGAACGGTTGATCCGGTTGAACCCCTGCGACATCCACTCCCAGTCCGTCAGCAGCCGCTGGATGGGCTCGTCCTCGTACGAGTCGAGCGGCACCACGTCGGTGTCGCGCAGGTTCGTCACCGCGGCGTCGAGATGGATGCCGATCACTGCGGCCGTCTGCAGGGTGCCGGTGATGTGCAGGTAGTGCGCGAAGGTCTCGGCGAAGTCCTCCCACGGGTGCATCGTGGCGTACTCCGAGATGAAGGACTCGTGCCAGTCGGCCGGCGCACCGAGCTTGTAGTGGCGCTGCAGGGCGTCGCGGTAGCTCGTCCGCTCATCGCCGAACAGCTCGCGACAGCGGTCCCACAGCGCGGGGTCGGTGAGCAGCACGTTCTGGTAGTAGTGCCCCACCTCGTGGCGCAGATGCCCCAGGATCGTGCGATAGGGCTCGCCGAGCTTCACCCGCAGCGCTTCGCGCCGGTCGTCGAGGCTCTCGGCAAGATCGATCGTGATGATGCCGTTCGCGTGGCCGATCGTGACGCGCTTGCCGTCGGAGAGGCTGGAGATGAGGTCGAAGCCGAGGCCGCCCTTCTCGACGTCCCAGCCGACGATCGGCAGGCCGAGGTCGGCGAGCTGCAGCAGCAGGCGGCGCTTGGCCTCCTCGGTCTTGGCGAGCTTCTCCAGCGCGACGGTGTCGTTCGCGGCCGGGCTGCGGCGCGTGAGCCGGCACGAGAAGCACCGGCCGGCCGGCGCGTTCTCCCACACCAGCCAGTTGCACGCCCACTCGCGGTTCGAGCAGGTGTACCAGACCTCGCCCTCCACGGCCGCCTGCCCGTTGCGCAGCCCCACGAACTCGCGGGACGGCAAGTGGTAGCCGATCTCGGCTTCGCAGTTCGGACACCGCAGGGTGTCGAGGTACACGAAGTGGCGGCAATGCGGACAGCGGGGCTGCGAGCTCACCGTCTCACCGTAGCGTGCCCCGGCGTGCCTGCTCCCCTGTAACCGCCCGCCCCCTCACTCCGTGTCAGGGCGACGGCGTCAGCTGCACCCGCAGCAGCAGATCGTCGGTCGGCCCCGGTTCGCCTCGGCCGTCGGTGTTGTTCGTCAGCACCCACAGGGATCGGTCCGGCACCGCGACGACGTCGCGCAGACGGCCGAACTCTCCGACGAACGCGGCCACGGGTTCGCCGGTCGCCGCGCCCTCCGCCGTGTCGACCTGCCACAGGCGCTCCCCGCGCAGGCTCGCGAGGAACAGCGTCGCGCCCACGGCGGCGAGCCCGCTCGGGCTCGCCTCGCTGGTCGGCCACTGCGCGACCGGGTCCACGTACTCGTCGCGCTGCGCGACGCCCTCCACGACAGGCCAGCCGTAGTTCGCCCCCGGTTCGATGCGGTTGAGCTCGTCCCAGGTGTTCTGACCGAATTCGCTCGCCCACATGGTGCCGTCGGCGGTCCAGGCGATCCCCTGCACGTTGCGGTGTCCCATCGACCACACGCGGGTGGACCAGGGGTTGCCCGGGGCGGGGTCGCCGTCGGGGGTCATGCGCAGGATCTTGCCTCCCAGGGCATCGCGCTCCTGTGCCGCCTGGGGCCGTCCAGCGTCGCCCGTCGTCACGTAGAGGTATCCGTCAGGGCCGAAGGCGATGCGCCCGCCGTCGTGATTGGCAGCCTTCGGGATGCCGTCGAGCACGACGTCCGGCTCCCCCAGCTCGTACGATCCGGCGGCGCCGCGCAGCGGCATCCGCACCACCCGGTTGTCGTCGGCCGAGCCGAAGTAGGCGTACAGCATGGTGCTCCCGTCGGTGTCGAGGAGCGCCAGGCCGTGCAGACCGGATTCACCGCCCGAGACGACACCGGGCACGGCCCCGACGGTGCGCAGCCGGCCGTCACCCGTCAGCTCCCGAACGGTGCCGTCGTCGCGCTGCGAGATGAGCGCGCCGCCGCCCTCCAGCGGCACGACCGACCAGGGAGCTGCGAGACCGGTGGCGAGAGTCGCGACATCGGGCGATGCTCGCCACCAGGCCGTATCCGACGCCGGGACCGAGGCGCCGACTGTCGGCGAGGCCGCCGACGGCGAGTGCCGAGGCGACGGTGCGGTGCATCCGGTCGCCACCATGGACGCCAGCAGGAGGAGGCAGCCGATCGCCGCGACCCGGTCGCGAGGCATCATGCGCCCGCGACGGCGGCTTCGAGTGCGGCGATGTCGATCCGGCGCATGCGCAGCATGGCCTGCACCGCCCGGTGCGAGATCTCGGGATCAGGATGCCGGATCAGCTCCACCAGCCGATCGGGGATGATCTGCCACGACAGACCCCAGCGATCCTTGAGCCACCCGCAGGGCTGCTCCTGACCGCCGTCCGCCACGAGCGCGTCCCAGAAGCGGTCGACCTCCGCCTGGTCACCGCACGACACGTAGAGCGACACCGCCTCGGTGAAGGGGAACTGGGGACCGGCATCCATTCCGAAGTAGTCGCGGCCGGCGAGCCGGAAGTGGACGTGCATGACCTTGCCGCCCATGCCGGGCACCTCGTCGGGGTAGCGCCCGAGCGTCACGATCTCGGAGTCCGGCACCAGCGCGGTGTAGAAGGTGACGGCCTCTTCGGCCGCGTCGTCGAACCAGAGGAACGGGGTGACGTCGGTCATGCCTCCCACCCTCGCGGACGCCCGCGGGCCGCGCAACGGGTCGCGCGGATGTCACTCGGGCGCGAGCGGCAGCCGCACCGTCACCCGCAGCCCGCCGTCGGGGCGGCCGGCGAGCATGAGGCGCCCGTCATGGGCCTCGGCGATGCTCTTCACGATCGCCAGGCCCAGCCCGACGCCGGCGTGCTGGTCGCTGCGGGCGCGGTCGGTGCCGCGTTGGAAGGGCTCCGCGAGCGTGCTGACGAGCATCGGGCTCAACGTCTCGCCCGTGTTCTCGACGACCAGCTGCGCGGCATCCCCGTCCCGCCCTGTCACGACCTCGACGCTTCCGCCCGCCGGGAGGTTGTGGACGATCGCGTTGTGCACGAGATTCGTCGCGAGCTGACGCAGCAGCGCCGGCGAGCCGAGCGCGGACACGACATCGCCCGCTGTCGAGACGGTCACGTGGCGGGCTTCGGCCAGTGGCAGCAGCGTCTCGGCGGCGTCCTCGGCGACCAGTGACAGATCGACGGGCTCGCGCATGAACGATCGCTGCTCCGCACGGCTGAGGACCAGCAGCGCCTCGGTGAGGTCGATCGCCCTGGTGTTCACCTCGCGCAGCCGTGCGATGAGCTCGTCGGCGTCGCGGTCGGGGTCCTTGCGTGCGACATCCAGCAGGGTCTGGGTGATGGCGAGCGGTGTGCGCAGCTCGTGCGAGGCGTTGGCGGCGAAGCGGCGCTGCTCGTCGACATGCGCCTCCAGCCGCGCCAGCATCGCGTCGAAGCTGTCGGCGAGCTCGCGGAACTCGTCTGCGCTGCCCTCCAGGGCGATGCGGTGCGACAGCGACCCTGCGGCGGCCCGTCGCGTGGCATCCGTGATCCGCCGCAGCGGCGCCAGCATGCGGCCGGCGAGGATCCACCCGCCGACGAGGCCGAACACGAGGAGCGCCACGAGCGCCCAGACCGCACGGGGCACGAACGCGCGCTCCAGGTCGCCGCGATTGGGTACGACGGGGCCAGGACCGGTGAGGTTGCCGTCGGGCACGTACCGCAGGAGGAACACCCACACCACGGCGAGCAGGAGAGCACCCGCGACCATCAGGAATCCGGCATAGCTGAGCGTCAGCTTCAGTCGCACGCTCATGCCCGGGCGCCTAGTCATCCCGCGGGCCCTCGGCGCCGGCAGCCTCGATGCGATACCCCACGCCGGGGACCGTGGCGATCACCCATGGCTCCCCCAGACGCTTGCGCAGCGCCGACATGGTGATCCGCACGGCGTTCGTGAACGGGTCGGCGTTCTCGTCCCAGGCCCGCTCGAGCAGCTCCTCCGCGCTCACGACACCGCCGTCGGCGGCGATCAGCACCTCGAGCACGGCGAACTGCTTCCGGGTGAGCGCGACGTATCTGCCGTCGCGGAACACCTCCCGACGGAACGGATCCAGCCGCAGACCCGCCAGCTCCCGCACCGGCGGCCGGCTGTGCGCGCGGCGGCGGTCGAGGGCGCGCAGCCTCAGCACGAGCTCCTGCAGGTCGAACGGCTTGGTCAGGTAGTCGTCGGCGCCGAGCTCGAAGCCGGTCGCCTTGTCGTCGATGCGGTCGGCGGCGGTCAGCATGAGGATAGGGATGCCGGTCCCCGAGGCGACGAGGTGCGCCGCGATCTCATCGCCCGAGGGGCCCGGGATGTCGCGGTCGAGCACGGCGATGTCGTACGCGTTGATGCTCAGGAGCTCCAGCGCGGTGTCGCCGTCGCCCGCAACGTCCGCCGCGATCGCCGCGAGGCGGAGGCCGTCGCGGATGCCCTCGGCCATCAGGGGTTCGTCCTCCACCACCAGCACGCGCATGTCTCGATGCTACGAGGCGGCGCATATCGTCCGTGTAGCGAAAACCTCATACGCCCCTGCAACGCGCGCGCGTGTGGGGTGGAGGCATGAACAGCGTCCCGTCCCCGTCTCAACGCACCCGTCGCATGCTCGTCGGCCTCGTCCTCGCCTTGGCCGTGCTCCTCGCCGCGGCCGTCGGGGTCGTGGCCTACCGTTCTGCAGCCGCCGAGAACCCGTCGGCCGGAGGAACCGCGCCCACGGTCGATCAGACCCGGGACGGCGCCGTGACCGAGGCCGACGGCATCCTCGCCGACGCCGCAAGCCCCTTCGACGACACGCTCGCCGCCATCGCCCGCCTCCAGCCCGAGCTGCTCGACGCGCTGCGCCGGGCGGCCGAGGGTGCCGCCGCCGACGGGATCGACGTCAAGGTCAACAGCGGCTGGCGTTCGATCGACTACCAGGAGCAGCTGCGGCATGAGGCCGTCGCCCAGTACGGCTCCGAGGCCGAGGCCGCACGGTGGGTCGCCAGCCCCGCCACCTCTGCGCACGTCGCCGGCGAGGCCGTCGACATCGGGCCGTACGCGGCCGCGGACTGGATGATCGCGCACGGGGCGCAGTACGGACTGTGCCGCACGTACGACAACGAAGCGTGGCACTTCGAGCTGCGTCCGGATGCCGTGCAGAACGGCTGCCCGCGCCCGTACCGCGATCCCACCGAGGATCCGCGGATGCAGGGCTGACCGGGCCCCCGAGGAGCGACGCCGCGCCGCGCCTCAGCCGGCGAGTGCCGCGAGCTCATCGCGGGTGCCGTGGTACACGTTCATGTCGATGTACTGCTCGACACCGACGTACCCGCGGAGACGGTCGCGGTCAGAGTACTGCCAGATGGTCCAGTCCCGATCGTCGCCCAGGCGCGGTGGGAGGACGAGCGAACGGATCCAGATCGGGTTCCTCGCGTACCCGCCGGACAGGTAGCGATCGTAGGCCTGCGGTGTCGCATAGATGACCGGTGGTGCGCCGTAGTGCTCTTCGAGTCGTTCCAGCAGCGGGTGGAGGATCTCGTCCACCTGCTCACGCGTCGGCGGGTGCGCGAAGAACTCGCCGTAGAACTCGAGATCCAGGGCGATGGGCAGCGTCGCATCGTCCGGGACGGTGTCGATCACGTGCGCAGCCTGGGCGTCGCCGCTGCTCTCGAAGCTCACGAAGTGGTACGCCCCGATCAGCAGACCCGTCCGCGAGGCTCCTGCCCAGTTCGCGGCGAACTGCGAATCGATCGACGAGGAGCCCTCCGTCGCCTTGATGTACGCGAAGTCGATGTCCTCAGAGGCGAGGGCGTCCCAGTCGACCTCGCCCTGGTAGCTCGAGATGTCGATCCCGCGCACCTCGTAACCAGCGGCGAAGAACCGCGCGGGCCAGATGGTTCCCGTGAGGACCAGAGCCGCCACGACAGCGAGGACCAGGAGGACGCCCCCGGATGCCACCACCACGCGCGTTCGGGTGCGGTTACGGGTCATCTGCCGAGTCTGTCACGATGTGGTGCGAGTCTTCAGGACACGTGCCGGAAAAACAAAATCCCCCGGTTAGCCGGGGGATTTCTTGGTGGACCTGAGGGGACTCGAACCCCTGACCCCCTGCATGCCATGCAGGTGCGCTACCAGCTGCGCCACAGGCCCTGACCGTTTTCCCGCTCTCGCGGGGCAACTCGTCTAGCTTACAACACTCTGAGGGGTGCTCCGAACCATGGTCACTCTTCAGCGCCCGCGCGTGCGGGCAGCTGGATCGGAACGACGGGGCAGTCCTTCCACAGACGCTCGAGACCGTAGTAGACGCGCTCCTGCTCGTGGAAAACGTGCACGACGAGGTCGCCGAAGTCGATCAGCACCCAGCGGGACTCCTGGCGCCCCTCGCGGCGCAGACGCTTGTACCCGGCTTCGAGCAGCTTGTCCTCGACCTCATCGGCGATGGCGGCGACGTTGCGCTCGTTGCGGCCTGTCACGAGCAGGAAGATGTCGACCAGCGGCAACGGCTCCGAGACATCGAGGGCGATGAGATCCTCGCCGCCCTTCGCGTCGGCGGCCGTCGCCGCGATCTGCAGCATGTCGAGCGACTGAGGGGTCGCGGTCATCAGAAGACTCCTGTCGCGAAGGCGAGGATGAGGACGCCCACCAGGGCGAGGGCGAGCACTCCCGCGGTCACGGCGAGCGACATCATGAGCTTGCCGCCCTTCTCGGGAGCGGGGGGCTTGATGACCTCGCCGGGCATCTTGACCGTGCTCACGGCGGCGCTCGCGGCGATCGGCGTCGGAGACGAGTGCACCGGCAGCTCGCCGTCGACGAGTGTCGCGTCGATCTCCTTGCCGTCGGCGGTGCCCTTTGCGTGCCCGGTCGAACCGAGGCCCTCGGGCAGGTTGAAGGTGCCGGTGACGATGACCTCGCCGGTCGCGGTGACGGGCGCCACGAGCGACGTGACCTCGGGTGCCTGCGACACGATGAGCGCGCTCGGAAGCGCGATGGCCCCGGTCGTACGGGAGAGGAGCTGGTCGAACGACGGCGGGAATTCCGCCGCCGCAGGCTCGGCCTCGGCCGCGGGGACCGGATTCGCCGCCTGCGCCTCGAGCAGTCCGGCACCGAGCAGTGGGCTCACGACGGCCTTCTCCTGCTCTGCGATCGGGTCCTCGACGCCGGCGAGGGCGGAATCGAACGCGTCGATTCCCGTGCTCTCGTCGGCGGCCGGCTGGATCCACGACACCTGAGGCGCAGGAGTGGCGGCGGGTGCAGCTGCGACGGGGGCGGCCGCGACGGCGCCGGGCTCGGGCTCGCGCGGGATGCCGAAGAGCGCGTGCATGCCACTGTCGGTGCTCACCTCGCCCGAGTCCGTCGACTCGACGAAGAGCGACGGCGTCGGGCGGGACGCCGGCTGCGGCTCTGCGAACGGCTGCTGCTCGAACGCAGGATCGGGCGACCCGGACGGCGCGAACGCCGTGGCGCCCGTCGCCGCAGCGTGCGCGGCGACGACCTCGGGCGTGATCACGGGAACGGACGCGGTGCGGATGCGCTCCTGCTGACGCGCCTGGCGCCGGGTCAGCGGCGAGACGCCGAGATCGACTGTCGAGTCCGCGACGGGAGCGGGCGCGATGACGGCGGGCTCGGCCGGGCGCGGGAACGGCGCGGCGGGGGCGGGCACCACGGCCGCGGGCGGCGGGGTCGGCGCGACGGGCTCGACGGGTGCGGGGGCCTCAGGGGCCGCATCGGCCGTCGGCGCGGCGGTGATCACGGGCGTCGAGCCCGTGTTCCGCAGCTCGCGGATCTGCTTGCGGGTGAGGGCGGGCGATGCCGGTTGCTCGGGTGTACTCATTCCTTGCTCCGGTAGAGATGATGCTTCGCAATGTATTGGACGACCCCGTCGGGCACGAGGTACCACACCGGGTGTCCTCGCTGCACTCGGTCGCGGCAGTCCGTCGACGAGATGGCGAGGGCGGGGATCTCGAGCTGACTGACGTCGTCGCTGGGCAGGCCGTCCGTGTTCAGCACGTGTCCCGGGCGAGACACAGCGACGAAGTGGGCGAGATCCCACAACTCATCATGGTCTCTCCAACTGAGAATTTGCGCTATGGCGTCCGCGCCCGTGATGAAGAACAGCTCCGCGTCCGGGCGCTGGGCCTTCAGATCGCGGAGCGTGTCGATGGTGTAGGTGGGTCCGTCGCGGTCGATGTCGACCCGACTCACTGTGAAGCGGGGATTGGATGCCGTCGCGATGACGGTCATCAGATAGCGGTGTTCGCTGGGCGAGACGTCGGCCTTCTGCCACGGCTCGCCGGTGGGCACGAAGACGACCTCGTCGAGATCGAACCACTGAGCGACCTCGCTCGCTGCGACGAGGTGCCCGTGGTGGATGGGATCGAACGTCCCACCCATGACCCCGATCCTCGAGGCCTCCGTGCCGACCATGCGGGCTGGCCTCAGTGGCCGTGCCCCGATCGCTGGACGTCGTTGGCGTGGGCTTTGGCGTACGCCTCGGCCTTGTGCGAGTGGCGGTTGGCCACGTTGCGGTACGACAGCGTCACCAGGGCCAGTGCGGCGAACACGACGACCGCCACGATGCCGTAGCCCACGGTCTCGAGGGCGACGTTGCCGGTGTGCTCAGCCTCTTCGGCGGCGATGGCGATGATCGTGGCGAGTGTCATTCGTGCTCCGTTTCGGGGTTCGCCTCTGGGGCGCGGGACCGG
>NZ_JBQCIP010000256.1:0-10499 GCF_051953575.1 Microbacterium sp.
TACAACGGCGATGAAGTCCATTCGAGCGGGCAAGGTACTCAACTCGCGACCCTGAAGAGAGGTCGCGGCTCCGGCTGCGTCGATCACCGCAGCCCGGGCAGCCGCCGGCACAGTCTCCAGTTCGTGCGCGATGCTGCTGACCGCGTGACCGAGGAGCGAGGCGAACGCGGTGCTGCGCCGACGAAGCTCGGTGCTGTAGAACCCCTCCATGAAGGACGAGAAGTTCGCGAGTCCCACGTACCGCCCACGATGGCTCAGTTCCAGGGTGAGGCCGTCACGATAGCCGGCAGGCGCGAGGTGGTCGCGGTAGACATCCGAACGGCGGAATGAGATGGGCGAGTCTTGCTCAGCGCTGATCGTCGGGGGCAGATCATCGCCAGGATCGCGTGGATACCACGCCGGCTTCGGCCAATCGCGGGTGAACTGCTCCGCCATCGCCTGCGCCACGGGGGCGGGATAGCCGATCTGCGCCACTTCCCGGTGTTCGTCGTACGTCCGATCGAACACGAGCACTTGGGCGGCGTCGAAGGGCAGCGCCGCGCGCACTCGCTCGAGGTGATCGCGCATCAGCTCCGCTGTGCTCAACGGCACGACGGCGGTGGTGCGTGCGCGCGCCGAGGAACGGATCACCAGCGAGTGTGCGACAGGTGTCTGTGCGGACATTTTGCGGCTCCTGCGCTCCCGTTGTGCCATGCATACCGCAACGAAAGCCCGCACACCAGGGTCAGGAGTCGGTCCAGGCTCCTTCGATGGGGATGCTGCGTCCCAGGACCCTCGACGCCGCGCGGTGGCCGGAGAACATCGCGGCGGGAACCGTCGCCGGATCGTCGGTCCACGTCGCCTCGCCCGCGAGGTGCAGCACGCCGCCGATGGGGGTCGAGAGGTCGTCGTGGTCGGCCGTGGTCGATCCGACCGTCATGTAGGCGTACGACCCGTGCGACCACGGGTCGTCCTGCCAGTCCGTGACGTGCACGTGGTCGGCGTCGCGACGCGGTCGCCGTAGAGGCGGCGCAGCTGCACGAGGATGGACTCGACGATCTCGTCCTCGGTCCAGTCCCACGTCTCGACCGCCGCCGGGCCGGCGGCGAAGGTCAGCAGCGTCGGCGTGCCGTCGAGCGCGGTGAGGTCGTACCAGGAGTGCCACCAGCGACTCTCGGGTGCTTGCTGGCGGATCGCGTAGACGCCGTCGTCCCAGAACTTCGTCGGGAACCGCAGGAACACCTTCTCGAAACGGTTCATCGTCAGCCTGCTGAGCGCCCTGGCGACCGGTTCGGGCAGCGGCGGATCGATGGCGAACTCGTCCGACTGGAGCACGCCGACCGGCGCCGTGACGATCGCCGTGTCGGCGGCGAACAGGCCCTGGTCGGTCGTCACGAGGACTCCCTCGGGCGACCACTGCACGTCGGTCACGACATGGATGAGACGGATGTTGAGCCCCTCGGCGAGCCGTCGCGGCAGGCGGTCGTACCCCTCGGGGAACACCACCTCGTCGCCGTCGATGGAGTCGTCGTCGAGGCCGTGCGCGGCGAGGTCCTCGATCCAGGCGCCGTACTGCTCCTTGGAGCGGTGCTCGAGGTACTCGCGTACGCGCTGCGTGCGCTCCGCGTCCCAGCCTTGCGTCGCGAGCGCGGCCTCGGTCACGTCGCGATACGACGCGTCGCGTGCGGAAGCCGCGACCACCTCCCGGAGCGTGGCGTCGACGGTGTGGATGTCGTCGATGTACGCGCGGTTCGCGGCATCCGTCAATCGCTTCCCGTCGGGTCCGTAGTACGCGATCGGCCGGCTGTCGGGCTGGTAGCCGCCGACGGTGAACTCGACGGTGCGCATGCCGAACGCCTCGGCCGCTGCGGCGACGGGGGAGTCGGTGATGCCGTGGATCCACGAGGCACCCATGTCGGTCACGGTCCCAGGGAAGTGGCGGTCGGTCGAGACGCGGCCGTGGCACAGATCCGTCCGGGGAAAGCGATAACCGAACGCGGCGTCGTGAGCGCCGACTACATCCTCCGAGCAACGGAGGGATTCACCGCCGATCTGAAGGGCGAGCATCGCCGCTGGCTCCCCATGAACTCATCGATGATCGTGACCGAACCTCTTCCTGCCGACGTATGGGACCAGATCGGGTGGGCTGGCAGGGAGCTCCTCTCCGATTTCGCGCACGGCTATATGTACGCCCAGCGCACGGCGGACGACCAGATCGCCTTCGGCGGGCGAGGAGTCCCGTACCGTTACGGGTCGCGGGTCGACCAGGACGGCTCCACCCAGACTCGCGCGATTGAGACTCTGACCATGCTGATGCAGAGGTTCTTCCCGCCCGCACGCGACGTGCCGATCGCGCACGCGGTGGCCGGCTTCGTGCCGGGCTACACACTCAAGCAGGAGGTGCAGTTCCTCGATCAGGGGAGCGAACTCGATGCGCTCGTGCCTTCGGGACGGATCGACGCGCACGGCTACACCCGTGTCACCGTCTTTCTGGAGGTCGCCGGCGCCGCGATGTACCTGCCCGACTACGCCGGCAACCTCGACATCATGACCAGCGCGGCCCTCCGTGCCGCCGAGAGGCTGGTCGCACTCCACCCTCCGAAGGAACACACGCCATGACCCGTGTCTATCTGCAGGACGTCACCCTGCGCGACGGCATGCACGCCATCCGCCACTGCATCTCACCGGCTGTCGCCGCGGAGATCGCCGGTCGGCTCGACGCGGCCGGCGTCGACGCCATCGAAGTCGCCCACGGCGACGGTCTCGCAGGCAGCTCGCTCACCTACGGCGTCGCATCCCACTCGGACGCAGCATGGATCGAAGCGGTCGCGGAGCGCGTGAAGCGCGCGGCGCTGACGACCCTGCTGCTGCCGGGCATCGGGACCCTGCGGGACCTCCGCCGGGCGTTCGAGCTGGGCATCGTGTCCGTGCGCATCGCGACGCACTGCACCGAAGCCGACGTTGCTGCCCAGCACATCGCGGCTGCCCGCGAGTGGGGCATGGACGTGTCGGGCTTCCTGATGATGTCGCATCTGAGTGACCCCGCCTCGCTCGCCCAGCAGGCCAAGCTGATGGAGTCCTATGGCGCCCATTGCGTGTACGTCACGGACTCGGCGGGACGCCTCACGATGAGCGGCATCGCCGAGCGGGTGCGCGCCTATCGGGACGCCCTGGACGAGAGCACCGAGGTCGGCATCCACGCCCACCAGAACCTGAGCCTGGCGGTCGCCAATTCGGTGGTCGCGGTCGAGGAGGGAGCACGGCGCGTGGATGCCTCTCTCGCGGGTCACGGCGCCGGGGCGGGCAACACGCCGATCGAGGCGTTCGTCGCCGTCGTCCGCCTGCAGGGGTGGGAGACGGGCGCGGACCTCTTCGCGCTGCAGGATGCTGCGGACGATCTCGTCCGCCCGCTGCACGACCGCCCGGTCCAGGTCGACCGCGAGACCCTCTCACTGGGATATGCCGGGGCGTACTCCAGCTTCCTGCGCCACGCCGAGACGGCTGCCGCGCACTACGGCGTCGACGCGCGCGACATTCTTGTCGAGGTCGGGGTCCGTGGTCTCGTGGGCGGTCAGGAGGACATGATCACGGATATCGCACTCGATCTCGTCGCCGCGCGCGCGTGAGCCGCGGCCCCGGCGTGCTCCATCACACCCCGGCGCGGACGCTCACCGCACCCCGGCGAGGGTCCGCGATGTCTGCAGCGCCCTGCCAGCGGAGAAGCACAGGCGCCGAAGCTCGACCGTATAGGAACCAGGGTCGACGCCGGCGGGGCACGAGACCGAGAACGCGGCCACAGGCCGTCCGTGGGGCCCCATGACCGGCGCCGCGATGCAATGGAGGTCCTCGAGGAGCTCGCCCCGGTCGACGGCGAGCCCGTGCGCGCGGACCCCCGCGAGCTCGCGCGCGAGCAGCCCGGGATCAACGATCGTCCTGGCCGTCCACGGTGACAGGGGTCCCGCCATGGCCGCGTCCATGGCGGCGGCGTCGTAGGCGAGCAGCACTTTGCCCACCGCGGTGCAGTACGCGGGAATGCGACCGCCGATCCGGCTTGGCGACTGCACCGAGCGGTGGCCGTTGAGTTTGTTGAGGTACACGATATCCGTGCCGTGCAGCGCCGCGAGATGCACCGTCTGATGCGTTGCCTGATACAGGTCCGCGAGGTACGGCGTCAGCAGATCGCGCAGGACGTCGTGGATCGGGGACTCCACGCGCGCGCCGAGCTCGGCGAAGACCGGCCCGAGGCGGTACGCCGTCCCGGCTCGCTCGACGGCGCGGTTGCGCTCGAGCATTCCCAGGATCCGGTGTGCGGTCGACTTGCTCATGTCGGCGCGGCGCGCCAGCTCGCTGACGCCGATGCCGGTCTGCGTCTGCGAGCGGAACGCCAGTAGGAGGCTGAGCGCCTTGTCGACAGATGCCCGGTCGTCGCGCAGGTGCGTCGTCGCCTCCATGGTGCCCTCCCGAATCGCGGGCGGCCTCTGCAGCACATCCGCGACGAAGTTTGTCAGAGATGTAAATATATCCCCGATCGAGCGAGACCGGTAGGTAGATCTGGCTAATCGTCAGGTTCACTGGACGCCGAAGAGGCCGGGCGGGGGGCGTAGTGGGATCGGGCCGTCTGGTGGAACGCGCCATCGTCTGCAGCACCGTCGTGCTGCAGAGTTGTGCCGTCCGAAATACGCCGCCGGCATCGGACCGGCCGTCGATCCAGGTGGACCAGGGCGGTGTCGCCCGAGAGCGACCACCGAGCGGGAGCGGCTGACTGCGCAGTTCATGGGGACTTCGCCGTACCTCGAAGGTGCATGGATGACCCGCGTCGGTGCCCGCTACTACCTGCGATACGCCGCACCTGGCACACAGTGGAACACCTACGCCGACGGATACTTCACTGCGGAGTCCCCGCTCGGGCCGTACATGTACTCTCCGCACAGCCCGTTCTCGTCCAAGCCGGGCGGTTTCATCACCGGAGCCGGCCATGGCAGCACGTTCCAGGACGAATGGGGCAACTGGTGGCACGCTGCCACGATGCGCATCAGTGCGAACGACATCTTCGAGCGCCGCATCGGCATCTTTCCGGCAGGCTTCGACGACGATGGCGTGCTGTTCTGCAACCAGAGCTTCGCCGACTACCCCTTCCGCGTTCCCGATGGTCCGTTCGATCCGTGGCTGCAGCGGCAGCCGGAATGGATGCTGCTCTCCTACCGGGCGCGTACTCTCGCATCCTCATCGGCGGCGGGGCACGAGCCCGACCTCGCAGTGAACGAGGACGTGCGGAACTGGTGGGCATCGGACGGACCGGGCGTCGGCCAATGGCTCTCGGTCGAACTCGAGGGGGAGCGGATGGTGAGCGCCATCCAGGTGAACCTGGCTGATCACGCGCTCGCCGAATCGGCACCGCGGTTGCATGAGGGTGCCGACGGCGGTCACACCTGGCGTGGAATCTACCCGACGCACGACGCAGCCGAGGTCCTGGTCGAGGGATCACGCGACGGTGCTGACTGGACCGTACTGTTCGACGGTTCGGGCACGGGCGAAGACCGTCCGCATGCGCTCATCGTTCTGGACGAGCCTCACCCGCTGCGCTTCATCCGGGTCACCGCGCGTGCGCTTCCCTTCGGCGGCGCCTTCGCGGTGAGCGGACTCCGCCTCTTCGGACACGGAGAAGGCAGTGCCCCGCCCCCGGTGGCGGCTGACGCGGTGCGTCTGGACGCACTGACCGCACGTCTCACTTGGAACGCCGCTGTCGGCGCCCACGGGTAGAACATCCGCTATGGCGCGAGCCCGGACAAGCTCTACCGCAGTTGACTGGTGTGTACGACAGGACGCACCTCGACGTGCCGTCCCTCAACGCCGACCAGGAGACGTGGTTCGCAGTCGACTCCTTCAACCAGAACGGGGTGACGCTCGGACAACCGGCGTTATTACGCGGGGGGTCTAGGCGGACAGTCACGTGTTTGAAGAATCGCCGACTCCTGGTCGGCGAAAGATGCGAAGATGCCCGCGGATCGTGTCGCGAATGGCTGGAATTCAGCCATGCTCCACATCGTGAAGCATTACTTGACACTTGATAGAAGTACGACTACACATGAATCATGACTGTGCTGTCTGTGTTCGTAGTCCGACTCGATCCCGACCTCCTCGGCGAGGCTCCTGCGCTCATCCGCAAGACACTTGAGGGCACTCGGGCTCAGCCGGGATGCCTCGGCGTCGAGGTCTCGGTTGACGTCGACGACCCGACGCGATTCGTGCTCGTGGAGCGGTGGGCAACAATCGCCGACGATGAGGCTTACCGGTCATGGCGCTCAACGCCGGCGGGGGTTCCGCCGCTGGCGTCGTTGGTCGTGTCGGCCCCCACTCTCACTCGTGCGGAGGTGCTCGATCACCTCTAGCCCAAAGGCCAGGCCGCGTCGCTGGCACGCGCCGAACATCAGCCGGATGTCTCGACCCCTGAGACACTCGGATCAGCTTGTGGCTCGTTGAGCCGGCACTCTTGTCACAGAGGGACGCTAGGAAAGTTGCGAAACAAAGTGCGCATGCAAGGAAAGGCCACGGCTGGCGTCGCCGACGATGGCGGCGAAGCGTGCTCTGCTCGGGCGTCCGCCGAGGTTCATGGGCCCTTCGACTCTCGTAGGGCGAACATCCACGACGAGGCGGCGGTGAGCAATCGTCCGGAGGCGAAGTTCCCCTGTGGCCGGTGCGGCTCGGCCATGCGCGACTTCAACGTTGGGTTGAGCTGTGTGCGATGCGGCGACGCGGTTGTGTTCTTGGTCATATGAGCACTTGCATGATGATGGTGTGAGGTGAGACTGCTGGTGCTCGCCCAGGCGCGCGCTCATCGGACCATAGAACGGTCGCTCGCGCATCTCACGCATCTGCGACGACCAGCAGCGTGATCTCGGCCACGCACGGCGGTTCAGGCAGTCGACCGTCGAAACGGCTGTGGGCAGCCGGTCGGTCGCCGGGCCGTCCTCGCAGTGCGTAGGAGTTCGATATTCCGCGTATCCGCCCGACGGCCACCGTCATGATCGGCGAACGGCAACTCGCTGATGTTCTTCGGGCCCGCGTAGGCGTTGAATGAAGACCCCGAAACACCGTCGACGGTGGGGTGGCGACGTCCATCAAGGCGACGTTGCACTGCGCGTCGGCGCCTGCGAGCGGGGGAAGTCGACGGCGTGGAAGTAGCGTGGCCAGGACATCCTCGACCCGGTCGATGTGCAGGGCAGGATGTCCGGCAATCGCGCAGAGAAGAGCGGGCGCGTCGCGCCGCCGGCTCTCCTTAGCGACTGTCGAATAGCTCCGGATGACGGGCCAGCTCGAGCCGACTTCGACGAATATGCCGCGCCAGCACATGCTCAGCCTCCTCCGCGTCCCGCTTGTCCAGCGCGTTGACGAGGAGTTGATGGTCGTGGTGCACGCTCCGGTCGCCGTCGAGGTAGAACAGGCGCGTGGCGGCCCGCCGATAGTGCTGCGTGCGGTTCCACAGGTTGAGCACGATGTCTCCGAGCAGGCTGGTCGATACGGCGTTCAGGCATGACAGGTGGAACTCGCGGTCGAGGCGCAGGAAGCGCTCTACGTCCTCGCAGGCCTCCATCGAATCGGCGAGGAACTGGAGGCCGTCGATCGTGTCTTCGGTCAGCAGCGGCACGTTCAGTCGAAGCAGGAGCGGTTCCAATCGTTCCCGCACCTGGTACATCTCCTGACATTCCTCGACGCTGAGCTTCGACACCCAGGCGCCCGTGTTGGCGACCAGGGTGACAAGGCCCTCTGCCTCAAGCATGCGCAGGGCCTCGCGGACGGGCAGTCGGCTCGAACCGTGCCGTTCGGCGAGCTCGTCCTGCCTGATGCGCTCGCCGGGGGCGTACGTTCCAGACAGGATCGCATCGCGGAGAGTCGCCGCGACCCGCGCGCCGGTAGCACCGTGGGTCGTCACGCTGGGCGGCATCCGGGTTCCTTCCGTCATCGGTCGGGATGTGCCGGATGCCAGAGCACCCGCTCGGCTCCATTCTCGTACGCCTTGCCGCCCGGGAAGCTGACGAGTTCGAACTGGAGGCCCCAGGGGCTCCGGAAGTAGATCCAACGCTGGCCCTCGGCCGACTGCTTGCTCGCGGTCGGTTCCCCCATGACGGCGACACCGTTCTCACGAAGGTAGCTCACGGCGACATCCATGTCGTCCACGTAGAAAGCGATGTGGTGACCGCCGATGTCGCTGTTGCGAGGTTGCGGCGCCTGCCCGTCCGCGGCCTCGTACAAGAACATCTCGAAGTTCGCGCCGTTGCCGAGCCGGTAGAACCGGATCTCCCGGACGACGGTACGCGGATGCACGCCCAGGTGCGTCTGCATCCAATCGTCGTCCGCGCGCTTCGCGCCGAGCTCGTAGATCATCTCGGACCCGAGGATGTCGACCAGGAAGTGGTGAGCCTCCTCGAGGTCGGGCACCGTGAAGCCGATGTGATCCGTCCCGCGAAGGCCGGGGATGCCTCGCGCCTTCTTCTCAGACACCCGTTGGCTCCTTCGCTCTCTCGAATCGATTGTATCCAGTGAGCCGATTCTAGTCGCAAGTAGCTCAAGAATAGGAAGAGAACGGCTTGTATTGGATCAAATCGTAGTCTACGGTGGTGGTGATCACAGCGGTTCGCTGCGACGCGACCGGAATGGGCGACGATGCCGAAGAAGAAGCGACTGCAGACGGGTGTCGACTGGTTCGAACTGACGACGACACGCGCCGACTGGGATGCCGCGGAGCCGGCATTCCTCGGCACGATGCTCACCCAGCTGCACCTGATCCGTGCGTTCGAGGAGTCGGTGCTGGAGCTCGCCGCGGAGGGGATCGTCCACGGTCCCGCGCACTCGAGCATCGGCCAGGAGGGCGGTGCGGTCGGTTCGATCATGGGCCTGCGCTCCGCGGACGGCGTGAACGGATCGCATCGCGGGCACCATCAGTTCCTCGCCAAGGCGCTCACCCACGTCGCCGACGGAGTGATCGACCCGGCGCACCCGGTCACACCGGCCATCCAGACCGTCCTGCAGCGTACGCTCGCCGAGATCCTCGGCCTGGCACAGGGATACTGCCGCGGCCGGGGCGGTTCCATGCACCTGCAGTGGTTCGAGGCCGGGGCGCTGGGAACCAACGCGATCGTCGGCGGCGGCGCTCCGATGGCGACCGGCAACGCGTGGGCGCAGAAGCACTCCGGCACCACCGACCTCACCATCAACTACTTCGGCGACGGCGCGGCGCAGATCGGCTCGGTGCTCGAGTCGATGAACCTCGCCGCGGCCTGGAAGCTGCCGGTCTGCTTCTTCGTGGAGAACAACCTGTACGCCGTCTCCACCCACGCCGATGAGATCACCGCCGATCCGCGATTCTCCGTCCGGGGTCAGGGATTCGGCATCCCCTCCTGGCGCGTCGACGGCATGGATCCGCTCGCCGTGCATCTTGCGATGGAAGAGGCAGCCGAGCGGATGCGCTCCGGCGGGGGCCCCACGATCATCGAAGCCGAGGTCTACCGCTTCTTCCACCAGAACGGACCCTACCCCGGCAGCGCCTTCGGCTACCGCGAGAAGGAAGAGGAAGCGGCCTGGCGGGCGCGCGACCCGCTCGACCTCGTCGCCCAGCACATGATCCGGCGCGGCCTGCTCACCCAGGACGACGTGACCGCCCTCCGCGGACGCGTGCAGAGCGCGATGACCGAGGCCGTGGAGCAGCTGCTCGAGAGCGACCCCGACCGCCCGGGCAAGCGCCGCGTCCGGCCCGCACTCTGGCCGGAGACGAGCTTCGTCAATGTCGGCGTCCGCGGCGACGGCAGCGAGGTCGTGGGTCTGCCCGCACTGGACGGCGCCGCCCCCACCCGCACGATCAAGTTCGTGGATGCCGTCGCACAGGTGATGGACCGGCGCATGACGGAAGATCCTCGCATCGTGGTGATGGGGGAGGACGTGCACCGCCTCAACGGAGGGACGAACGGCGCCACGAAGGGTCTGGTCAAGGCGCACGGCGAGGGCCGTGTGCTCGGCACGCCGATCAGCGAGAACGCCTTCGTGGGTCTGGCCGGGGGCCTGGCTCTGGACGGACGGTTCCGTCCGGTCGTCGAATTCATGTACCCCGACTTCATGTGGGTTGCGGCCGATCAGGTCTTCAACCAGATCGGGAAAGCTCGCCACATGTTCGGCGGCGACAACCCGGTTCCGCTCGTGCTTCGCACGAAGGTGGCCATGGGGTCCGGGTACGGCTCACAGCACCTCATGGACCCCGCCGGCATCTTCGCGACCAGTCCCGGCTGGCGAATCGTCGCCCCGTCGACGGCGGCCGACTACATCGGTCTGATGAACACCGCGCTCGCGCTCGAGGACCCCGTCCTCGTGATCGAGCACGTCGACCTCTACGGCACCGCCGACGAGGTGCCGGAGGGCGACCTGGACTACCTTCTGCCGCTCGGCAAGGCCGCGCTGCGGCGGGAGGGCGCGGATGCCACGGTCATCAGCTACCTCTCAATGGTGGGCCACACACTCGAGGCCGTCGAGCA
>NZ_JBQCIP010000257.1:0-9970 GCF_051953575.1 Microbacterium sp.
GAGACACCGGCGTTGGCGGCGTCCACCGCGCGCTGGATCTCCGCGTTGACCGCCGGGTTCACCGACGCCTCCGCCAGCGTCATGTCCTTGTCCTCGCCGTTGTTGGCGAGCCAGGTCGGCAGCATCTCCGTGTCGAGCGTGATCAGGGCGGAGATGAACGGCTTCTGGTCGCCGACGACGACGACCTGACCGACCAGCGGGTTCGCCCGGATCGGGTCTTCCAAAGCAGCCGGGGAGACGTTCTTGCCGCCCGCGGTGACGATGATCTCCTTCTTGCGGCCGGTGATCGTGAGGAAGCCCTCCTCGTCGAACGAGCCCACGTCGCCCGTCTTGAACCAGTCGCCGTCGAACGCGGCAGCGGTGGCCTCGTCGTTGCGCCAGTACTCCTTGAAGACGTTGATGCCGCGCACCTGGATCTCGCCGTCGTCGGCGAGGCGGATGCCGACGCCCGGGAGCACGGGACCCACGGTGCCGATCTTCGACTTCGACGGGATGTTGACCGTCGCCGGGGCGGTCGTCTCGGTGAGGCCGTAGCCCTCGAGGATGGTCACGCCGAGGCTGTGGAAGAAGTGGCCGAGGCGGGGGCCGAGCGGGGCGGAGCCCGACACGGCGTACGTGACGCGGCCGCCCATGGCCTCGCGCAGCTTCGAGAAGACGAGCCTGTCGAACAGCGCGAACTTGATCCGCATGCCAAAGGGGACCTTCTTGCCCTCCTGCAGCAGCGTCGAATGGTCGACGGCGGTCTTCGCCGCGGCGCGGAAGATCTTGCCCTTGCCGCCCGCCTCTGCCTTCTGCTCGGCGGAGTTGTAGACCTTCTCGAACACGCGGGGGACCGCGAGCAGGAACGTCGGCTTGAACGAGCCCAGCGCGGGGAGGAGCTGCTTCGTGTCGGGCTGGTGCCCGACCTTGACGCCCGAGTGCACGGCGAGGATCGAGATGAAGCGCGCGAACACGTGCGCCGTCGTGATGAACAGCAGCGTGGAGGCGCCGGGCGTCTCGACGACCTCGTGGAGCGACTTGGCCGAGTTGCGGGCGAGCTCCACGAAGTTGCTGTGCGTGAGCACGCAGCCCTTGGGGCGCCCCGTCGACCCGGACGTGTAGATGAGGGTCGCGATGTCGGCGCCGACCGCGATGCTGCGACGACGCTCGATCTCGTCGTCCGTCACGTCGGCACCCTGGGCGACGAGCTTGTCGAGGTCTCCCGCGTGCATCTGCCACGCGGAGCGGATCAGCGGGAGCTCGCCGCGGGCCTCTTCGAAGCGCGCGGTGTGGTCGGGGTTCTCAGTGATGATGGCGATGGCGCCCGAGTCCGACAGGTTCCACGCGATCTGCGCGGCCGAACTCGTCTCGTAGATCGGGACCATAACGGCGCCGGCATAGAACAGCGCGAAGTCGACGAGGGTCCACTGGTAGGTGGTGCGGGCGACGAAGCCCACCTTGTCGCCGGGCTCGATGCCCGCGGCGGCGAAGCCCTTGGCGAGGGCGATCACCTGCTTCTGGAACTCGGCGGCGCTGATGTCGCGCCAGCCGTCGCCGTCCGGGACGGCGAACAGTGCGCCGTTCGGCGTCTTCTTGACGCGTTCGACCAGAAGGTCGGAGATGTTGGCTTGCGGATCGGCGGGGACGATCGCGGGGACTTCGAACTGGACCACGGCAGCTCCTTCGGTACCGGACGACGGATTATCTCGGGTAGATCATTCGAGTCTAATCCGCCGTCACATCAGCACTGTCGGGGGTGTGGAGGAGTGCGCGCTGGCTAGACTTCAAGACGCTGTTCGCGCGCGCGGCAGCCGGGAAGGAAGTGCAGTGCTCAAGGTCGGCATCGACATCGGCGGAACGAAGATCGCCGGAGGCGTCGTCGACGCCGACGGCCGCATCATCGAGAAGGTCCGCGTCGACACGCCGACCGACACCGGGGCGCTCGCACAGGCCGTCATCGACATGGCCCGCCACTTCCGTTCCGGGCACGACGTCGAGGCCGTCGGCGTCGCCGCCGCCGGCTTCATCGACCGCGACCGGGCCATCGTGATCCACGCGCCCAACATCGCCTGGCGCAACGAGCCGCTCAAGGCTCGCCTCGAGGACGGCATCCAGCTCCCCGTCGCCATCGAGAACGACGCCAACGCGGCCGGCTGGGCCGAGTACCGCTTCGGCGCCGGGCGCGGCGTGCAGAACATGGTCATGCTCACGATGGGCACCGGGGTGGGCGGCGCGATCGTGCTCGACGGCGAGCTGTTCCGCGGCGGCCACGGCATCGCCGCCGAACTCGGGCACATGCGCTTCATCCGCGGCGGACTGCTGTGCGGATGCGGCCAGAGCGGATGCCTCGAACAGTATGCGTCCGGCCGTGCCCTGCAGCGCGAGGCCCACGACATCGCTGACGCCGGCGGGATCGGCGAAGCCCTCGCCGCACTCCGCGCGGAAACGGGCACGATCTCGGGCCCCGCCGTCTCGCGCCTCGTCCTCGCGGGCGATCCCGGCGCCACGGAGGCCCTGCGGCGCGTGGCGACGGCCCTCGGCGAGGCGTGCGGCGGGTTCCAGGCCGTGCTCGACCCCGAGCTGTTCGTCATCGGCGGCGGGGTGGCGCAGCTGGGGGAGGACCTCCTCGCGCCGGTCCGCCTCGCGTACGAGACGTCGCTGCCGGGATACGGAGACCGCCCGGTCGCGCAGTTCGCGATCGCGCAGCTCGTGAATGACGCGGGGCTCATCGGCGCCGCGGACCTGGCCTCGGCAGAGGGGTAGACGCCCGATGTTCTACTGGCTGATGAAGTACGTGGTGATCGGTCCGATCGTCAAGGCGATCTGGCGTCCATGGATCGTCGGCCGCCGCAACGTCCCGGCCGAGGGCGCCGCGATCCTCGCGAGCAACCACCTGTCGGTCATGGACTCCGTCTTCCTGCCGCTCATGATCGACCGGCCGGTGTCGTTCCTTGCCAAGAGCGACTACTTCACGGGCAAGGGCGTCAAGGGCTGGGCCACACGCATGTTCATGAAGGCGACGGGCCAGATCCCGATCGACCGCTCCGGCGGCAAGGCCTCCGAAGCATCGCTCAACACGGGACTGCAGGTGCTCGGGCGCGGCGACCTGCTCGGCATCTACCCCGAGGGCACGCGCAGCCCCGACGGCAAGCTCTACCGCGGCCGCACGGGCCTTGCCCGCATGGCGCTGGAGGCCCACGTGCCCGTCGTGCCGGTCGTGATGGTCGACACCGACACCATGCTCCCGATCGGCACCACGGTCCCGCGCATCGTGCGCGTGGGCATCGTCATCGGCGAGCCGCTCGACTTCTCCCGGTTTCAAGGCATGGAGGGGGACCGCTACATCCTGCGCTCGGTCACCGACGAGATCATGGTCGCCCTGCAGCGGCTGGGGGAGCAGGAGTACGAGGACGTGTACGCGTCCACGGTCAAGGACCGCCTCAAGAAGCCGGCGGCCTGACGGCCGTCACGCGGCGCCGGGCCTCGACCTGCCGCGGCTAGAATCGAGGGATGCTCCAGCACCTCGACGCACTCGACCACTGGCGGACCCTGCCGATCAAGCAGCAGCCGCAGTGGCATGACGCCGAGGCCGTGGCCGCGGCATCCGCCGAGCTCGCCACGCTGCCGCCGCTCGTCTTCGCCGGCGAGGTCGACAACCTTCGCGACCGCCTCGCGCGGGCCGCGTCGGGTCGCGCGTTCCTGCTGCAGGGCGGGGACTGCGCCGAGACGTTCGCGGGCGCCACGGCCGAGCAGATCCGCAACCGCATCAAGACGGTGCTGCAGATGGCGGTCGTGCTCACGTACGGCGCATCGATGCCGATCGTCAAGATGGGCCGCATGGCGGGCCAGTTCGCCAAGCCGCGCTCCAGCGACACCGAGACCCGCGGCGACGTCACCCTGCCGGCCTACCGCGGCGACATCGTCAACGGCTACGACTTCACCGAGGGCTCGCGTCAGGCCGACCCGCAGCGGCTGCTGAAGGGGTACCACACGGCCGCGTCGACCATCAACCTCATCCGCGCGTTCACGCAGGGCGGCTTCGCCGACCTGCGGGAGGTGCACTCGTGGAACAAGGGCTTCGCGCAGAACCCCGCGAACCAGCAGTACGAGCGTCTCGCGACCGAGATCGACCGCGCCATCAAGTTCATGGAGGCGGCCGGCGCCGACTTCGACGAGCTCAAGCGCGTCGAGTTCTACACCGGCCACGAGGGTCTGCTGATGGACTACGAGCGTCCGCTGACCCGCATCGACTCCCGGACGAACACGCCGTACAACACGTCGGCTCACTTCCTGTGGATCGGGGAGCGCACGCGCGACCTCGACGGCGCTCACGTCGACTACTTCTCGAAGATCCGCAATCCCATCGGCGTGAAGCTCGGCCCCACGACGACCGCCGAGACGGCCCTGGCGCTGATCGACAAGCTCGACCCCGAGCGCGAGCCCGGGCGCCTCACCTTCATCACGCGCATGGGCGCGGGCAAGATCCGCGATGCCCTGCCGCCCCTGCTGGAGGCCGTCAAGGACTCCGGCGCCACCCCGCTGTGGGTCACCGATCCCATGCACGGCAACGGCATCACCACTCCCACCGGCTACAAGACGCGGCGCTTCGACGACGTCGTCGACGAGGTCCGCGGCTTCTTCGAGGCGCACCGCGCGGTCGGCACGTTCCCGGGCGGCATCCACGTCGAGCTCACCGGCGACGACGTCACCGAATGCCTGGGCGGCTCGGAGCAGATCGACGAGGCGACCCTCGCGACCCGGTACGAGTCGCTGTGCGACCCGCGCCTGAACCACATGCAGTCGCTCGAGCTCGCCTTCCTCGTCGCCGAGGAGCTCGAGAAGCGCTGACCTTCACCACCCCGACGTCGAAGATCCCGGATGCCTCGCCCGAGGCATCCGGGATCTTCATGTTCGCAGGGGTCAGCCGGTGACGCTCAGCTGGATGTAGACGCGGGTCCCCTTCGGGTGCATCGAGTCGGCCTTGGGGTCGGATGCCTTGACCTCGGTGATGTCGTCGGGCACGACCGCGAAGAACGGCGCGTAGTCCACCTGGAATCCCGCGTCCTCCAGCTTCTTGATCGCCTGATCGCGGGTGTCGCCGACCACGTCGGGCACCGGGAAGAGGGGAGGACCGGTGGAGACCACGAGGGTGACGGTGTCGCCGGGGGCGAGCCAGCCGTTCTCAGGCGCGCCGTCCATGCGGATCACCTTGCCCTCGGGAACGGAGTCGCTCGCCTCGGTCGCGCTCGTGTCGGCGACGACGAGGTTGACGCCCTCCAGAGTGCTGCGGGCCTTGCCCTCGCTCTGGCCCGAGACGTCGGGCACCGGGCCGAGCGAGACCTGGATGCTCGCGGTGTCGCCCTGATGGACCGTGCAGCCGTCGAGGCAGGCGACATCCTGCGTGCCGTCGTCGGGTGCGCCGGCCGGACGGATGTAGACGCCGACGACCGTGCCCGATGCGGCGTCGGTGAAGAAGGGCGCGCTCTCGCCGGGGGTGTCGACGGACTGTGCAGACAGCGCGGCGCGTGCATCGGCATCCGACATCCCCGAGAACGAGGTGAACGTCGCCTCCGCGGGCCCCGTCGAGACGACCACGGTCACCTCGCTGTCGCGGTCGACACGCGTGCCCTGCTTCGGGTTCGTGCGGATGACGTTGCCGGCGGCGACGTCGAGGCTGCTCTCGTCGGCGCGGACGGCGACGAGCGTGTCCTGCTTCAGCCGGGCCGCCGCATCGTCGTACGACGCGCCGGTCACGTCGGCCACGACGACCATCGAGCCGGGACCGGACCCGAACCACCAGCCGACGCCGCCGGCCACGACAGCGAGGACCAGCACCAGGACCAGCAGCCATGCGCCGCGTGTGCGCCGCCGCTGCGTCGCCGTGCGCAGCCTCGCCGAGTTGTCGACCTCTTCGAGCGTCGAGATCGGACCGGTGCCGGTGCTCGGCAGGACGGCGGTGAGCTCGCCGGTCGGCGTCGCGGAGTCGCCGACGACGCCGATGGGCCCCGTGCGGGCGACCACCGGGGCGACGCCGAGCTCGCGCTCGATCTCACGCAGGCGCGTGAGCATCTCGCGTGCGTCGACGGGACGCTCGTCGGGCGACTTCTCCGTCGCCCACAGCACCAGCTCGTCGAGCGGCTCGGGCACGCCCGGGTTCTTCACGCTCGGGCGGGGCACGGAGTCGGTCGCGTGCTGGAACGCGATCTGCATCGGCTGCTCGCCCTTGTACGGCTGCTCGCCGGTGAGCATCTCGTAGAGCATGATGCCGATCGCGTAGATGTCGCTGCGCGCATCGGCGGTGCCGCGCGTGACGAGCTCGGGCGCCAGATACGCGATCGTGCCGAGCAGCTGCGCACCGGAGGCGGTGTTCGCGGTGGTCGCGCGAGCCAGTCCGAAGTCGCCGATCTTGATGCGGCCGTCCTCGGCGAGAAGCACGTTCTCGGGCTTGACGTCGCGGTGCACGATCCCGGCCTTGTGCGCCGCGGCCAGGCCCGACAGCACGGCGTCGAGGATCGAGATCGCCTGCGGGACGGTCAGACGGCGCTGCTCGCGCAGCAGCTCACGCAGGGTGATGCCCGGGAGGTACTCCATGACGAGGTACGCCATGTCGCCGTCCTGGCCCTGATCGAACACGTTCACGACGTGCGGGTCGGCGAGGCGGGCGGCCGCGCGGGCCTCTTGGATGAAGCGGCTCTGGAACACGGTGTCGTCACTCAGATGCGAGTGCATCACCTTGAGTGCGACACGGCGCTCGAGGCGCAGATCGGTCGCGACGTACACCGTCGCCATGCCGCCTCGGGCGATGCGAGCACGCACCCGGTACCGGCCGTCGACGAGACGGCCGATCAGCGGGTCGGTCTGCTGACTCGTGCTCACGCTGAGAGTCTACGGATCAGGACCTGCGAGCCCGCGGAGCGCCTCACCTCGCGAGACCGTAATGTGACGGAGAGTCAGCCGATCGCGGCGAGCCAGGAGGCCGCGGGTGCCTCCCACTTCGCGTACGCGTCGGGGTAGGCCGAGATCTGCACCGCCTGCGCCGCCTGCGTGAACGTGAGCCCCTGCCAGCCGGGGATGTCGAGCAGCCCCCGTGTCCGTGCGCCGTTCGGGTCGCCCGCGCCGCCGAAGAACGCGCGGGTCGCGCGGGCGGCATCCTGGACCTCGGCCTCGGTGCCCCAGCCGTAGCTGGGCCGCTGCTGGAACAGGCCCAGCGAGTCGCGGTCGCCCCACGTGACGTTGCGCAGCGACGATTCCTGCATGGCGGTGCCGAGGGCGATCGCGATGCCGCGGTCGGGAACGCCGAGCTCGCGCCCGATCCGGACGATCAGCTGTGCGTTGGCGACCTGCTCGGCGGTGAGCCCCGGGATCGACGGCGCGGCGGAGGGCACCTTGATCGTCTGGCCGGGGTAGATGATCGACGTCGCGACGAGCCCGTTGGCGGCCAGCACCGCGTTCACGCTCACGCCGTGGCGCTTCGCGATCGCGCTGATGGTGTCTCCGGCGACGATCGTGTAGCTCGTTCCCCCAGCCGACGGCGCCGTGGGAGGTGCGGGAGCCGGCGCCGTCGGAGCTGTGGGAGTGGATGCCGCGGGTGCGGCGCGGCCGGGGATCGAGATCCTCTGGCCGGGGTAGATGATCGACGACCAGCCCAGGCCGTTCGCCGAGAGGACGGCGTTCGTCGTGACGCCGTGGCGCTTCGCGATCGAGCTGATCGTGTCGCCGCGCTGGACCGTGTACGAGCCGGAGCTCGCCGCCGGAGGGGCGGCAGGCGCTGTCGGAGCGGGAGCCGCGGCCGGTGCGGCGGTGAGCTTCAGCACCTGTCCGGGGTAGATCACGGAGGACCAGCTCAAGCCGTTCAGCGCCAGCACGTCAGCCGTGCGCAGGCCGAAACGCGCCGCGATACGGCTCACGGTGTCGCCCCGCGCCACCGTATAGGTCGCGGGCGCGGGCTGGACCGCCGGCACCGCCGCCATGCCGGCGGTCGTGGGCGCGGCGGCCGGGACGTGCGCAGGGACGGCCGCGAGAGGCCGGACGCTGCGCGCCGGTTCGGCGGATGCGCCGCGGGTCGCGGCATCCATCGTCCCGGCATGCGCCGGAGCGGCCGTGAGCGTCAGCGCGATCGATCCGGCGACGGCCACAGGCACGCTGGCGAAGAGTGCGCGAGACCCGTTCGGAATGCGGGTGCTGCTGTTCTGTCGCACGAGTTTCCCCCCTCTGTCGACTCCGAAAACCGTGGCACGGATGGTGAGGGGTGTCAACGCCTGTCATAAGAAGTGGACGGTGTGACGCATGTGACAGAAGGGGCGTGGGCCGGGCGTCGCGATCATCTGGGATAGTGGATTTCGTGACCTCTGACGAAGTTTCGCTGTACGACACCGACTGGCTCACCCTGCCGGAACTGGTGGAGGTGCTCGGCGAACCGCTCGGCCGCGTGCGTCGCCTGCTCGACGAGTTCCACCTGCTCGGCACGCGCCGCGACGGCGCCCTCAAGGTGCCCTCGGTGTTCATCGTCGACGGCACCCCGCTCTCGTCGCTGCGGGGCACGGTGTTCGCCCTGCACGACGCGGGATTCTCCGACGACGAGGCGATCGACTGGCTGCTCACCCCCGAGGACACCATCGGTGTCGCGCCCATCGAGGCGCTCCTTGCCGGCCGCAAGAGCGAGGTCCGCAGGGTCGCACGCGCCCTCGCCTGATCCCGCGTTCGCGCGCCAGCGGCGCCCGGCGTCAGGTCGTGCGCACCGTCGCCGCATGCGCGAGATCGCGCAGCTCGCCGACGGCGGCATGGCCCAGACGCGCTCCCGACAGGGCGCGGTCGGCCTCGCGGGCGTAGTCCGCGATGAGGCGCTCCACGCGATCCAGCGCCCCCGAGTCGACGATCGTCTGCTGCAGCGACGCCACCTGTGCGGCGTCGAGCGTCGGGTCCCCGACGAGCTCGTCGACGATGCGGCGGGCGGTGGGGCTCAGCGCCTCCCGCGTGTAGGCGATCAGCACGGTGCGCTTGCCCTCGCGCAGGTCGTCGCCGGACGGCTTCCCGGTGGCCTGCTCATCGCCGAACACGCCCAGCACGTCGTCGCGCAGCTGGAACGCCATCCCCAGGGGATGCCCGAATGCCGCCAGCGCCGCGGCCTGAGCCTGGTCGGCGCCGGCCAGGGCCGCGCCCACGGCGAGCGGCTGCTGCACGCTGTACCGTGCCGACTTGTATGAGGCGACCCGCAGTGCGCGCTCGGCGTGCCGGTCGTCGGGCTCTGTGACGAAGGCGGACTCCTCGGCGATGTCGAGGAACTGGCCGAGGGTGACCTCGCGCCGCATCAGCGCGTACTGCCGCCGGGCCGCCGCCGCGCGCCCCGGCTCCGCCTCGGCGAGGCCCGCTTCGAGGATGTCGTCGCTCCACGCCACGAGCAGGTCGCCCACGAGGATCGCGCCGGAGCGGCCGAAGGCGTCCGCGTCGCCGTGCCACCCGGCGCTCCGGTGGCGCGCCTCGAGCGCGCGATGGGTGGCGGGGCGGCCCCGACGGGTGTCGGAGTTGTCGATGAGGTCGTCGTGCACGAGCGCCGCGGCGTGGAACACCTCGAGCGCCGCGGCGGCTGCGAGGACGGGGCCGGGCGCATCGGCTGGGGGTCCCGCGGCCTCCTCCACAGCCCTCCACCCGGCGAGGCAGAAGCGGCCGCGCAGGCGCTTGCCGCCGGTCGCGGCGTCCGCCGCGGCGTCGACGAACAGGGCGGCCTCGGCGCCGGCATCCTTCGCGTCCGCCCGCTGTGCTGTGACGAATGTGTCCACTCGCTGAGAAATGGCTTCGATCGGCTCTACAAGGGAGGACACGGGCCTAGCCTAGTGACGAAGGGCACGCGTAGAATCGAGCCACCGAAGTACAGAGGGGGATGCATGCCACTCTCCGAACAGGAGCAGCGCCTGCTGGACGAGATGGAACGCCATCTCATGCGCAACGACGCAGACGTCGTCAGCGCGCCGCGGGGTGGGCGCACCCTGAGCTA
>NZ_JBQCIP010000258.1:0-2518 GCF_051953575.1 Microbacterium sp.
CTCGACACGGCAGACCACTCCGGCCTCCTCCAGCGTCTCGCGCACGGCGGCGTCGGCCGGCTCCTCGCCGGGTTCGACGATGCCCGTGATCGGCGTGAGCGCGCCGTTGTCGCTGCGCCGGCCCAGCAGGATGCTGTCGCCCCGAAGCACGACGGCCGTCGCGCCGACGAGAGGCAGGGCGGTCGTGCCGATGTGGCGGCGCAGCTCGATGACGAAGTCGGGGGTGGCCATGCGCTCAGCCTAAGGGCGGATGTCGGATGCCTCGGCCATAGTGGGCGTCATGACGATCGAGGTGCGACCGGCCACGGTGTTCGATGATGTCGCCGCGGTGATCGGGCCGAAGAATCCGCAGTCCAGCGTGTGCTTCTGCCTGAGCTACCGCATCCCCTCGAAGGAGGCGAATGCGCTGCGCGGGCCGGATCGAGCCGATCGTGTACGTCGGCTCATGGACGAGGAGGGGCCGATCGGCGTGCTCGCCTACGACGGCGACGAGCCGGTCGGCTGGGCCGCCGTCGCGCCGCGCTCCCGCACGCACTTCGCGACGTTCCGCAAGATCCCGCACGTGGACGACCAGGAGGTGTGGTCACTGTGGTGCTTCCGGGTGCGTCCGGGGCATCGCAAGAAGGGCGTCATGCACGCGCTCATCGACGGTGCGGTCGAGTTCGCCCGCGCGCAGGGGGCGCCCGTCATCGAGGGGTATCCGGTCGACAACGACGGGGCGCCGGTGAATCAGACGATGGCGTACGTCGGCACGCGGCGGCTGTTCGAGCAGGCCGGGTTCGCCAAGGCCGTCGACACCACCTCGATGCTCGCCGGGTTCACGCGTGTGCTCATGCGGCGCGACCTCTAGCGTGGACCCGTGAACGAGCTCCTCCGTCGTCGCCTCGAGCGCGCCAACATCCTGTATCTCGACTTCGTCGACACGATCCCCGCCGCGCACCTCGTATCTCGTCTCCCCGGCCTGCCGTCCGACACGGTCGGGCACCAGCTGTGGTGCGTGCTCGGCGCCCGCGAGAGCTTCCCCCAGAGCGGCACGGGCGGGCGAATGGCAGGGATTCTCCAGCCCGATCGACCGCGACGGATCGTCGGACGCCGCCACCGTCCGCGCGGCATTCGTGCAGACCGCGGCGGACGTCGACGACTGGGTCGCCGGCATCGACGCCGCCGACGAGGACTCATGGCGCTACGTGCTCGCGCTGCTCGAGCACGAGACGATGCACCAGGGGCAGCTGATCCGCTACCTGTACGGGCTCGGGATCGACCGCCCACACACGTGGCAGCAGCAGTACGCCCTCGACGAGGACTTCTAGATCCGCCTCCGGGCGGCAGCACCTTCACCCTGAACTCGAGGGTGAACCGAGCTCCGCGCCCGGTCCCGCCGACACCCGGCGGGGCCGGGCGCGGTGTCCGTGGGCGTCCGTAGACTCGTTGCGTGGCATCCGACTCCTTCGTTCATCTGCACGTGCACAGCGAGTACTCGATGCTCGACGGGGCCGCCAAGATCGGCGCCATGACGCAGGCGGCCGCCGAGTACGGGATGCCGGCGATCGCGGTCACCGACCACGGCAACACCTTCGCGGCGTTCGAGTTCTACCGGGCGGCACAGGCCGCGGGCGTGAATCCGATCATCGGCCTGGAGGCGTACGTCACGCCGGGCACCCATCGCAGCGACAAGTCGCGCGTGGCGTGGGGCTCGCCCGAGCAGAAGAGCGACGACGTCTCGGGATCGGGCGCGTACACCCACATGACGCTGTGGAGCGAGAACACCGGGGGCATGCACAACCTCTTCCGGCTCAGCTCGCTGTCGAGCATGGAGGGCTACTACTTCAAGCCCCGCATGGACCGCGAGCTGCTCCAGACGTACGGCAAGGGGCTCATCGCGACGACCGGCTGCCCGTCGGGCGAGGTGCAGACCCGCCTGCGCCTCGGCCAGTACGACGCGGCGCGCGCTGCGGCCGCCGAATTCCAGGACATCTTCGGCAAGGAGAACTACTTCGCCGAGATCATGGACCACGGCCTGTCGATCGAGCGCCGGATCATGACGGACCTGCTCCGGCTCGCGAAGGATCTCGACATCCCGCTCGTCGCCACCAACGACTCCCACTACACGCATCAGCACGAGGCCGACGCCCACGCGGCCCTGCTGTGCGTGCAGTCGGGCTCGACGCTCGACGACCCCAACCGCTTCAAGTTCGACGGCGACGGCTACTACATCAAGACCGCGCAGGAGATGCGGCAGCTCTTCCGCGACCACCCCGAGGCGTGCGACAACACCCTGCTGATCGCCGAACGCTGCAAGGTCGAGTTCAACACCTCGGCGAACTACATGCCGCGGTTCCCCGTGCCCGAAGGTGAGACCGAGGACAGCTGGCTCATCAAAGAGGTCGAGCGAGGCCTTCACTACCGGTACCCGGGCGGCATCCCCGACAAGGTCCGCACGCAGGCCGAGTACGAGACCGGGATCATCCTCCAGATGGGCTTCCCGGGCTACTTCCTCGTGGTCGCCGACTTCATCAAC
>NZ_JBQCIP010000259.1:0-28873 GCF_051953575.1 Microbacterium sp.
TCGGGCGCTCGCTTCACGGCGAGCGGCTCGGGCGCCGGCGGGTTCGAAGACGTCTTCAGCCGGTTCGGACAGCAGGGGCGCGGCCAGACCGCCGACTTCGAGGACATCTTCGCGATGTTCAACCAGGGCCAGGGCAGCTCGTTCGGCGGTGGCCGGTTCGGGCAGCCGAGCGGCGGCTTCCGAGGCTTCGGTGGCCCGCAGCGCGGCGCCGACGTCACGGCCCGCACCACGCTGGACTTCCGCACCGCCGTGCAGGGCGAGACGATCACCCTGCAGGGCGAGGACGGCAAGCCGTTCAAGGTGAAGATCCCCGCCGGCGTGGCCGACGGGCAGAAGATCCGGCTCCGCGGCCGCGGGCGTCCGTCGCCCGACGGCGGCGAGTCCGGCGATATCGTCGTGCAGATCACGGTGCGTCCGCACCCGGTCTTCACGCGGGACGGCCTGAACCTGCGCGTGACAGTCCCGGTGACCTTCACCGAGGCGGCGCTCGGCGCCACCATCGAGGTGCCGACGCTCGGCGGGGATCCCGTCAAGCTGCGGGTCGCGCCCGGCACGCCCTCGGGGCGTGTGCTGCGCGTCAAGGGCAGGGGGGTCCAGACGGCGAAGGGCACCGGCGACCTCCTCGCGGAGGTGCAGGTGGCGGTGCCGTCGCACCTCGACGACGCCGCGCGCGAGGCTCTCGAGCGCTTCCAGAGCCTGGAGCCGAAAGAGAACCCGCGCGCCGAGATGATGGCGAAGGCCCGGGGCTGAGATGCTTGCTCGGAACAGGGGATCCGGCGAGCACAGGATGAATCCACGTGAGACGTCCTGGCTCCGCCAGATCTCCTGTTCTCGCGCGTGACCATAGGGGGAGGAGGTGAGGCAGATGGCTGAGGAACGCGACATCGACGAGGACGCGCCCATCTTCGCGATCGCCGTCGCCGCCGAGCTCTCGGGCATGCACCCGCAGACCCTCCGGCAGTACGACCGGCTGGGCCTCGTCGTGCCCGCCCGCACCCAGGGCGGCTCCCGCCGCTACTCGCTGCGCCATGTCGAGCAGCTGCGCGAGGTGGCCCGCATGTCGTCGGACGGCATCGGCCTGCCGGCGATCATGCGCATCCTCGAGCTCGAGGCCCGTGTGCATGAGCTGCACGGCCGCGTCCGCGATCTCGAGGACCGCGTCCGCGCCGAGCTCGAGAAGCGTCCGGGCGCCCGCGTGTTCGCCGCCGGTTCCACCGGTTCGGTCGTGACATTGCGCCACGGCACCCGCGTGCGCCGTGCCACCGAAGTGGTCGTGTGGCGCCCGCGCACCCCGATCGATCTGCCGGCGGACGACGCCGACTGACGCCCCTTCGGGGAGGGGATGCCGCCACCCGGCGACGTCCGTCCTGGAGCACGCGGGCCGCTCCACCGAATGAAATCGATTTCGTAAACCGTGCTCCTCGCCGTATCGTGGCACCGACGATCGAGGAGGATCATGTCTCTGCCGCGTTCCCGACCACGAGCCCGAACCCGGCGGATCGCCGCGGCGGCGGCATCCACGATCCTGGCCGCCGGACTCGCCGCGTGCGCAGCCGCCGGGCCGCCCACGGTCGACCCCGACGCCGACAAGCCCTTCGTGCTGTCAGGGGTGAGCGGACTCACGCAGATCGCGCAACTGACCGGGCCCGACGGCATCAACGACACGAGGAACGCGGCGGTCGCCGGCACCGACCTCGGATCGATGACGAACCTCGGCGATCGCACGTACTTCTTCTTCGGCGACACGTTCGGCGAGCGCGACCCCGACTCGACCGGCGGGCAGGGCGGCATCTGGCGCTCCAACGTGTCGGCATGGACGACCGACGACGACCCCTCCGACGGCATCACGTTCGACTCGTGGGCGCCCGCCGACGACCTGGGCTGGGCCGAGGCGCTCGTCGAGGGCGAGCACGACATCGATGATGGGCGGGGCGAGGTCACCAAGATCCCCACGCACGGCTTCGCGATCGGCGACACCCTGTACCTGTCGTACATGTCGGTGTCGCACTGGGGCGAGCCCGGTGCATGGGACGCGAACTACGCGGGCCTGGCGAAGTCGACGGACCGCGGCGAGACGTGGACGCCCCTGGATTCGCCGCGTTGGCCGGGGGATTCGAACTTCATCCAGGTCGCTCCCGTCCACGTGACCGACGGCGGCGAGGAGTACGTCTACTTCTGGTCGATCCCGTCCGGGCGGTTCGGCGGGGTCGCGCTCATGCGCGTCCCTGCGAACCAGCAGGCCGTCGAGGACCAGGCGGCGTACACGTACTTCTCGGGCGTGGCCGGGGGCGAGCCCCGCTGGTCGCACGACCTCACCGACGCCGAGCTGGTCGTACAGGGCACGATCGGCGAGCTGTCGGTGATGTGGTCGGACTACCTCGACCGCTGGATCATGACGTACTCCGACGGGGGCAGCGCGTACATCCGCGAGGGGATCACGCCGTGGGGTCCGTGGAACGACCCCGTGCTGCTCGTCCCCGGTTCCGATTACCCTGGGCTGTACTCCCCGTACCTGAATCCGCGGTACGTCGCCGACGGCGGCAGGCGGATCTACTTCACGCTCTCGCTGTGGGGCCCGTACAACGTCTTCTGGTTCTCGGCCGACCTGGAGAAGGCTCCGTAACCCGCCCGCAGACCACGCGTTGTGAAATCGATATAGAACGAATGGATGCCGCATCCCGGCGCCGAAAGCCGCATTCGGGCGTGATCCGCCCCGGTTTCAGGCCCCCGCACGCCTCGCGAGCGCGGTGCGGGCAGCAGAATCGACCGTCACCGACCATTGCGCATGAAATCGATTTCGTCTAACCTGACCGAGACGAGGTCAGAGGCGATCCGCGCAGGACGACGGGGTGCCGCTCGACCGGTCGACCGGGCTCCCCTGACCGGCCACAGCTCCGACTCACCGAAGAGTCGTGTTCCTGAGGAGGGACGAATGCACAAGAGAAACAGCAGGCTCTTGCTCGCCGTCGCAGCCGCGGCGGCCGCGGGCACGGTGCTCGCGGGTTGCAGTGCCGGCGGTGGAGACGACTCCAGCGCCGACGGCGTCACCACCGTCCAGTTCTGGCACCGCACCTTCACGCCCGTCGAGAACGACTGGTACGCCGACATCGTGAAGAAGTTCAACGCGTCGCAGGACAAGATCAAGGTCGTCGACACCGAGGTCCCCGCCGACGCGTGGGACCAGAAGATGAAGTCGGCGCAGGCCGCGGGCAAGGCCCCCGACATCTACACGTTCTCGGCGAGCATCACCGACGCCGTCAACGCGGGGCAGCTGCACGAGCTCAACGATCTCGTCCCACAGGACAAGCTCGACGAGATCATCGACCCCGCGCAGCCCATCTCGCAGCTCGACGGGAAGTACTACGCCTACCCGCTGCTGCTCGAGCCGCAGACGGTGCTGTTCTGGAACAAGGACCTGCTGTCGGCCGCGGGCCTGGACCCCGAGACGGGCCCGACCACCTGGGGCGAGCTGCTCGACATGTGCGCGGCGATCAAGCCGACGCTCGCCGACGGTCAGTACTGCATCTCGCCCGCGAGCGACGCGGTCACCTTCGCGTGGTCGTCGGTCGGCCAGCAGTACAACTTCGCCGGCCACACCGCGCTGAACGAGGACTGGACCGCGCCCGACATCGACAACGACGGCTATCGCCAGCTGATGGCGAACTACAAGACGCTGTGGGACGAGGGCTACATGCCCCAGCAGGCGCTCGACGCGTACGTCGGCGGCAAGGACTTCGGCGAGCAGAAGGTCGCGTTCAAGGTCTCGGGCTCGTGGATGATGTCCGAGATCGGGTCGGACTACTCCGACCTGCTGACCAAGACCGGCATCGGAGCCTTCCCGAACGCCGACGACGCTCTCGGCGACACCGCCACGACCCTCGGCAACTTCCGATGGGTGATCGATGCCAAGTCGAAGAACCCCCAGGCCGCCGCGGACTTCCTCACGTGGGCGCTGGCGGGGGACCCCGACCTTCTCGTGCCGTTCTTCGTGAACACCCAGTTCACCAAGGTGCCGGTGCGCACCGACGTGCAGGACGCCGTCTCGGCCGACCCCAAGGCTGCGGACGCACCCTGGTCGCCCATCGTCATGAACGACATCGTTCCGACGGCCATCCCCGAGCCGACCTACCCGTGGGACGTCTCGCTCGCGGTGGGCACCGCGATGGAGTCGGTCATGAAGGGCGCCGCCTCGGCCGACGACGCAATCAAGACCGCGGAGGACGCTATCAACACGGTCATCCAGCGCGACGATCTGCCCAGCAAGGCACCGAAGTCCTGACCGGCTCCGGAGGTCCGGGGGCCGATCGCGTCGGCCCCCGGACCTGCGCCAGGGCGCTTGCCCCGTGCTCGTCCCCAGTGAGGTGAGGAAATGACTGCGACGCAGACGATGATGACCGAGACCGAGACGATGGTCCTGCCGGGCGGACGCCGCGACAAGCGTCGTCACGACCGGTTCCGGTACCGCGACGGCAGGATCGCCTATCTTCTGATCCTCCCCGCGGTGGTGCTGCTCGGCATCTTCGTGATCTGGCCCGCCGTGTACGCCGGCTACCTGTCCTTCCAGGACTGGAGCTTCTACAAGGACCCGCAGTTCGTGGGGTTCCGCAACTACACGAACGTGCTGAGCGATCCGCTGTTCTGGGAGGCGATCGGTCGCGGCTTCGTCTTCGTCGCGATGACGGTGCCGCCGATGCTGATCCTGGCCTTCTTCTTCTCGAGCCTCGTGGTGAGCGTGTCGCGCTCGTTCGCGAGCCTGCTCAAGGTGAGCATCTACATCCCGACGATCATCTCGTCGGTCATCACCTCGATCATCTTCGTCCTGATCTACAACTACTCCGGCGGCATCCTGAACGCGATGCTGGCAGGGTTCGGCGTCGACCCCATCGCGTGGATCGGCGACCCGGCGTGGGCGCTGCTGGCGATCGCGATCCCGGCGATCTGGCTGGGCATGGGCCTCACATCGCTCATCATGGTCGCCGCGATGGTCGACATCCCCGCCGAGTACTACGAGGCGGCCGCCATGGAAGGCGCGAACTGGTGGGAGAAGACCCGCTTCATCACGCTCCCACAGATGAAGAACGTCTTCCTCTACCTGCTGATCACCGGGTTCGTCGCTGCGATCCAGCAGTTCGAGCTTCCGCTCGTGATGACCGGCGGCGGACCGCTGAACTCGACGACCCTGCCGAACCTGTTCATCTTCAACCACTTCCGCAACGACATCAACGTCGGCTATTCGATCGCGGCGGCGCTGCTGCTGTTCGTCGTGCTCGGCACGGTCTCTGCGCTGGTGTTCCGTTTCGTCAACTCCGAGAGGCTGGTGGACTGACGTGACCGCCGTTCACGATGCCCCCGTCGCCACGGCGATCGTCCCGCGCCGCCGTCACCACGACACCGCCTGGTGGCTGTACGCCATCGGCAAGACGATCGTCGGGATCGCCTTCGTGGTCGCCGCGCTCTTTCCGCTCGCCTGGATGGTGATCGCCGGCTTCAAGTCGAAGACCGAGGTCATCCAGACCCCGTTCCAGTTCTTTCCCGAGGTGTGGCGCTGGCAGAACTACGCGCAGATCCTCGCCGATCCGACGTTCACGCGCACGATGCTGTGGACCTTCCTCGGAGCCGTGCTGTTCACGGTGCTCGCCTTGGCGGTCAACTCGCTCGCCGCGTACGCGTTCGCGCGCCTGGACTTCCGGTTCAAGCGGACGCTGTGGGTCATCGTCATCACGACGATGTTCATCCCGGGCATGACGATCCTGCTCACGAGCTTCATCGTGGTGACCAACCTGCAGATGCTCGACACGCTCGCCGTCCTCGTCATCCCGGGCGCCGCGAGCGCGGGGATGATCTTCTTCATCCGGCAGTTCTACCTGAGCATCCCGTCCAGCCTGGAAGAGGCGGCGATGCTCGACGGCTGCGGCCGCATGCGCATCTTCACCAAGCTCTTCCTGCCGCTGTCGAAGCCGCCGTTCGTGGTGATGGGGATCACCGCGTTCCTCGCCTACTGGAACTCGTACGTGTGGCCGATCATGACCATCACGTCGCCCGACCAGTTCGTCGTGCAGCAGTACCTGGCGACGTTCCGCTCCGAGCGCAGCACAGAGCTCGGCCTGCTGATCGCCGGGTCGGTGCTCGCCGCGGCGCCGGTCGTGATCCTGTTCCTCATCTTCCAGCGCCAGATCATCGGCAACATCAAGATGGCCGGCCTCAAGTGACGTGATCCAGACCCCCGCGGAAGGCGCGGGAGGACGATACGGAAAGGCGCAATGATGCGACGATTCAGAACGACCACCGCCGCCCTCGCGGCGATCGGCGCGCTCGCGATCGGGGCGATCGTCCCGGTGGGCGCGGCGGCGGCCCCGGCCGTCGGGACAGCCGTGCCGACGGCATCCGCCGATCACTCTCCGGCGGTCGTCGTCGGCAAGATGACCGGGCCGAAGTCCACGAGCGCCACCGATGCCCGGTGGCGCGTCACCGGGACGGACCTGGGCATCATGTGGGACAACGGGGAGGGGCAGATCCTCACGGCGTTCGGCGACACGTTCGGGGACTGGACCGGGCCGGGCGGCGGAGGCGGCGACTGGCGCTCCAACGTGCTCCTGCGCAGCAGCGACACCGACCTCGCCGACGGCATGACGTTCGACTCGGCGGTGGAGGACGCCCCCGGGCACGCGGGGGAGCTCATCCCGTCGCTCAAGGTCAACGGACAGGAGATCACCACGATCCCGACCGCCGGCATCGCCGTCGGCTCGCGCCAGTACCTGGCCTTCATGTCGGTGCGCCAATGGGGCGACCCCGGCAAATGGGACACGAACTACAGCCGCATCGCGTACTCCGACGACAACGGCGAGACGTGGAACTCGACCGACGGGCCGCAGTGGACCAACACCGCAGACGGTCAGGACCCGTTCCAGATGGTCGCGTTCGAGCGCCACGACGGCTGGGTGTACATGTTCGGCACGCCCAACGGCCGCTTCGGCGCCGCTCACGTCGCGCGCGTGCCCGAGGCGCAGCTGCTCGACAAGACCGCCTACACGTACTGGGACGGCACGTCGTGGGTCGCCGAGGAGTCAGCGGCCGTCGCCATCGTGCCGCCGAACGTGGCGGAGCTGTCGGTGCAGTACAGCGACTACACGGGCGGGTGGCTCATGACCTACCTCGACGAGAACCTCGACCTGGTGCTGCGCACCGCGCCGTCGCCCGAGGGGCCGTGGAGCGCCGGGCAGCGGCTCGCGAGCTTCGCGGACTACCCCGGCCTGTACGGCGGGTACATGCACCCGTGGTCGGACGGCGGAGACCTGTACTTCTCGCTCTCGCAGTGGGAGCCGTACAACACCTACCTGATGCGGGCCGAGATCGACCGCGACGGCAGGGTCGTCAACCCCAATCTCATCGAGGATCCGGGCTTCGAGCGCGCGGTCGACGGCAGCATGCCCGCTCCCTGGGCGTGCACCGGCAACTGCGGCATCGACGTCAACCACTCGTGGGCCTACGGCGGCACGAAGCAGGGGTGGATGCGGTTCAATGCCGGCTGGATCGACGTGCACCAGGACGTCGCCGTCGAGCCGAACACGACGTACACGTTCACCGGGTTCGTCGTCACCGGCGGCGCACCCGCGGAAGGTTCGATCGGCGTCCGGGAGCTCGGTGCCGGCGGAGCGACGATCGGCGAGACGACCTTCGAAGCGGTCGGCGCGTACACCCGGTACTCGGTCACGTTCCACAGCGGCGACCGCACCGCGGTGCAGGCGTTCGTCGGCACGCATCTGAACGGCGACCGCTGGGTGCAGATCGACGACCTGTCGCTCGTCAAGGCGAAGGAGCAGCTGCCCGGCCTCACGGTCGCGGTGACCTCCGACCCGGCGGCGGGCAGCAAGGTGGTGCGCGACGACGTGGTGACCTACACCGTCCGGGCCTCGACCGACAGTGCGACGTCGGAGGGCGTGGCGCTCGCCGTGGACCTCGCGGGTCTCGTCGACGACGCGACGCTGGGTGCGGCATCCATCCGGTCCTCGCTGGGCGCACCCGTGCTCGACGGCACGACTCTGCGATGGTCGGGTGACATCCCGGCGGGCGAGACGCTCGTGCTGTCGTTCGCGGCGACGGTGCGGCGGGACGCCTCGCGCACGGACTCGCAGCTCGTCGTGACGACGACGGCCACCGCCGATCGGGCGATCCTCACGTCGTGCGAGGGCTGTGCGTCGACGATCACCGCCGTGCACTACGACCCGCGCCCGCCGCGGCCGGAGTTCCCCGACAAGCCCGGCAAGCCCGAGAAGCCCGGCAAGCCGCTCAAGTAGGTCCGCACAGAAGGCCGCCCCGCCGGAGCGATCCGGCGGGGCGGCCTTGTGACGTCAGTCCTGAGGGGCGCGGGGCGGCGTCGCGCCGATGTCGGGCACCGGGGCGGTGCCTAGGTGCACCTCCATGTCGTCGGCGCTCGGCGACTTCGGGCGGCGGGCCGTCGGCCGGTCGAGGTAGAACATCGCGGTCGAGGCGATGTCGTCGCGCAGCGGCAGGTAGCGCCAGCCGCTGCGCCAGCCGAGCGCCTGGATGTCGACCTTCGGGATGCCGGAGGCGAAGAAGATCGGGTCGAGCCGGTGCCAGCGGTACATGCCGAAGCGCTGCTGGCTGACATAGAGGCCGTCGGGGCGGATCACCTGGGGCATGCCGAGGTACGGCGTCGAGAACTCGGTGTACCCGTTGCCCGGGATGTCGAAGTTCCACGCGCCGCCGAAGTAGTCCTCGGTGCCGGTGCCGCAGATCGTCGGGTAGTCCGTGTCGTCGTCGAGGTAGAACTTGATCTCGCCCTCGCCCCACCACCCGTTGGAGTTGACGCCCCAGGCGATGTAGGTGCCGACGTACTGGCCGCGGCCCTCGATCCCTTCGAGGATCGTGTGCGGCACGAGCTCTGCGAGCGGGTTCGAGCGGCGCCACTGCGCGTGGAAGTAGCCCTCGTTCGAGTAGTCGCCGCCGATCTCGTAGGTGACCTGGTAGTAGACGCGCACGTCGAGCACCGACGTGTTCTCGATCGTCAGCCGTGCGCCCGTGCGGAACGGCATCGGCCAGTAGGAGTTGAAGCCGCCGTTCGGATTGGCGGCGATCGCCTGCGAGTTCACCTGGGCGAAGACGCCCCAGCCGTTGCAGAAGAAGTCGCCGTAGGGGACTTCGACCGCCGGTTCGTCCGCGCCGTCCCAGTAGGCCCGGAGGATCAGCGTGCGCCAGTTGTCGGTATGCGTCGTGATCCAGATGTGCGTGATCCTGCCGCCGCCCTCGATGTTCGCCAGGTCGAAGGTCTCGCCGGCCTTGATGTCGACGCTGGGAGAGATCTTCCAGCCCGGTCCGAGGTCCCGGGCGCAGGAGGCGCCGGTGCCATCGGTCGCGCGACCGCCGCCGCCGACCGCGCCGTCGAAGTTCTCGGGCGAGATCGACCGGGTCTGCAGCGATCGCAGCGAGGCGATGGACGAGAGGTCGGGGGAGGGGAGCTGGGGAGCGTTCATCGGGCGGCACGTCCTCGTGTCTGCGCGCCGTGCACCAGCGCGCTGGGTCGATCAGAAGTCGATATTTTGGAATCGATTTCAACACTGTATTGTGGGCTGACCGGCATGTCAACGCGAGCCGGAGCACGGGGAAGCGGTGTGACATGGCCACGATCTACGAGGTCGCGAAGCTCGCCGGAGTGTCGCCGGCGACCGTGTCGCGCGTCTTCAACGGCATGGGGGTGTCGGACGAGAAGACCCTCGCCGTGCGCGAGGCGGCGCGGCAGCTGAAGTTCACCCCGAACCGGACCGCCCGCACGCTGCGCCGGCAGGCCTCCGAGGTCATCGCCCTCGTGATCCCCGACATCGAGAACCCGTACTTCACCGAGATGGCACGCGGCGTGGAGGACGTGGCCTCCCAGGCCGGCTACTCGGTCGTGCTGTGCAACACCGATTCGCAGATCGAGAAGGAGGCCACGTACCTCCAGATCGCGATCTCGGAGCACATGGCCGGCGTGATCCTCGCGGCAGCCTCGGATCACACCAACCTCGACGAGCTCATGGCGACCGGCCGCCCGGTCGTGGCTGTCGACCGCGGAACCGGATACGACATCGACGGGGTCGTGATGGCCAACCGCACCGCGGGCCAGGCGGCGACAGAGAACCTGGTGCAGGCCGGTTACCGGCGCATCGCGTGCATCACCGGACCACAGCACATCGAGACCGCCTACGAGCGGGCGCAGGGCTGGCGTGCGGTGCTCGCCCGGCACCTCCCCGACGGCGACCCCGACGAGCTGTTGCGGTATTCGACGTTCCGCGTGGACGGCGGCCGCGAGGTCATGGAGGAGCTGCTTGCGCTTCCCGAGCCGCCCGATGCCGTGGTCGCGTGCAACAACATGCTGGGGGTCGGTGCGATCCAGGTGCTCACCGAGCATGGCCTGACGCCCCCCAAGCTCGGCGTCGCGGTCGTCGGATCGCTGCCGTTCACGACGCTCTCGCCGACGGCGGTCACGGTCGTGCGCCTGCCCGCCCGGCACATGGGCGTGACGGCGGCGAAGATGCTGCTCGAGCGCATCAACGGCGACGACCAGCCGGCGCGCACGGTCGTGCTGCGCAACGAGGTGCAGCCGGCACGCGCCACGCCGCGCGGCTGATCCCGCAAGCGGTGTTTCATGCCGGAGGCGGTTTCGTGCGGTTGATCATGAAATCGATTTCGTCTACAGTGGACGCATTCGCCCGACGGCGTTCGCCGTCTCGGCGCTTCGCGATCGAGGAGGATCCGATGACCGTCCGCTGCACGCTCGGTGTCGACATCGGCACGTCCAGCAGCAAGGGCGTGCTCGTCGATGAGACCGGTCGCATCGTCGCCGCGGCGACGCGTGCGCACACCGTCAGCCGTCCGCGCCCCTCGTGGGTGGAGATGGACGGCCGGGTGTGGTGGGACGAATTCGTCTCGCTCGCCCGCGAGCTGCCGGAACGGGCGCGGGAGCAGGGGGTCGAGCCCGAGGTCGTCGCCGTCGGAGTGAGCGGGATGGGGCCGTGCGTCCTGCTGGCGGACGCCGGCGACGAGCCCGTGCGCCCCGCCATCCTCTACGGCGTCGACATGCGCGCCGGCACGCAGATCGCCCGCATGACCGGCGAGCTCGGGCCCGACGAGATCGTGCGCATCGGCGGCTCGACGCTCACGTCACAGGCCGCAGGCCCCAAGATCGCGTGGATCGCCGACGAGGAGCCCGACGCGTTCGCGCGGGCGCGCCGGCTGTTCATGCCCGCGTCGTGGCTGGTCCGCCGGCTGACCGGTGCGTACGTGCTCGATCACCAGTCCGCCAGCCAGTGCTCGCCGCTCTACGACGTCGAGGCCGAGGCCTGGCACGAGCCGTGGTGGCGCCGCTTCGCGCCCGGCATCGAGGCGCCTTCGCTCTCGTGGGCGGGCGAGGTCGCGGGCACCGTGACCGATGCCGCGGCCGCGGCATCCGGCATCGCTTCGGGAACCCCCGTCATCACCGGGACCATCGACGCCTGGACAGAGGCGGTGAGCGTCGGCGCGCACGAGGACGGCGACCTGATGCTGATGTACGGCACGACCATGTTCCTGATCGCGACGGGCGCCGAGACGCTGCGCACCCCGTCGATGTGGACCACGGTCGGCGCGTTCCCCGGCACCCGCAACCTGGCGGGCGGTCTCGCGACGTCGGGCGCGCTGACGGCATGGCTGAAGGAGCTGACGGATGCCGACTACCCGGCGCTTCTGGCCGAGGCGGAGGAGTCCGGCCGCGGGGCGCGCGGGATCCTCATGCTCCCGTACTTCGCCGGCGAGCGGACGCCCATCCTCGACCCGGATGCGCGCGGCGTGATCGCCGGGCTGACCCTCGACCACACGCGCGGCGACCTGTATCGCGCAGCCCTGGAGGCGACAGCGCTCGGGGTGCGGCACAACGTCGAGACGATGCGCGCCGCGGGCGCCGACATCCGCCGCATCGTCGCGGTCGGCGGCGGCACGCAGGGCGGGCTCTGGCTGCAGATCGTGTCGGACGCCACCGGCCTCGTGCAGGAGGTGCCGCGCACCACCATCGGCGCGAGCTACGGCGCAGCCTTCCTCGCCGCCGCGGCGACCGCGGACGGGCCGCCCCGCATCGCCGACTGGAACCCCGTCGCACACACCGTGCGCCCCGACCCCGACGCCGAGGCGTTCTACGACGACCTCTTCGACCGCTACCTGCGCCTGTACGCCTCGACGCGGGAGCTCGTCCACGAGCTGGCGGCCGGGCAGCTTCAGTCGCAGCCTCAGGAGGCGATGGCATGACGGGCCGGACCGACCCGCAGTGGCGGGCTCGCGGCATCCCGCACACCGCACAGCGCGCGGCCTTCCCCCTGGGCGGCATCGGCACGGGCAACGTGTCGCTCGGTGCGCGGGGCGAGCTGAGGGACTGGGAGTTCGAGAACGCCCCCGACAAGGGCCGCATCAACCCGTACTCGTTCTTCGCGATCCACGCGGCGCCACTCGGCGACGACGGCGGCGATGCGGGCGATGCGGTCACCCGCGTGCTCGAGGCGCGCATCACAGGTCGCCGCGACATCGATGCCGGCTTCCTGTTCGAGTGGCAGGCAGGGCTCCCACGCCTGCGGGGCGCCACCATGCACGGCGAGTACCCGGTGGTCGACATCGACTTCGACGACGACGTGCTGCCCGTCGACGTGTCGCTGCGGGCGTTCACGCCGCTCGTGCCGCTCGACCCCGATGCCTCCGGCATCCCGGCCGCGGTGCTGCGCTACCGCGTCACGAACCCGTCGGACCGGCCCGTGCGCGTGACGATCGCGGGGAGCGTCAGCCACACCGCCGGGCGCGGCGGGGGTCCGTTCGGCATGCGCGCGCAGCAGACCGTGCGCTGGCGCGAAGAGAGAGGTGTCCGCGGCCTCGACTTCGGCATCCGGCTGCCCGAGGACGACCCGGACTACGGCACGCTGAGCCTCACCACGACGGACGAGTCGACCACGGCGAAGCCGCAGTGGGTGACGGGCTTCTGGCCCGACGGCGCGCGGCTGTTCTGGAACGACCTGTCGGACGACGGGATGCTGGCGCCCGAGCCCCGCCTGACGCTGGAGGATCGCCCGCGCGGACTGTTCGCGGACTCCGCCGTCGACGGCGCCATGGACGAGGAGGAGCTGTTCGAGCGCCTGCCCCGCCTGCGCACCGGCTCGCTCGGCATCGTGCACGAGCTTGCGCCCGGCGAGAGCCGCGACTTCGAGTTCATGCTGGCCTGGAGCTTCCCGAACCGCCGCCGGTCGTGGCGGGGCAACATCGTCGCCGACGACCGGCCCGACGCGGGGATCGTGCGCAACCGGTATGCGGTGCTGTGGCCCGACGCGTGGGCGGCGGCATCCCATCTGCATCGCGAGCTGCCGGCGCTCGAGGCGACCACGCTCGCCTTCGTCGAGGCGCTCTACGGCGGCACGCTCGACCCGGTGATCGCCGACGCCGTGGGCGCGAACATCGCCGCAGCGCGGTCGACGACGGCATTCGTCGTCGAGACGCCGAACCCCGAGCTCGGCGAAGGACCGGTGTTCGCCGCCTGGGAGGGCTCGTTCGACCACGTGGGCTCGTGCGAGGGGACCTGCACGCACGTGTGGTCGTACGCGCAGACCCTCGCGTGGCTGTTCCCGTCGCTGGAGCGCAGCGCGCGCCGCGTGGAGTTCCTGCTCGAGACCGATCGCGACGGCGCGCAGAAGTTCCGCAGCAACCGCGTGCTCGGCGGCGCGCCGTGGTTCATGGGGCCGGCGGTCGACGGTCAGCTGGGCACCTTCCTGCGGCTGCACCGCGAATGGCGCTTCTCGGGCGACGACGGCTTCCTGCGCGAATCGTGGCCGGCCGCCGTCCGCACGCTCGAGCACGCGATCAGGGAGTGGGACGGCGACGCAGACGGTCTGCTGGACGGTGAGCTGCACAACACCTACGACATCGAGTTCCACGGGGTGGAGCCGCTCGCCAACGGCATGTTCGCGGCAGCGCTCCGGGCGGGCGCCCGCATGGCCGCCCACCTGGGCGAGACGGCGCGGGCCGCCGACTGGCTGGATCGCGCCGACCGTGTCGCCGCGCGCATGGACGAGGTCCTCTGGAACGGGGAGTACTACCGGCAGGTGATCGACGACGTCGACGGCCACCGGTACCAGTACGGCGAGGGCGTGCTGTCGGACCAGCTGCTCGGCCAGTTCCACGCGTGGGTCAACGGCCTCGGCGACCTGCTGCCGCGCGACCGCCTCCGCAGCGCGCTCGGCGCGATCGTCGCCCACAACCACCGCACCGACCTGTCGGCGCACGAGAGCACACAGCGCGTGTACGCGCTCAACGACGAAGGCGGCCTGCTGCTCGCATCGTGGCCGCGCGGCGGCCGGCCCGACATCCCTTTCGTCTACTCGGACGAGGTCTGGACGGGCGTCGAGCACCAGGTGGCGGCATCCCTCGCCTATGCGGGCCTCGTCGACGACGCACTCATCCTCGAACGCACCCTTCGCGCCCGCTACGACGGCGAGTACCGCAGCCCGTGGAACGAGATCGAGTGTGGCAACCACTATGCGCGCTCGCTCGCATCGTGGGCGCTGCTGCTCGCCTTCAGCGGCGTGCAGTGGGATGCGCCCGCCCGCACGCTCTCGTTCGCCCCTGCCTCGGGCGGCCCGTTCCGCGGGCTGTTCACGGCCGGCGACGCCTGGGGCCGCGTCGAGATCGACGGCGACGAGCTGACGCTCCGCGTCGACGGCGGCTCGCTGACCCTGGACCGCCTCGAGCTGCGCGGGCGTCCCGTGCGGGCGGAGCATCCCCACCCCTTGACCCTGACGGCCGGCGAGAGCGTCACCGCACGCTCGGGCACGGCCGTCGCAGACCCCTCACCTCAGGAGACCCCATGACCGGCTACCGCCTCCCCGCCGTCCGCGAGCCCCAGGCCGCGCCGCCGAAGACCGCCTATCTCATCGCGTCGGGCGACCTGCGCGAGTCGGCGAACGCGGCCGGCTGGCCGACCCAGGTCGAGCTCGAAGCCGGGGTGACCGGGGTGCTGAACGACCTCGGCTGGCAGGTCATCCGGGCCAACGGCGTCGACCCCGCGACCGGTCACGGCTTCATCTCGAGCCAGCGCATGGGCCTCGAGGTCTTCAAGACCATCCCGGCCGACGCGCCGCTCATCGTCGCCGAGGCGGTGTGGCAGTACTCCCACCACGTGCTCGGCGGACTGCGCACGCACGAGGGGCCGATCCTCACGGTCGCGAACTTCGCCGGCGACTGGCCGGGCCTCGTCGGGCTGCTCGGTCTCAACGCCGGTCTCACCAAGATGGGCAAGGACTACGCGTCGATCTGGTCGGTCGACTTCACCGACGACTGGTTCCGTCAGGGACTGCAGGAGTGGACCGAGACGGGCCGCATCACCCACGACGCCTCGCACGTGCGGCCGCTGCCAGCGCTCCCCGACACCCCGGAGGTCGAGCTCGGGCGGGCCCTGGGCGACCAGCTGCTCGCAGAGAAGGCCATCATCGGCGTCTTCGACGAGGGTTGCATGGGCATGTACAACGCGATCTTCGACGACGAGCTGCTCAACCGCACCGGCATCTACAAGGAGCGTCTGTCGCAGTCGGCCCTGTACGCCGAGATGCTGAACGTGACGGATGCCGAGGCCGACGCCGCCCGTGACTGGCTGACCGATCGCGGCATGACGTTCCGCTTCGGCACCGACGAGAAGACCGAGCTGACCGAGGCGCAGGTGCGCTGGCAGCTGAAGATGTACATCGCGGCGCTGCGCATCGCCGACGACTTCGGGCTCGACGCCGTCGGCATCCAGTACCAGCAGGGACTGAAGGATCTGGTGCCGGCATCCGATCTCGCCGAAGGCATCCTCAACTCCACGGAGCGTCCGCCCGTGCTCTCGCGCGACGGGTCGCGCGAGCTGTTCGCGGGGCGCGCGTTCCCGCACTTCAACGAGGCCGACGAGGGCGTCGCGGTCGACGCGCTCGTCACCGACCGGGTGTGGACGGCCATGGGTCTCGTTCCCGACAACACGCTGCACGACGTCCGGTGGGGCGAGGACTTCGACGGCGAGTTCGTCTGGGTGTACGAGATCTCGGGATCGGTGCCCGCGTCGCACCTCGGCGGGTGGCACAAGGCGGAGGGCTGGCGGCAGGGCCCGGTGTTCTTCCCGGCCGGCGGCTCGACCATCAACGGCGTGTCGAAGCCCGGCGAGGTCGTGATCTCGCGGGTCTTCATCGCGGACGGGATGCTGCAGGCCGACATCTTCCGCGGCACCGTCGTCGAGCTTCCGGCCGAAGAGACGCAGCGCCGAAAGGACGCCACCAACCCGGAGTGGCCGATCGCGCACGTCGTGCTGCACGACGTCACGCGCGACCAGTTCATGGCACGGCACAAGGCCAACCACGCGCAGCTCGTCTACGCACCCGATGCCGAGACCGCCGACCGGGCGCTCGTCGCCAAGGCCGCGATGCTCGACCGCATGGGCATCAGGGTGAACCTCGTCGGCCGCGTCGCCGGGCTGTGATCGGCACCGCGGAGCGCAGAGGAATGGCGCACGACGGCGAGGGTCGGGAATGGGCCGAGGCCACGACGGACGGGCGCTGGCTGAGACCGGCGGCCGTGGACGGCCCGCGCGAGCCGCGGTGGGGCCACCCCGAGGGGATGCAGCTCGGGCTGCCGCCGATCGGCGGCCCGCGCGGGCTGCTGCGCCTGTACACGCCGTACCTGGACCAGCCGCGCGAGCGGCTGCTCAACTTCATCGCGGTCGAGCCGATCCCGGCGGGCGGCTCGGAGCGGGGCTACTCCGAGCTCGAGCGCAGCCGGCTCGACGACGTGCCGGGGCTGCGGCTGTGGTCGACGGACGATCCTGACGATCCCGCGCCCCGAGACCCGCGGGAGCCCGCGCGGGGCACCGTGGCCGAAGTGGCCGGCGTCGAGACGCTGACCGTCGACGTCGGGGTCGAGCCGGTCGCGAACGGCGCCGACGTGTGGGTGCGCGCGGTGTTCCGTGCCGATCGGCCGCACGAGATCTCGGTCGCCGCATATCGGAGGACGTCGTCGGTCGAACTCGACGCCTGTGTGCTCACGGCGACGATGGGCAACTGGGCGCGCCTGCGCACGCTGCAGCTCGCGGACGGCGCGGCGCACGCGGCGGAGCTCTGGCCGGACTACACCGACGTCCATTTCGCCGATCACGCGCGGTTCGGCCTGGACCGGCTCGTGCGCGACGGAGCCGGCGTGTCGGTGTCGGCCGTGCCCGACGAGGACGAACCGCACCTCGCCGTCCACGCCGCCGGCACGGCCGAGCACTGGACCTACGTCGGCCGCCCCGCGGTGCAGACGTGGCGCGCCGACGACCCCGACCCGGCGCTCGTCGCCCAGGTCAACGGCCGGTACACCTACTGGATGAGCCAGGCCGCCATCCCCGGCGGCATCGCGTACGAGAACTTCGAGTTCGTCGAGCCCTTCCGCCAGGGCCGGGCGTTCACGTTCGCGGTCGAGCCGCTGCCCAGGGTTCCGTGACCGCCGCCGCGCTGTCAGGATGACGGCATGCGCTTCATGCTGCTGCAGACCTACGGCCCCACGGCCTCGGACGCCCCGCCGATGACCGAGTGGACGGCATCCGACGCCCAAGCCCATATCGCGTTCCAGCAGGAGCTCAACGCACGGCTGGCCGAGCTCGGCGAGCTGATCGACGCGGTCGGGCTCGCCGGGCCCGAGGCGGCGCGCATCGTGACGAGCGACGGGCGCACGCCGGTCGTGACCGACGGCCCGTTCCCCGAGACGAAGGAGCTGCTGGCCGGGTACCGGCTCGTCGACGTCGAGTCGTGGGATCGTGCGCTCGAGATCGCGGCGCTCGTGTCGGCGGCGCCGGGACCCGGCGGCGCACCGGTGCAGGCGCCCATCGAGGTGCGCCAGGTGATGGGCGCGCCGGCGACCGACGACCTGTGACGCCGGAGTCCGATGCCTGGACGCTCGAGGCGCTGCTGCGCGAGCACGCGCCGCGGGCCCTCGCGATCGTCGCGAGCCGCAACCGCGACTTCGACGGCGCGGAGGATGCCGTCCAGGAGGCGCTGATCGCTGCGGCGGAGCAGTGGCAGGCCGGTGTTCCCGACGACCCGCGCGCGTGGCTGGTCACGGTCGCGTCGCGGCGGCTGGTCGATGCCTACCGTTCGGCCGACGCACGTCGCCGGCGCGAGCGCGAGGCCTGGGACGACCGTGAAGCGCCGGCCGCCGACGAGCCCGCCGCCGGCGACGTCGACGACTCGCTCACCCTGGTGCTGCTGTGCTGCCACCCGGCGCTCACCCCGGGCGCTGCGATCCCGCTGACGCTGCGGGCGGTGGGCGGACTCACGACGCGCGAGATCGCGGCGGCGTTCCTCGTCCCCGAGGCGACGATGGCGCAGCGGATCAGCCGGGCGAAGGCGACACTGCGGGCCGCGGGCGGACGCTTCGAGCCGCCGCCCGAGGATGCACGGGATGCGCGCATGCGGTCGGCGCTGCACGTGCTGTACCTGATGTTCAACGAGGGCTACGTCGCCAGCGAGGGCGACGATCTCGCGCGGCCGGATCTGGCCGCCGAGGCGATCCGGCTCACCCGGATGCTGCAGGCCTCGCTCCCCGCCGACGCCGAGGTCGCGGGCCTGCTGGCACTCATGCTCCTGACCGAGGCGCGCCGCCCGGCCCGCGTCGACGCCGCCGGGCGCCTCGTGCCACTACCGGCGCAGGACCGCACGCGCTGGAACCCGGCACTGATCGCCGAGGGCGTCGTGCTGCTCACCGATGCGATGCGCCGCGGTGAGGTCGGCGAGTATCAGCTGCAGGCCGCCGTCGCCGCGGTCCACGACCAGGCGCCCTCGTACGCCGACACCGACTGGCCGCGCATCGCCGGCCTCTACCGTGCGCTCGCGCGCCTCACCGACAACCCCATGGTCGGCCTCAACGCCGCTGTCGCCGTCGCGATGACCGACGGCATCGCCGCCGCGATGGAGGGAGTGGATGCCGCCGCCGCCGCGCTCGGCGACCACCACCGCGTGCACGCGGTGCGGGCGCACCTGTACGAGCTCTCCGGAGACCGCCCGGGGGCCGCCGAAGCCTTCCGCGCGGCTGCGGCCCGGACCGCGAACGAGGCGGAGCGCCGGTACCTGGCCGATGCAGCATCCCGCCTCTCCGGTTCCGCCGAAGACGGATCCCGAGAAACTTCCGGCGGGGATGTCGAGAACGGCCGATCGGCTCCGACTCCCTGATGAAGCCGCCGTTCGGGCGGCCACGACGGAAGGAACCGAAATGCCTCGCATCACCCCCAACCTCTGGTTCGACGGTCAGGCCCTCGACGCGGCGGAGTACTACGTGTCGGTCTTCCCCGACTCGCGCATCACCGACGTCAGCCGCATGGGCGAGGACGGCCCCGTGATCACGGTGTCGTTCGAGCTCGACGGGCAGCCGTTCCTCGGTCTCAACGGCGGCCCGCAGTTCACGTTCACCGAGGCGGTGTCGTTCGTGATCGACTGCGCCGATCAGGCCGAGGTCGACCGCTACTGGGACGAGCTCGTGTCGGAAGGCGGCGAAGAAGGCCGCTGCGGCTGGCTGAAGGACCGCTTCGGCCTGTCGTGGCAGGTCGTGCCGCGCGCACTCGTCGAGCTGCTCACCGACCCCGACCCGCGGCGGGCCGCGGCCGCCGGCGCGGCGCTGCAGGGCATGAGGCGCATCGACGTCGCCGGATTGCGGGCGGCCGCGGACGCCGTCTGAGTCGGCCACGCCGCAGAGCGCCGTCCGGCGCGAGGAAGACGGCGCACGGGGGCTTGCGGACCACGCGGGTACCGGGCGCATGATGGGCAGATGGCGACCCTCGACGATGTGCGGGCCATCGCGCTCGGCTTCCCCGGCGTGGTCGAACGCCTCGACGGCCACGGCGGCGGCGTCTCGTGGCGCACGCCGTCGGGTGGCTTCGTCTGGGAGCGGGGGTCCCGTGCCCACGATCTGCAGCAGCTCGCCGCCCTCGGCCGGGAGTGGCCGGACGGCGTCGTCGTCGGCATCCGCACCGACGGCGAGCAGGCGAAGCTCGCGCTCATCGAGACCTACCCCGACGCGTTCTTCACGATCCCGCACTTCGACGGCTACCCGGCCGTCCTGGTGCGGCTCGACGCGATCGACCTCGACCTGCTGCGCGAAGTCGTGACCGACGCATGGCTGCTCAAGGTCACCAAGGGTGTCGCGAAGGAGTGGCTGGCGGCGCATCCGCCCGGGTGAGTGCGACTACACCCCGCGGTGGGCGCGGAACAGCTCCCAGTCGGCTCGCGACAGGTCGGCATACGCGTGCGCCCACTCGAGGATGGCCTCGCCTGCGGCGCGTCCGGTGCCGACGTAGCCCGACACCGTCGCGGCCCGCGGCGACTGCCCGTGCGCCCGGGCGAGCGTCGCGGCGCAGGCCTGCGCGTACCAGCGGAACGCGTCGTCCTCCAGCGTGTCGACCTCGAACCCGCCCTTCATATCGTGGAACTGGCGGATGTAGAACGAGCGGATGCGGCCGTCCAGGGTGTGGCGGTTCACGAAGTGGCCGAGGAACGGGTCCGACACCGACTGCAGCACCCGTTGCATCGCGACGACGCGTCCGCCGTCAGCGACCTCGTCGAAGTACTCCCGCACGCCGGGAGGCTGCGCGATCGCGCCGTGCTCGATGAGCACACTGGGTCCCGCCTCTTTCGCCTGCAGCAGGATGACGTGGTCGTCAGCGTCCTGCAGTGCGATGACGAAGCATCGTGTTCCGACACTGCCGACGCCGACGACGCGAACGGCGATGTCGACGACCGAATAGTGCGCCAGCAGAACGCGGATGTCGGTGTGGGCGCTGCGCAGGTATGCCTCGAACAGCCCCTCGACACGGCGGATGAGCTCAGGATCCACGTGAGTCATCGTCGGTGCGGCCTCGACGAAGCGCACCCTGCCGCTCTCGGTGCGCTCGGTGAGCTTGCGGACGGCGCGCTCGCCCGTGCGCTTCGTCGCGTCCTTGATCGCGGCGCGGATCGCTTTGGCGGCTCCGCCTTCCTCCGCCTTCGCGGCGGCGTTCGCATCGAATCGGTCGTAGTAGCGGTCGAGCGGGCTCCGGAGGACGCCGGCCCTGAGCGACGCGGCATACGTCCGCACGGCGGTGAGGGCGGCGTCAGTGACGACGCGCTCGTCCCGTGACACCGATTGGCCGGCGATCACGATGCTCGTCACGAGTCGCTTGACGTCCCACTCCCACGGTGACCACGCCGCCTCGTCGAAGTCGTTGAGATCGAACACGAGGGTGCGCTGCGGTGAGGCGTACAGACCGAAGTTCGATACGTGTGCGTCGCCGCATGACCCGACCGAGAGGTCGGTGCTCGTGCCGCGGGCGAGATCGGCCGCCATGAGCGCCGCGGTGCCCCGGTAGAAGGCGAACGCGCTCTCGGACATGCGCTGGGTGCGTATCGGGACGAGTTCGGGCACCCGCACGGCGTCCTGCGCGTCGAGGATCCCCATCGGGTCGCGGTCCTGACCGACCACCTGGGCCAGCGCTCGGCGGGGCGTGCGGTCTCGCAACGCCCTGCCCTGCTCGATCTGCTCACGCACCGGCGTGAGATCCGCCCATTCCGCCCGCAGACGAGGCGGTTCGACCGTATCCATGGCCACAGTGTGGCACGCGCGCGACGGTGGCGCACCGCTTCGTGCGACGCCGTCGTCGTCTCCCGCGCCCCGCACGCTACGGTGAGTCCGACAGCCGGCCGCGACATCCCAGGAGGCACGCCCATGGGCGCCGTCATCGGAGAGATCCTTCCCCTCGCCCTCGGTGTGGCGATCAGCCCCATCCCGGTCATCGCCGCGATCCTCATGCTGCTGTCGCCGAAGGCGCGGGTGACGAGCGTCGGGTTCCTGCTGGGCTGGGTGCTCGGCATCGTCGTCGCGGTGACGGTGTTCACGCTGCTGTCGTCGATCCTCCCCGACCAGGATCCCGATGCGTCCAAGCCGATCCAGGGCGTCATCCAGCTGGTCCTCGGGGCGCTGCTGCTGCTCCTCGCCGTGCGCCAGTGGCGCGGCCGCCCGAAGGCGGGCGAAGAGCCGAAGATGCCGAAGTGGATGCAGGCGATCGACAAGGTGACCTTCCCCGTGGCGTTCGGGCTCGGGTTCCTGCTGTCGGCGGTCAACCCGAAGAACCTGCTCATGGCGGCGTCCGCGGGCGTCGACATCGGCGCGGCCGGCCTCGACACCGGGTCGATCGTGCTGGTGATCGCGATCTTCACGCTGCTGGCGGGATCCACGGTCCTCGTCCCGGTCGTCGGGTACCTCGTCGCGGCCGAGAGGCTGCGCGGGCCGCTCGACGCGCTGCGCGTGTGGCTCAGCAGAGAGAACGCCATCATCATGGCGGTGCTGCTGCTCGTGATCGGCGTCTCGCTGATCGGCAAGGGCATCGGCAGCTTCTAGGCCGTTACGGTTGTCGGGTGACGTCAGCGATCCGCGACCAGGTGCTGCTCCCCGGGGGCACGTTCACGATGGGCTCCGACGAGTTCTACCCCGACGAGCAGCCGGTCCACGAGCGCGAGGTCGCGCCGTTCCGCATCGATCGCTACGCCGTCACCAACGCGCAGTACGCCGCCTTCGTCGACGACACCGGGTACATCACGGTCGCCGAGCGCGAGCTCGACCCGGCGAACTTCGAGGGCGCCGATCCCGCGGACCTCGTTCCGGGGGCCATGGTGTTCACGCCGACACGAGGGCCGGTCGACCTGCGCGACTGGCGCAACTGGTGGCGCTGGCAGCCCGGCGCGTACTGGCGCCGGCCGTTCGGACCCGAGTCGTCCATCGACGAGCGGCTGCGGCATCCTGTCGTCCACATCGCGTTCGAAGACGCCCAGGCGTACGCCGACTGGGCGGGACTGCGCCTGCCCACCGAGGCCGAGCACGAGTACGCCGCGCGCGGCGGGCTCGAGGGCAAGCGGTTCGCGTGGGGCGACGAGCCGTACCCGGGCGGGGTGGCACAGGCGAACTCCTGGCTCGGCCGCTTTCCGTACGACAACCAGGGGGTGGGGGATGCCGCACCCGTCGGCTCATACGCCCCGAACGGGTACGGCCTGTACGACATGACCGGCAACGTGTGGGAGTGGACCACCGACTACTACACGCCCCGGCACCTGCGGCTGTCGGACAAGCCGGTGGACGCCGGCAAGCGCGCGAACCTGCTGGCGGCCGCCAGTGCCCAGGACGGCTTCCCGTCGATCCCGCGTCGCGTGCTCAAGGGCGGCTCGCACCTGTGCTCGCCCGACTACTGCCTGCGCTTCCGGCCCGCGGCGCGCTCGCCGCAGGCCGAAGACACCGGCATGTCGCACATCGGCTTCCGGCTCGTCGGCGAGGCCTGACCGGCTCATCTCACGAAAGGCGGCCACCATGTCCGTGCAGCCGAACATCCTGTTCTTCCACGTCGACAACCTCGGCTTCGGCGAGCTGAGCTGCTACAGCGGCGGACCGCTGCGCGGCGCCTGGACCAGACGCATCGACGAGTTCGCCGCGCACGGATTCCGCATGACGAACTACGCACCCGAGGCGCAGTGCACGCCGACGCGGTCCGCCCTCATGACGGGCCGGTACGCGATCCGCTCGGGCACGCACAGCGTTCCGCTGGGCGCCCCGGACGGGTGGGGGCTGGTGGCGTGGGAGCGGACCATCGCGGACGTGCTGTCGGGCGCCGGGTACGCCTGCGGCATCTACGGCAAGTGGCACGTCGGCGAAGGCGCGGGACGATGGCCCACGGACAAGGGCTTCCGCGAGTGGTACGGCCCCGCACGCACCTACGACGAAGCTCTGTGGCCCGACGACCCCTGGTACGACCCCGAGCGCGACGGCGTCTCACGCATGCTCGAGATCCGGCAGGGCGACCCCGACGTGACGGAGGGCGAGCAACTGACACTGGAAGTGCGGCGAGACGTCGACGCGGAGTACCTCGCACGGGCCGAGGCATTCATGCGCGACGCCGTCGCCGGCGACACGCCGTTCTTCGTCTACTTCAACCACTCACTGATGCACATGCCGGTGATCGCGCGTGAGGAGTTCCGCGGCGCCTCGGGCAACGGCGAGTGGTCGGACGCCCTGCTGGAACTCGATGCGGACTTCGGCCGGCTGCTCGACCTGCTGGACGAACTCGGCGTCGCCGACGACACGCTGGTCGTGTTCGCGGGCGACAACGGCCCGGAGGAAGTCCTCACATGGCGCGGCACGCCGGGCTTCTACGAGGGGTCGTACTTCGCCGGCGGCGAGGGGAACCTCCGCACCCCGTGCATCGTTCGCTGGCCGGGGCGCGTCGCCGAAGGGGTCGTGAGCAACGAGATCTGCCACGTCACCGACTGGTTCCCCACGTTGGCGGCGGCAGCGGGCGCCGCCGTGCCGCAGGACCGTGTCATCGACGGCGTCGAGCAGACGAGGTGGCTGTGCGGAGCGGACGAGCGCTCCGCGCGCGACGGGTTCCCGTTCTGGATGGGCGAACGCCTGTACGGCGTGAAGTGGCGGGACTTCAAGCTCGCGCTGGTCGCCCAGCGGCTCTCGACCGATCCGCCGGCGGAGCTCAGCTCGCCGCATGTGATCAACCTCATCACCGACCCGCAGGAGAGGGAGCCGATCGACGTCCGGTACCTTCACAGCTGGACGGTCGCGCACTTCAATCGCATCCTCTCGGACTTCCGCGCGAGCGTGGCCGACGAACCGCTCATTCCCGCCGGAGCCCCCCTCGACCACCGTCCCGGCGGCTGAGCCGTATCAGGCGCGCGGGAAGACCTGCCACCCGTCGTCGCGGACGCTGAAGACCTTCACGCCTGGAGAGCCGCGATCCCGCGTTCGAGGTGCGGTTCTCACTCGTTCACGTGACGTCCGCGTCACCCGCATCAGATGATGCGGGTGTCCTCGCGGACGTCGAAGAGCCCCAGCTCGGTCGCGCGCTCGATCGCGGCATCCCGCGATCCGACGCCGAGCTTGCGGTAGATGTGCGCCAGGTGCGTCTTGATCGTGTTGGTAGACAGGAAGCACCGCTCGGCGATGTCGGCGATCGTGTACCGCGTGGGCAGGTAGCCGATCAGCTCCAGCTCACGCGGCGTCAGCTCGTCGGGGAGGCGCTCGGTGCGCGGCGCTCCCTGACGGCGCAGGCGCTCGGCGACCGCCCTGCCGAACTCGCTGCGGCCGATGGGCCCGTCGTCGAGCAGGTCGAGGATTGCCGGGCCGACCCGCAGGAACGGGCGGGCGAGGCGGTCGTGCTGGGAGCGTTCCAGCGCGGCCTCGAGGTGCTCCCTGGCCGATGTGCGGCGTCCCTCGCCCAGACACAGCCAGGCGGTGAGCACCTCGACCTCGATGCCGGCGATGGGGTCCGGCTGCACCCCCGACACCGTGAGCTGGGCGAGACGGACGCGGGCCTGCGACAAGAGGCCTGCCTCGAGGCTCGCCGCGACCTCTTCGAAGGCGACCGCGGACCATTCCGCCGATGGGGCCGTCGGCGCGACCGTCAGTCCCTTCTCGCGCGACTCCCGCATCGAGATCCCGGTGAGGATCTGCCGCACCAGGGGAGGGGGCGGCCCGAGCGATTCGACGCTGTCCGCCATGTCGCGCGGGTGGATGAGTCGCGAGACGACATGCGCGAGCCAGAGGAGCTGGGTGCGGTTGTCGGATGCCGCGGCTGCGACGGCCACGGCGAGCGAGGCCGCACCCGCGCCGCTGTCGCCGCGCTGCACGCACACGAGCGCGCGGGCGAGGTGCGCGTCGGCGGGCGCCGGATGCCCGTGCGCACCGATGTCGCGCGCCAGCTCGAGGGCCTCGTTCGCGTGCTCGGAGGCATCGGTGAGCAGCCCCGACAGCGCCTCGGCGATCGCGAGGGTGCCCAGCGCGTGCACACGCTGACGGGGGTGCGCGAGGGCGACGGGCGAGAGCGCCGCCGCGAGCTGCTCCCTCGCCCGGTCGACCCGGCCGAGCATGAGCTGTGCCCGGCCAGCGGACGCGCGGCTGATCAGCTGCAGGAGCGGCCGTGACGTGAAGCCCATCAGGTCGGGCGGCTCCGCATCGGGGTGGGACTCCAGAAGGGCGACCGCCTCGTCGGCGATGTCGGCGAACAGTTCGGGGCGAGGCGCGAACTGCACCTCGGCGGAAAGGTACGCGAGGGCGATCTGGCGGCGTCCGATCGAGAGCTCGCGGTCGGCGACGAGGCGCTGCATTGCGTCGACGGCCGACACGCCGTGGCCGCTCACCGTGTTCGCGATCGCGAGCAGCAGCTCGGCGTCGGGTCGCTCGGCGCGGACGTCGGCGGGCACCAGTGAGAGCCACTGGGCGAGCTTCGAGGCCCGCACCGCTTCGTATGGGCCGGGATCGACATGCAGGATCAGGTCCATTGCGCGCTCCCACCGGCGTCCGCGCAGGAGGTAGTCGATCGCGGCGTCGGCGTCGCCGGCGGCGAGGAACCACTCCGCCGCGGCTTCGAGCACCGCCGTCTCAGCGGCGGCGTCCGTCGCGCGAACACGGTAGATCAGCAGATCGCGGAACAGCCTATGGAAGCGGAACCAGCCGGCCCGGCCCGGCACGCGCACGAGGAACAGCGAGTCGCGCTCCAGCCGCGCGAGGAAGTCGTCGCCGCCGGCGATGCCTGCCACCGCCTCACAGAGCCCCGCCGAAACCTCGTCGAGCACCGCGAGCCGCATGAGCGCGTCGCGTCGTTCGGGCCGCAGCGCCTCGAGCACTTCGACGCTCAGATAGTTCATGACGAGCTGATCCGTGTCGGTGAGCTCGTCGACGATCCGGTCGGGATCGTCGGCGAAGCGCAAGCGCAGCGCCGTCAGCTGAACGCCTGCCGCCCACCCCTCGGTCTGCGCCGTCACCGCGGCCGCCGTCTCGGGCGCGATCTCGCGCCCCGCGATCGCCGACAGCACCCGGCCGGTGGTCTCGTCGTCGAACGCGAGCTCGCGCTGCCGGATCTCGACGAGGTCGTGCTCGAGCCGGTGGCGGCTCCAACCGAGGTTCAGATCGACGCGCGACGAGAAGATCGCGTGGACGTCGCGGGGGAGCAGGTCGACGAGCCGCCACAGATCGGTCAGGACCGTCGTCTTGGCGAGGTGATCGAGATCGTCGAACACGAGAACGAGGTCGCCGACATCGGCGAGCCGCTCCGCGAGGTCGATCAGGAACGGCTCGCCGAGCCGAGTCCTGGCGGTGAGCGGAGGAAGCTCCGGCGGCGAGAAGCGCGGTGCCACGGCGGCGATCCCCGCGCAGAGCCGACGGATGAACGCGCCGACGGCGCGGTCGGCGGCCGACAGATCGAACCATGCCACGGCGAGGTCGGGGCGGGACTGCGCCCACTGCGTGATGAGCACCGTCTTGCCGGCGCCCGCGGGCGCGACGATGAGGGCCAGCGGTGACGCGAGGGCGCTGTCGAGCTGGCGCCGCAGTGACGGTCGGTCGACCGCGTGCGGCGGCATCCTGCGAGGTTCCATCGACATCTCTCCCCCGAGAAATGCTGTTGTCTGCAGCCAAATCATCCCACAGGGGTGACGTGACGGGGCGTGACGTGATGAAGAGTTGTCGCCTGCGGGGGGCAGTGCGCGCCGACCGGTCGTCACGAAGGGGGTCACGATGCACGATCAGACGGTCGAGATCGTCGTCGGCGGACCGCTCAGCCACGACCTCGTCGTGACGGCGCTGGAAGGCTTCACGGTCACGGTCGACGACCAGGGGCGCACCCACGTGGTGGGCCCCGTGCCCGATCAGGCACGGCTCATCGGCCTGCTCGCGATGTTCGACGGACTGCACATCGCGGTGATCTCGGTGAACCCGATCGAGGACGGGGATTCTCACCCTCACCGGGTGACGTGACCCTCGCGGACACGGCCATAGCGTGTGGCCAGACGGTGGGCGCAAGGTCCGCCGCTGAAGATTGGATTCGCTATGGATCTGTGGGGCTGGGTCGCCTGGTTCTTCTGGTTCTTCGTGTTCTTCGCGTACCTGATGGTCCTGTTCTCGATCATCGGCGATCTGTTCCGCGACGACTCGGTCAACGGCTGGCTCAAGGCGGTGTGGATCATCTTCCTGATCTTCGTGCCGTTCCTGACCGCGCTCGTCTACCTCATCGCGCGCGGCTCCGGCATGCAGAAGCGCTCGATCGCACAGGCGCAGGCGCTGCGCGCGCAGCAGGACGACTACATCAGGTCGACGGCCGGGTCGGCGTCGGCGTCGCCGGCTGACGAGATCAGCAAGGCGAAGGGCCTGCTCGACTCCGGCGCGATCTCGCAGGCCGAGTACGACGCCCTCAAGACCAAGGCCCTCGGGGCCTGACGCGGGCACGAGAAGGAGATACGGATGAGTTCGACAACCGATCGCACCGGATGGGCGGGCTGGGGCGTCTTCGCCGCGGTCATCCTCATCGTCAGCGGTGTCTTCAGCGGTCTGCAGGGGCTCGTGGCCCTCATCGGCCCCGACGCGTACTTCGCCGTCGTCAACGGCTCCCTGTTCCTGTTCGACGTTCAGGGCTGGGGGTGGTGGAGCCTCATCATCGGCGTCCTGCTGCTCCTGACCGGGCTGGCGCTCATCGCCGGCCAGACATGGGCACGAGTGGTCGCGATCATCCTCGCCGCGCTGAGCGCGGTCGGGCAGCTCGCCCTGATCTCGGTGCAGCCGTGGTGGGCGCTGGCCATCATCGCGGTCGACGTGCTCGTGATCTACGCGCTCACGGTCCACGGCCGCGAGCTCAAGGCTGAGGCATAGTCAGATGTGAATGATGCCCGGGGCGCACAGCCCCGGGCATCCACACGGCGCGGCATGACGCCCGCCCTGCTGCGAAGGAGCCGAAGATGGAAACCCTTCTCGTCATCCTGCAGGCCTGCGTCGTGCTCGGCGCCATCATGCTCGGCGTCCGCAC
>NZ_JBQCIP010000260.1:0-7076 GCF_051953575.1 Microbacterium sp.
CGAAGTGCTGTTCGCCGAGCTCGGAGCGCTCAAGTCCCGCGGCGTCGACACGTCGCGCCTGAAGGTGAGCGCCAACGCGCACATCATCACGCAGTACCACCGCACGCTCGACAAGGTCACCGAGCGCTTCCTCGGCAAGCGCATGATCGGCACCACCGGCCGCGGCATCGGTCCGAGCTACGCCGACAAGATCAACCGCGTCGGCATCCGCATCCAGGACCTCTTCGACGAGAACATCCTGCGCCAGAAGGTCGAGGGCGCCCTCGACCAGAAGAACCACCTGCTGGTGAAGGTCTTCAACCGCCGCGCCATCACGTGCGACGAGATCGTCGACGACCTGCTGTCGTACGCAGAGCGCCTGCGGCCGATGGTCGCCGACACGTCGCTGCTGCTGAACGACGCGCTCGACGCCGGCGACGTGGTGGTGTTCGAGGGCGGCCAGGCAACCATGCTCGACGTCGACCACGGCACGTACCCCTTCGTGACGTCGTCGTCGGCGACGGCGGGCGGCGCGGCGACCGGCTCGGGCGTCGGTCCGAACCGCCTCGACCGCATCGTGGGCATCGTGAAGGCCTACACGACCCGCGTCGGCTCGGGCCCGTTCCCGACGGAGCTGTTCGACGACAACGGCGACTTCCTGCGCTCGCGGGGCTTCGAGTTCGGCACGACGACCGGCCGCCCGCGCCGCGTGGGCTGGTACGACGCGCCGATCACCCGGTACGCCACGCGCATCAACGGCATCACCGACCTCGTGCTCACGAAGCTCGACATCCTGACCGGCCTCGACCGGATCCCGGTCTGCGTCGCGTACGACGTCGACGGTCAGCGTTTCGACGAGGTGCCGGTGAACCAGTCCGACTTCCACCACGCGGTGCCGATCCTGGAGTACTTCCCCGGCTGGAAGCAGGACCTCTCGGGCGCCCGCACCTTCGAGGACCTGCCGATCGAGGCTCAGGAGTACGTCCTCGCGCTCGAGGCGATGAGCGGCACCCGCATCTCGGTGATCGGCGTGGGCCCCGCCCGCGACGCCGTGATCGTGCGCCACGACCTCGTCGACTGACGTGAGGTTCTGGCTGGGCGGGTACACCGCCGACATGGGCGGCAGTGCGACCGGGATCGGGATGCTGCTCGCCGGCCCCGCCGACGAGGCCTCGGCCGGGGGCGCCCTGGCGTACGCGGGCGAGCTCGCCGCGGCCGATTCACCGTCATGGCTCGCCCCGCATCCGACGCTCGACGTGGTGTACGCCGCCCTCGAGGCCCGCCAGCAGGTGCAGGCGTTCCGCCGCACCGGCGAGACGTCGTTCACGCCGCTCGGCGAACCGGTCGCGGCGGGCGAGGCGGTGTGCCACGTCGCCGTCGCCCCCGACGGCGGGTCGCTCATCGCCAGCTGCTGGGGCGACGGTCGCGTGGTGCGGATGTCGGTGGATGCCGCCGGCCGCCCCTCCTCGCCGGTCCTGGCCCCGGCGGCCGTCGACCCGTACGGTCCCGACGCCGCCCCGGCAGAGCCGGGCGACCTCGACCTCGCGGCGGCGGCCCGCGCGCTGCGCGAGGCCGCGGGCGAGGAGTTCGCGCACCTCGTGCCCGACCACGACGTGATCGAGGAGCCTGCCGAGGGAGAGACCGAACGGCCTTCCCGTGCCCATGAAGCCGTGTTCCTGCCGGGCGGACTGGTCGCGACCACCGACCTCGGCTACGACGTGGTGCGGTTCTGGCGCGCCGGCGCGACGGCGCTGACACCCCTGCAGCAGGTGGCCCTGCCCAAGGGCAGCGGGCCGCGGCACATGGTGTGGCATCCGAGCGGGCACCTGTACGTCGTGACCGAGCTGTCGTGCGAGCTGTTCGTGCTGGCCCCTGCGGCCGACGGCAGGTGGCGCGTCGTCGGCGGTGCGCCCCTCGGCGCCGGCACGCTGCCCGGTGACAGTGCCGCAGAGCTCGCGACGTCGCGTGACGGCGAGTTCGTCTACGCCGGCGTGCGCGGCAGCAACACGGTCGCCACGCTGCGCGTCCGCGGCGCAGGCGAGTCGGTCGCGCCGGTGGCGCTCGTCGACGCCGGCGTGAACTGGCCGCGCCACCACGTGGTCGTGCGCGACACGCTGCTCGTGGCCGGGCAGCTGTCGGACGAGGTCGCCTCGCTCACGCTGGATCTGCGCACCGGCGTGCCCGGTCGTGTGCGGCACCGCACGCCCGCTCCCTCGCCGACCTGCCTGCTCGCGGTCCGCTGACCGGCGGGCGGGGCATCTCCCCGCCCGCGCGTCACGAGGCGACGACCGCCGCCGCGTGCGGTGCCCGCTCCGACAGCCGAGCGACCACATGCTCCGCATCACGGCGCATGCCCATCAGCGTCGGCGAGGCCACCGAGTACTGGAACGGCAGGCCCACGAAGGCCAGGCCGGGGACACGGGTCGCGATACCGCGGGCGTGGTCGGGCCACCCGTCGGCGCCGAACGCCGCCGGGATCTCGAGGAACGCCAGGTCGGGGCGGGAGCCCGTGCACCAGACGATCGTCGCGGCATCGACCGGGCGCCGGTCGACGACGGCGTGTCCGGCGTCGACGCCGGTGACGCGCCCGGCACGGCGCACCCCGGCGCGGTCGAGGTCCGACAGGTGGTTGCGCACGAGGTTGACGCCGTGGCCGCGGTTCTCGGCCATGAACCGGCGGCCCCGCTCGGTGTCGATCGTCAGGCCCCGCAGGCGGCGGATGGCGATGCCGGCGATGAGGTTGCCGATCGGCGTGTCGATGCGACCGGGCACCTGACCGGGGTGACGGCCGGCGAGCGTCGTGACGTGTCCTGCCGCGGCGGCCTCCAGCGCGATGTCGGTGCCCGAGTTGCCGGCGCCGACCACCAGCACGGGACCGGGCTCGAGGTCCTCAGGGCCGCGGTAGGCGAGCGAGTGCACCGTGCGGACGGCTGGATCGAGGTCTGCGGCGAACGACGGCACGATCGGAACGTGGTGCGCGCCCGCGGCGATCACGACGTGCGCGGCGGCGAGCTCGTCGCCGGTCGACAGCGCGAGCCGGAACCGGCCTTCGGCGTCGAGCGAGAGCCGCGTCACGCGGGTCGACAGCCGCACCGGCGCACCGATGACGGCGGCGCAGCGCTCCAGGTAGTCGGCGAACTGGGCGCCGGTCGGGTAGGCGAAGTAGCCGATGCCGAGCGGGATGCCGTCCAGCTCGGCCCAACGCCGCGGCGTGAACAGCCGCAGCGAGCGGTACCGCTCGCGCCAGGTGTCGCCGACGCGCGCGCCCGCGTCGATCAGCAGATGATCGATGCCTCGGTCGGTCAGCAGCTGCGAGGTGTGAAGTCCCGCGGCGCCCGCACCGATGACGACGGTGTCGAGTTCTGTGGTGTCCATGTCATCCTCCTGCGCTCACGGTAGGTCGGCGCAGGAGTGCGCGGCATCGGCAGAAATGACCAATTCGGGTCCTGCTTCGGCAGACGAGCGGCGCGGATGCCGCACTCGCCGCCATGCACGCAGGCCGCGGGGTCAGTGCCCGGCCGCCAGGCCGTGCTCGAACGCGTACGCCGTGGCGGCCGACCGGCTCGGCACGCCCAGCTTCGCGAGGATGCTGCCCACGTGCCGGGCGACGGTGCGCTCGCTGAGAAAGAGATGCTCGGCGATGCGCCGGTTCGACCAGCCCCGTGACACCAGCGCCAGCACTTCGCGCTCGCGACGGCTCAGACCGGGATCGGCGCCGACCCCGACCGCACCGGCGGACGCGGCGCGCTCCAGCCGTGCCAGGTCGGGGATCGCGCCGAGCCCCTCGAGCACGCCGCGGGCCGCGTCGAACTCGAGCTCGGCGCCCTCGTCATCGCCGAGCGCACGCAGGGCGACGCCGATCGACACGCGTGTCAGCGCGGCTTCGTGCGGCGCGTCCAGCCGCCGCCACGCCGCCCAGGCCGCCCGCAGCAGAGGCAGCGCCCCGAGCGGGCGGCCGTCCGCGATGGCCACCTCCCCATCGGCACGCGACGACAGTCCGCGAAGGTAGAGCGTGTCGAACTCCGTCGCGCACGCGGCGAGCTCGGCCGCGGCCGACCGCGCCTCATCCACGTCCCCCCGATCGAGGGCGATCCATACCGCCGCCGCGAGCACTTCCGAGCGGGTCGCGGGGTCGACGACGGTGTCCCGCGCGGTGGCGAGACCGGCCCAGGCCCCGGCGAGGTCACCGGTGTCGCGGTGCAGCAGCGCCAGCCCCGGCTGCACGTCGCGCCCGAGCGCCGCAGCCCGGCGCAGCGCGTCGCGGCAGGCATCCGGGCGCCCCGCCATGCGGTCCAGGTCGGCGACGCGGTACCAGGCGTTCGCGAGCGTCTCGGTGCGCTCCTCGGTCGCGCACACCTGGGCTGCAGCCGACGCGGCGCCCGGCCACTCGCCGCCGAGCTGCATGACGCTCGCACGGTGCAGCGTGCACTCGCCGCGGAACGGCTCGAGCCCGCGCTGCGCGTCGCACCAGTCGCCGAGCTCACGGGTCCACACGCGCGCCCGCTCGATGTCTCCGCGGGCGAGCAGGCTGGCGATGACCGCGCAGTACGCCGGTCCGGCGGCGCGGTCGCTCACGCGGCCGTCGGCGATCCGCAGCATCACCCCGTCGAACGTCTCGAACGCCTCGCCCGCACGGCCGTCGGCCAGCAGCGCCCGGCCGAGGCCCATCGTGGCCAGGGTCGCCGTGTCGGCGTCGTGTGCGGCATCCGCCTTCTCGATCGCGTCACGGTAGAGCCGGACGGATGCCGCCGCCTCGCCGCGGGCGAACGCCCCGAATCCCGCGCACAGCGCCCGCACCCCGTCTGTCGCGGGGGAGGCGGCGGGGCGTGCGCACAGCTCCATGAGCCGACCCATCCAGGCCCCCGACCGGACCGCGTCGCCATGCTCGCTCAGCGTGAAGCCGAGCCAGAACACGCAGCGGACGGCCGCCGCGAGGTCGCCGTCGTCGAGGTAGCGCAGGTGCGCGCGCTCCCAGGCGCGCTGCGCCACGTCGTCGCGACCGACGAACCAGGCCGCCTGGCCGAGTTCGTCCAGCTCGTCGCCGGCCAGCGTGGCCTCACGTGCGGCGAGCTGCTCGAACCGTCCGGTCCAGTCCACGACGGCCGTGCCGCGGATCGCCATGCGCAAAGTATGGGCGCGCGGCGATCCCCCGGCAAGACCGCGGAGGTCAGAACTTGGCGTCCTGCTTCGGGATGAAGACCTGCTTGATGATGAGCAGGATCGACGCCGTCACGGGGATCGCGACGAGGGCGCCGAGCAGGCCCAGGAGCGTGCCACCGACCATGGCGCCGATGACCACGAGTGCACCCGGCACCGAGATGGCCTTGTTCATGACCTTGGGGGTCAGCACATACGCCTCGAGCTGCATGTAGACGAGATAGATCACCGCGAAGATCAGCGCCGGCAGCCAGCCGCTGAAGAGGGCGATGACGGTGGCCGTGATCCAGTAGAGCACCGAACCGATGAGCGGGATGAGCGTGATGCAGAAGGCGAGCACGCCCATGAGCGCCGGGAACGGCAGTCCGAGGAACAGGTGCAGAAGGAACGCCACGATCGAGTTGCAGAACGCCAGCACGACCATGCCCATGAGGTAGGCGCCGATGGAGTCGGTGATCTGGTCGGTCATTCCGGTCGCCTTGGCCCGGTTGCGCGCCGGAACGAAGCGGACGAACGCCACCTTCATGGACGGGAGCCCGGCGAGGAAGTAGAGGCTCAGCACCAGAACGATGATGAGGCCGGAGATCGTCGTCCCGACGTTGACCGCGAAGTTCACGACGCCGCCGCCGATCGCGGCGATGTTGGCCGGATTGGTGAGGAACTTCTGTACCTGGTCGGTGATCTCGCCGACCTGGTCGCCGAACGTCGAGTTCAGCCACGCATAGAAATCGGATGCCTCGAAGTCCTTGATGAGCTGCGGCAGGTCGGCGATGAATGCCGAGATCTGCTTGACGAGGGTCGGCACGACGAGCAGCAGAACCCCGGCGAACACGACGGCGAAGACGGTGTACACGATCACGATCGCCCATGGCCGCGACACACTGTGCTTGCCGAGCCACCGCACCACCGGGTCGAGCCCCAGCGCGGCGAACAGAGCGAACACGACATAGATGATGATCGTCGAGAGGTTCCAGAAGGCCAGGCCCAGCATCACAGCGACGAGGCCGCCGAGGGTGAGCAGCAGGCCGAGCTGGAACGGGCTGTTCAGGTTGGCCCAGAACGTCTTCCCCGCGGGCGCCTCGCCCGTGAACACGGGGGTGCCGTCGGGCCCGGTGACCGAGCCGTCGGCGTTGGGCGTCCGCGCGACGGCAGTGGTCGCGGACTGGCCGCCGGTGCCCGCGTGCGGATCTGCGGACAGCGGCTCTTCGGCCTCGGCGCCCGTGGCGCCGATCGTGGGCGAGGCATCGGTCATGCGACACACTCTAGGGCCGCGTCACCTGCCGGCGCAGGAGCGCGGCGACGCGGGATTCCGGGTCCGCACGCTCGGGTAGGGTCGAGGGGCGAAGGAGGACCCCATGATCGAAGACCCCACGGCGACGCTCACCCGTCTGCGCAGCAGCATCGACAACATCGACGCCGCCCTGGTCTATCTGCTGGCGGAGCGCTTCAAGGCGACGAAGCAGGTGGGGCACCTCAAGGCCGAGCACGGCATGCCCGCGTCCGATCCGGCACGCGAGGAGCAGCAGGTCGCGCGCCTGCGCAGTCTGGCCGAGCAGGCCGACCTCGATCCTGCCTTCGCCGAGAAGTGGTTCAACTTCGTGGTGGCCGAGGTCATCCGCCACCACACCGAGGCCGCCGACAGCCGCTGAGAAGCGGATGCCGGGGCGCCTCCGGCAGGCTGTGACCGTGGCGCCGTGGTATCACGCGTGCGCGAAGTACCGAAGCGGGCCGATCGGTGTCGAATTTGCCTCGACCACCGGCACCGTGAAACGGTGGATGAGGTCCTTCACGGGCCACCCCACCGACCAGTCCGCGGTCGCTGGTGACGTTCACCCGAGCGTCAGACCGGCGAGCGTACGGTCGGCGGCCGCGGCGCGGATCCGACATCCGCTGCGAGAGCGGCCGCCACCCGGGCGCGACCGATGCAGCTCCTGCACCGG
>NZ_JBQCIP010000261.1:0-9117 GCF_051953575.1 Microbacterium sp.
TGTCTGCCGATTTCACCACTCCCGCGAGTGGCTCTCAGTCTACTGAGGCGCCTGACGATCGGCTGTGGGGCTGACCCCCGTATCGGTCGCGGGGTCGGCCCGGTCGCGTCAGCGGCGGATGCCGAACAGGAAGTAGCTCGCCGGGCCGATCCAGTTGACGAGGATCGCAGGGATCCACGCGGCCTTCGGGCCGCGCACCTCGTCGGCCTCGCGGTGCGCGAGGTCCCAGAAGGCGAGGAACGCGAAGGCGACCTGCACGATCCCGGCGAGCCCGAGGCCCGCCTGCACCCGAGGGGAGAGGTCCTTCTTGTTCTGCGTCATCGTCGCTCCTTCGTCGGTGACTTCCATCCTGCTCCACCCCGCCGACGCTCGCACGTCTGTGGATAACTTTCCGGTCGCATCTGCGTTTCTTGCGAGGATGCTCCGGTGACCTCGCCGACCGCCCCCGTAGCGACCCTCGTCGCCGAACGGGTGCGCGAACGTCTGCGCGCCGAGCGCTCCGATCCGACCCGGGACCCCGAGTTCGCGGCCCAGATCGCGCGGCTCGAGGTGCGTCGTCACAACGACTACGCCCTCGCACGGGGACTCGCCACCGTCGACGACGAGGCATCGTGCGTGCGGGACGTGCTGGCGGTGGTCGCCGGGTACGGCCCGCTGCAGGCCTACCTCGACGACCCCACGGTCGAGGAGCTGTGGATCAATGCGCCGGACCGTGTCTTCATCGCCCGCGGCGGCGTCGCCGAGCGCACGCCGCTGACGCTGACAGACACAGCGGTGCGCGATCTCGTCGAGCGGATGCTGCAGTCCAGCGGCCGCCGGGTCGACCTCAGCCAGCCGTTCGTCGACGCCTCGCTGCCCGACGGATCACGTCTTCACGTGGTTATCCCCGACATCACACGGCGCCACTGGGCGGTCAACATCCGCAAGTTCCTTCCCGCGTTCCGCGATCTCGGACGCCTGGTCGCGGCGGGATCGCTCGCCCCGGCGGCGGCCGGTCTGCTGCGTGACGCCATGGTCGGCGGTCGATCGGTGCTGGTCTCGGGAGCCACGCACGCGGGCAAGACGACGCTGCTCGGCGCTCTGATTGCCGCCTGCGCGCCCGAGCAGCGCATCGTCACGGTGGAAGAGACGTTCGAGCTGGCGGTCGCCGCGCCCGACATCGTGTCGCTGCAGGGACGCCAGCCGAGTCTCGAAGGCACGGGCGAGGTCACCCTGCGGCGCCTCGTGAAGGAGGCGCTGCGCATGCGTCCGGACCGGCTCGTCGTCGGCGAGGTGCGCGACGCCGAGGCGCTCGATCTGCTGCTGGCGCTCAACACCGGCGTGCCCGGCGCCGCCACGATCCACGCCAACTCGGCGCGCGAGGCCCTCGGCAAGCTGGCGGCACTGCCGCTCCTGGCCGGACGCAACATCGACTCGACCTTCGTGCAGCCGGCGGTGGCGGCATCCGTCGATCTCGTCGCCCACTGCGAACGCGACGCGACCGGCGCACGACGAGTCGTCGAGATCGTCGCGCCGACCGGCGTCGAGGACGGCATCATCGCGGCGCGCACGCTCTACCGGGCAGGGTCGGCATGACCTTCGTGTGGGGAGCGGTGCTCGCGGCGGGACTGCTGCTCATCGTGTCGCCGTGGCTGTGGCCGCCGGGGCGACGCGTCGCCGAGGAACCGGCTCGACCCAGCAGGCTCAGCCGCCTGCTGGAGGATGCCGGGATGGCGCGCACATCGCCGATCTCGCTGGTGGTCGTCGCCGCCGTGAGTGCGGTCGTGCTCGCAGCCGTCGCGTGGCTGGTCGCGCCCGTGCCGGCCCTGGCGCTCGTCGCGGCGGCGACGGGCGCAGCGGCCCCGTTCGCCTGGCTGCGCGCCCGCAGTTCGCGACTCATGCGCGTCCGCAGGGGACTGTGGCCGGACGTCTGCGACCTGCTGATCGCGTCGGTGCGCGCGGGGATGTCGCTGCCCGACGCGGTGTCGAGTCTCGCAGAGTCCGCGCCCGCCGAGCTCCGGCCCGCCTTCGGAGCGTTCGCGCGCGACATGGCCGCCTCGGGGCATTTCGACTCCAGCATCCTTCGACTCAAGGTCAACCTCGCCGACCCGGTGGCCGATCGCATCGTCGAGACGCTCCGGATGGCCCGCCAGGTCGGCGGCACCGAGCTGACGGCGGTCCTCCGCGCGCTCGCGTCGTCGGTCCGCGCCGATGCCGCCCTGCGGGCCGAGGTCGAGTCGCGGCAGTCGTGGATCCGCGGTGCGGCGGTGCTCGGCGTCGTGGCGCCGTGGGTGATCCTGGCTCTTCTCGCGATGCGCCCCGAGGGTGCGCGCGCCTATGCCAGCCCGACGGGGATCGCCCTCATCCTGGTCGGCGCCGCGGTGTCGTTCGTCGCCTACCGGCTGATGCTCCGCCTCGGGCGGCTTCCCGAACCGCGCAGGTGGTTCGGATGACGGCGTTCACGACCACGGACCTCGCCTTCTCGATCGTGCTCGGCACGGCGCTCGGCGTCGGCGTGTGCCTGCTCGTCTCGCTCGCTCCCCGCTGGGGAGCGCCGAGTCTGGCCCGGCGCATCGCGCCCTACATCCGCGACGTCACCGATGCGCGCGGCCTCGATGTCACCGGCGGACGCGCCGCGGCGGGGGCATGGGCGCCCGTGCTGCAGCTTCGGCTCGCCCGTCTCGCCGGTGGCGACGCCGCGCTCGCCCTGCGTCTGCACCGCGCCGGGTGGGTCATCGACCCCGCGCGCTTCCGCGTGCGCCAGCTGGCGTGGGCGATCACCGGACTGGCGGCCGGCGGCGTGGTCGTCGTCGTACTCGTGCTCGTCGGCCGGGGCTCGCCGGCCCTCGGGCTGCTGCCGCCGGTGGCCGCGGTCGCGGGTGCGCTCGGCTGCGACGCGTGGCTCACGCGAGCCGCGCGCACTCGGGCGACCCGCATCCAGGAGGAGCTTCCGACGGTGCTGGAGTTCCTGTCGCTGTGCCTGTCGGCGGGCGAGGGCATCCTCGACTCGCTGCGCCGGGTGAGCGAGGTCGGGGCGGGGGAGCTCACGACCGAACTGCGGGGCGTGGTCGTCGCGGTCGGAACGGGGTCGCCGCTCTCGGAGTCGCTCACGCGTCTCGCCGCAGGCCTTGAGATCCCCGCGCTCACCCGCTCCATCGACCAGCTCGTCGCCGCGATCGACCGGGGCGCACCGCTCGCTCACGTGCTGCAGGCGCAGGCCATCGACGCCCGCGAGGACGCGAAGCGCACGCTCATCGAGAGCGCCGGGCGTAAAGAGATCTACATGCTCTTCCCCCTCGTGTTCCTGATCCTCCCGCTGAGCGTGCTGTTCGCGGTGTTCCCGGGGATCTTCATGCTGCGACTCGGACTCGGCTGACGCCGGAAAGGAAATCATGAGAGATCGGATGCTGCGCCTCGTCGCGCGACTGCACACCGCCGCCCAGGACCTCGCCGACGATGAACGCGGTGACGTTCCGGGGTGGGTGCTCATCACGCTGATGACGGCCGGACTGGTCGTGGTGATCTGGGCGGTCGCAGGACCTGCTCTCGCCGATCTGTTCGATCAGGCGCTCAAGCGCGTGTCCGGCGCGGGCCTGTAGACGGTGCGTGCCGTCGTCGCCCGTCTCGTGGCGGGCGTCCGCGCCCGGTTGCGGGCCGAGCTCGGCGACGAGACCGGCGCGAGCCCGGTCGAGTTCGTGCTCGTGGGCACGCTCCTGACGGTCCTCACCCTGGCGGTGCTGCAGTTCGGTCTGGCCGTATACGTGCGCAACGTCGTGCACGACGCGGCGGTCGAGGGGGCGTACGAGGCGGCGCTCGCCGACACCACGCTCGAGGATGGAGCGCGCCGCACGCGCGACATCCTCACACGCACCGTCGGCGCCGAGTACGCGGACGACGTCCGTGTGCGCGAGACGACGGCGCTCGGCCATGACGCGGTCGAGGTGCGCGTGACCACCACGTTGCCGCTCATCGGGCTGCTGGGGGCGCCGCGCGTCCTGGAGGTGAAGGCCCATGCGCCTGTCGAATCGTTCGACTGACCGGCCGTCGGCCGGGGTCGCTGACGGCCAGGACGACTCCGAGCGTGGATCGGCGGCGCTGGAGTTCATCCTCGTCGGCTTGCTGCTGCTCGTTCCGCTGGTCTACCTCATCGTCTCGCTCGGCCTCGTCCAGGGGCAGAGTCTCGGCGCCGAGGCGGCGGCCCGGCATATCGCTCGCGCTGTATCGACCGCGTCGGATGCGGCCGACGCCCGCGTCCGCGCCGACGCCGTGCTGGCGGCCGTCTCGGACGAGTACGACCTCGACGGCGTCGACCTGTCGCTGTCGTGCACGCCGGCAGGCGTCGAGTGCCCGAGCGCGGGAGCGACGCTGCATGTCATCGTCCGGACGAAGGTCACCCTGCCACTCGTCCCGCCCGTGCTGGGGCTCGACGATCTGGCGGCGATCCCCGTCGAGGCGTCCTCGGCACAGAAGGTGTCGCGCTTCTGGGGCGAGCGATGAGGGTCCGCCTCTGGCGCGCGGTGCGCCGACGCGATCCGCGGTCGCCCGACGACGACGGCAGCGTCCTGCTGCTGACCTTGGGGTACGGCGTGCTGGCGATCGCGGTGGTGCTCGTGTGCACGGCGGCGACGAGCCTGTACCTCGCGCAGAAGGAGCTCGACGCCGTCGCGGACTCCGCCGCCCTCGCGGCAGCGGACGGCTTCGAGCTTACGGTGTCGGATGCCGGGCCGACCGCGACGCTGTCCGACGACGATGTCGAGCGAGAAGCCCTGGCCATGATCACCGAGATCGGCGCCGGAGCGGTGCTCGTGTCGGCCACGTCGCCGGACGGAGCATCGGCCCGCGTCACGGTGAGCGGCACCTGGCACCCGCCGGTGGTCACGATGTTCGTACCCGACGGCGTCCGGCTCGAGGCGACGGCGACGAGCCGCACGGCGCTGCGGTGAGGCGCATCCCGCAGATCACGCGAGGGGGCCGACCACGTTGGTGACGAGCCGCCGGACGATGTGGTCGGGGTAGCCCCGCGGAAGGTTCAGGACCAGGTGGGTGGCGCCGGCAGCGATCAGACGAGCGCCGGCGGCGCGGGTTGCGGAGAGGTCGTCGTAGTCCACGGTGAGCTGCACGGAACGACCGACGTGCGACGGGTCGCGTCCGATGACCGCGCAGAGCTCATCCAGTCGTGCCGACCGTTCGGCGAACGCCTCGACCGAGTTGTGCGGCGGACCGGGGATGTTCCAGATATCGGCACGTTCAGCGATGAGCCGCAGCATCCGATCGCCCCAGCCGCCGATGAGCAGCGGCGGCCGACGCGAGGGACGGGGCTCGTTCACGGTGCCGCGGAGCGTAGTGAACGGTCCGTCGAAGTCGAAGGCGCGTCCCGCCCACATGCGGTCGAGTATGTCGAGCGTCTCGATGAGCCGCGCAACCCCCTCACGGGGAGGGACGAGCTCCACTCCGAACGCCGCGTACTCGGCGATCGCAGGATTGGTCGCGAAACCCCCGGCGCCGCTCGGCTGGATTGTGCCGCCCACGCCGATGCCCATGATCAGGCGACCTCCCGAGATCGTGTCGACGGTGCTCGCGATCTGGCCAAGCAGCGCGGGGCCGCGCAGTCGGTTGCTCGTCACGAGCAGCCCCACCCGAACGCGTTCGGTCTGCGCGGCGAGGGCGCTCAAGAGCGTCCAGCCCTCGAGGATCGGGCCGTCCGCGGGCGGGGCCAACGGCAGCAGATGGTCCCAGAGCCAGGCGTCGGCGAATGCGGGCTCCTCGTCTGCGTCGCGCCACACGCGGACGATGTCGGCGTAGTCCACGTGCATGGGTGTCGTCTTGATGCCGAAAGTCACCATGGGTGAGAGCATATCGTCAGTGATACTGATAATCAGTGAACGATATAATTCAAGCATGACAGGAGACATCGCGGCCCTCGACGACCGGCTCGGGTACCTGCTCAAGGCGGCTTACCGCGGACTTGCCGAAATCGTCGACGCCGCCCTCGTGCCGTTCGGCGTCACCGCACGCCAACTCGCCCTCCTGTCCGTCATCGCCCGTGACCGCGCACTGTCTCAGATCGCGTTGAGCGAGCGGCTCGGCGTCGACCGCACGACGATCGTCGCCATGCTCGATGTGCTCGAAGCGCAGGGCTGGGTCGAACGTCGACGCGACCCCCAGGATCGTCGACGCAACGTCCTGACGCTCACAGACGCGGGTGCGGCGCATATCGTCGACGCCGAGAAAGCCCGCGCCGCAGCCGATACGGCATACCTGGCCGTGCTCGGCGAAGGGGATGCCGGACGCTTCCTGGCGTCGCTGAGGACCCTGATCGCGGCCGGCCCCGCGTCGCAGGCCACCTGACCCTCAGTGCGGGAAGCCGCACGGCGGATATCACTTCTCCGGGCTGTCCCTGTCGCCGTTGCCGGTTCCCGCTCGCGCCGCCAGGGCCACGGCTTCCATGCGGGAGTGCACACCGAGCTTCATGAGCAGGTTCTGCATGTGCGCACCGACCGTCTTGATGCTGATCCCCATGGCCGTCGCCACCTGCTTCTGTGTCAGCCCTTCGGTCGTGAGCGCGAGCACTTCCCGTTCGCGCTGCGTCAGGGACGACAGGCGCCGAAGATCGGCGGTGGCGTTGCGGGCGGGCTTCGTTCGCTCGATCAGGCGGCGCACGCGTGCCAGGAACTCCTCGGCGTCCATGTTCTCCGCCGCGTAGTCGTCGGCGCCGACGAGCAGCCCCGCAACGACGTCGGCGGGCGTCACGCGCTCCGCCGAGACGAGCACCGCGGGCATGTCGGGTCCGTACCGGTCCCGCAGCTCGCGCAGGAACGCGCAGCCGCCGTCCTCCACCTCCAGGATCGCGACGGCCGGCGGCGTCGCGTTCAGCGCGTTGGCGGCATCCATCGACTTGGCGAACGCCGCTGACGGCAGGCCGAGACGGCGCAGCAGCGCCACATAATCGGATCTCACATGGTCTCCGGCGACCACGAGGGCGAATGACTCTTCCGTGCCCACGATTCCCTCCCCGAAATCGCGTGCCTCGCTGGAACGGGCGCCCTAAGGAGTTTCCCCAGACTCCCCGCGCCAAGACCCGATGGTCACGTCCCCACGCGGTTCCTAGCCTAGGGCCAGCAATGGCCTGGGGAAAGGGGAAGCCATGCGCAGAGGGATGCGGCAGCGTGCGCTCGCCGCGGGAATCACCGGCTGTCTGGTCGTGGGGGTGATCGTCGGCGCAGCGTCGGCGGCATCGGCCGCGGTCGTCGGCCCATACAACATCGACGGGAACGTGCCGGATGCCGGCGCGACCTCCTACACCGACCCGAACGGCAACACGAAAGAGCTCGGGCCGCTCAATTCGAGCACCACCAAGATCGGAGTCATCCACAACGACGCCCTGCCCACGCTCGACCTCACCAACCCGAACGCTCAGGTCGACCTGAACCAGGTCTGGCTCGCGACGCAGCGCGTCAGCAACAAGGACTACCTGTACTTCGCGTGGCAGCGCGACAAGGAGACCGGCAGCGGCTTCATCGCCTACGAGTTCATGAAGAATGTGGCTCCCGCGGCGTGCGCCTATGGGACGGCAACCGAAGCCCAGCTCATCGCGGGCTGCAATCCGTGGGCGAACCGTCAGGCCGGCGACTTCATGATCCTGTGGGACCAGCAGGGTGGCAGCACCAAACTGTACGTCCGCACGTGGTCGGGCACCGCGCCCAACCTCACGCTGAGCCCGCTGAGCGAGCTGCCCGCGGGCACCTATGACGCGAAGTTCAGCGCCGATGGGTTCCGCGGCGAAGCGGCGATCAACCTCACCGACAACGGCATGGGATCGGGTGGGGCGTGCCTCGCGTTCGCCAACGTGATCCCGAGCACGGTGACCGGAAACTCCGACACCGCGGACTACAAGGACACCGTCCTGCAGAAGATCTCGCTGAGCAACTGCAGCTCGACGACGGTGACCACTCCGTCCGGTTCGAACGGGCTGCCCCTGGGCGGCACGGCCTCGATCGGCACGGGCGTGCTCCAGGTGAAGGACTCGGCGCTGGTGAGCGTGACCGGCGGCAATGCCACACCGGCCGGCTCGGTGGACTTCTGGCTCTGCAAGAAGGACTCCGGCACGTGCGACACCGGCGGCACCCACATCGGCCCGACGAGCCTCAGCGGTGCGTCGTATCCGGTGACGGTGCTCTCTCCGAGCGCATGGGTGACGTCTGCGGGCCGGTACTGCTGGCGTGCGGAGTTCTCCGGCGACGCCGCGAACAGCATTCCGAGCTCGAAGGACTCGAGCGCGGGGGAGTGCTTCACGGTGACGCCGGTGACGCCGACGCTGTCGACCACCGCGAGCGACGACGTGGTCCTCGGTAACGCGGTGAGCGACCAGGCGGTGCTGTCGGGGACGGCGACGCAGCCGACCGCGAACATCATCGAGACGTCGGCGCCGCAGAACCTGACGCCCGCGGGTGGCAACATCGTGTTCAAGGCCTACGGCCCGGGCGCGGTGTGCAGCGGCACGCCCGCCTATACGTCCGGCCAGGTCACGGTGAGCGGTGACAACACGTACTCGAACGCCCCGGCGTTCGTGCCCACTGACCCGGGCACGTACCACTGGGTGGCCGTGTACAGCGGTTCGTCCCCGAACACCAACGGTCTGACGCACAACGGCGACTGCACGGACGGCAACGAGGACGTGACGGTGAACACCGTGCCGTCGTCGATGACCACGGCGCAGACGTGGGTGCCGAACGACTCGGCGACGGTGTCGGCTGCGGCCGGCGGCAACGTCAAGGGCACCGTGACCTTCACGCTGTTCGCGACGAACAACTGCACGGGCGCGGTCGTCTACACGACCACCGCATCGCTCGACGGGCCGTCGCCGCAGACGGGCTCGACGGCGAACACGACGGCGGTGTCCGCCTCGGGGAGCTACTCGTGGCAGGTCAGCTACCACAGTGACAACCCGGCGCAGCGGCACATCGCGGCCAGCTGCCACGAGACGTCGTCCCTGACGATCGCGAACGGAGGTGCCGCGACGAGCGACTGAGCATCCCGTCCCCCGTACGGGATGCGGCGGCGGCCGGCGGGGCCCCCCCGCGCCCCGCCGTCAGGCGGGGGGTGACCCCCCCCCCGTCGCCCCCGCACGGGTCGGCGGGC
>NZ_JBQCIP010000262.1:0-2535 GCF_051953575.1 Microbacterium sp.
TAGGTGGAGCCGTCGCCCCAGATGTCGACGCCGTCCTCTTTCATGGCGCGCACGAGCAGCGTGCCGGTGACGGCGCGGCCGATGGGGGTCGTGTTGAAGTAGGTGCGTCCGCCCGAGCGGATGTGGAACGCGCCGCACGCCAGGGCGCCGAAGCCTTCTTCGACGAGGGCGGGCTTGCAGTCCACCAGACGGGACAGCTCGGCGCCGTACTCGAGCGCGCGCGCCGGGATCGCCTCGATGTCGTCCTCGTCGGGCTGACCCAGGTCGCCCGTGTAGGTGCAGGGCACCGCACCCTTGTCGCGCATCCACGCGACGGCGACGGAGGTGTCAAGGCCCCCCGAGAAGGCGATGCCGACGCGCTCGCCGACGGGCAGGGACTGGAGGACCTTCGACATGGTCTCCAGTTTAGTGAGGAGGGGACGGATGCCACGGCCTGCGGCATCCGTCCACTCCTCATGTATGCGGGCCGGGCGTCGTCAGACCGGCAGCGGACCCCGCGCAGCCGGCGCGCGGTGGTGGCTCGCCCGGCGTTCGCGGAAGCGGCCGATCTCGACGATGCCGACGCCGAGGATGAGGAACATCGCGAGGATCGCTGCGATGTACATCAGGGCCGAGCCGTAGCCGCCCGCGCCGTGCGGGTCGAGGAACGGGTACGGGTACCACCACGGCGTCGTGCCGTCGGGGTTGCCGACGAACTCGCCCCGCACCATCGTGTACGCGGTCCACGCGAGCGGGTAGCCGACGATCACGGCCAGTGACCACCACGGCAGTCCGCGCCGGCGCGGGGCCAGCAGCAGATCGAGCACGAAGTAGATCGGCAGCACGACGTGCAGCATCTCGACCGCGTACTGATCGAGCAGGTGGATGCCCACCGTGTCGCCGAGCGCGACGGGCGAGGGCAGACCGCGGAGAAGCGCGTTGTACACGATTCCCAGCAGCAGCACGGGGCCGGTCACGGCGGCCAGGGCGAGAGCGATGCCGAAGGGCTCGCGCGACGAGCCGGGGTGCCGCAGATCCCAGGATGCGGCGGTCAGCAGCACGATCGCGCTCAGCAGCGTCGAGACGATCGTGAAGAGACTGAAGTAGTTCGCGAGCACGGCGCCGAGCGATTCGCCCAGCCGCGCAGCGCGGTCCACGTTGACGATGAAACCAGCGACGACCCCCGAGAAGCCGGCGATCGCGGCTGCGATCCGAAACCATGCCCAGCGCATTTCCCAACCCCCAGATTCTTGACGACCCGCGGACTGCGGGTCGTTCTTCCCGAGGCTGAGGTTCCTCCTCCGATACACGAGTGCATCAGAATATTGGCGCGCGGAGAGCCGGAAAACGCGCGCCCGAAGCGGCGTCTTGTAGTCGTTCTACAACGTGTCCGCCGTTTGGGGGACAGAAGCCACAACCGCTTGATGCGCGGTCCGCCGGCCCCACCAGAGCACGAACGAGGCGACCGCGAGGATGGCCACGGCGATGCCGATCACGTACACGACGACCGACGGCCAGCCCCCGGGATTGTTCGGGTTGAGGAACGGGTACGGGTACCAGAACGGGTCCCCCGTGCCCGGGTTGGTGATCTGCGGGCCGCGCACCATCGTGTACCCGACCCAGACGATCGGGAACGCGACGATCCACCACAGCGATCGCCACGAGAGCGCGCGACGGCGCGGTCCGACGAAGAGGTCGGCGAGCAGGAACAGCGGACCGATGAGGTGCAGCACCTCGTTCGACCAGGGCACGACCGCCCCGGGCTCCAGCTGGTACCCGCGCAGCAGAAGGTTGTAGACGATGCCGGTGATGACCATGTAGGTCGTGACCGCGGCGAGGGCCGTCGCGAGGCCTGCGGGCTCGGCATCCTGATCCCGCCCCCTGGTCCAGAACCAGACGGCCGCCCACAACAGCACGACCGCCGCGGCGGCGTTGGAGAGGATGGTGAAGAAGCTGAAGAAGTTCGAGACGATCGTGGCGACGTCACGGCCCGCCGCGATCGCACTCGACACCGACCGCACCAGCTGCGCCACGATCGCCGCGACGATCAGCACCGCCATGGCCGCTCGGGCGATCGTCCAACCCTGTGCCCACCCCGGTGAACGCGTCATGCGCACACGATATCGGCTGGTCGAGGGCCACTTGGATAGGATGGGGTGTAACCGTCCAATAAACGGGGGAGTAGCCCATGCCAGGCATCGTGATCGTCGGAGTCCAGTGGGGAGACGAGGGCAAGGGCAAGGCCACCGACCTCCTCGGTGAGCGCACCGACTGGGTGGTCAAGTTCAACGGCGGCAACAACGCCGGTCACACGGTCGTGATCGGCGACGAGAAGTACGCCCTGCACCTGCTGCCGTCCGGCATCCTCTCGCCCGGCGTCAACCCGGTCATCGGCAACGGCGTCGTCATCGACCTCGAAGTGCTGTTCGCCGAGCTCGGAGCGCTCAAGTCCCGCGGCGTCGACACGTCGCGCCTGAAGGTGAGCGCCAACGCGCACATCATCACGCAGTACCACCGCACGCTCGACAAGGTCACCGAGCGCTTCCTCGGCAAGCG
>NZ_JBQCIP010000263.1:0-4603 GCF_051953575.1 Microbacterium sp.
TCCGGCGGCTCTTCGACGAGCTTGAGCAGCGCGTTGAAGCCCTGCGGCGTCACCATGTGCGCCTCGTCGAGGATGAAGATCTTGAACCGGTCGCGGGCCGGGGCGAACACCGCCCGCTCGCGCAGGTCTCGGGCGTCGTCGACGCCGTTGTGGCTCGCGGCGTCGATCTCGACGACGTCGAGCGATCCGCCGCCGCCGCGGCCGAGCTCGATGCAGCTGTCGCACTTCCCGCAGGGGACGTCGGTCGGACCCTCGGCGCAGTTGAGGCAGCGCGCCAGGATGCGCGCGGAGGTCGTCTTGCCGCAGCCGCGCGGGCCCGAGAACAGGTACGCGTGCCCGACGCGGTCGCCGCGCAGCGCCGTCATCAGGGGCTCGGTGACCTGCCCCTGACCGATCATCTCGCCGAACGACTCGGGCCGGTAGCGGCGATAGAGGGCTGTGGTCACTCCCCCAGCCTACGGCGTGGGTCCGACACTTCGGCAGGCGCACCGGATCGCATCCGCGACCGGCTTCGACGCCGCCGCGCCGATGTCGGTCCTGCCTGGCAGACTCGCCGCATGGCGATGATCGGCACCCCCGGCGGAACCCCCGAGCGACCGGCCGTCTTCTTCTCGGGCCCCGACGAGTTCCGCGCGTGGCTCGAGGCCAACCACGACTCGGCCACCGAGCTGTGGATGGGCCTCTACAAGAAGCATGTCGCCGATCGCCCGCTCACGTGGGAGCAGGCGGTGCCCGTCGCCCTCTGCTACGGGTGGATCGACTCTGTCGCGCAGCGCATCGACGACGACGCCGTGCGCCAGCGCTGGTCGCCCCGCAAGCCGTCGAGCAACTGGTCGAAGGTGAACATCGAGCTGGTCGAGCAGCTGACCGCGCAGGGCCTCATGACCGAGGCGGGGCTCGCCGCCTATGCACGGCGTCGCGAAGACCGCACCGGCGTGTACTCGCATGAGAACCCCGAGCAGGAGCTGCCGCCGGAATGGGCGGCACGTGTCGCGGCCGACGCCGCGGCGACGGCGTTCCTCGACGCGGCCACCCCCACCTACCGCCGGCAGGTGGTCCACTGGGTGCTGTCGGCGAAGCAGGAGGCCACGCGCGAACGACGGCTCATGCAGCTCATCGACGACAGCGCGTCCGGCCGGCTCGTGCCGTTCCAACGGTACGGCGAAGAGCCCAAGTGGGTCGCCCGTGCCGCTGAAGCGGCCCGCGCCGCTGCCGCCGCTCAGGGCTGAGCGGCGGCATCCGTCCACCGAAGCGGGTCGGCGACGCGTCAGTCCTGAACGGCCGGCTCGGCGTCGGCCACGATGATCGGGATCGTCGAGGTCACCGTCGGCACCGAGGCCGACAGCAGCGAGCCGTCCTCGCGGCGCGCCTCGCCCAGCTGCCGCAGCGTCGGGCGTCCGGCGATGACCGGCCCCTGGCCGTCCAGGGGCACGACGACCTCTTCGCCCTCGCCGACGACGTATCCGACGCCCCGTACGCTGAAGCCGACGGGATCACCCTCGCCCGCGGTGACGCGCAGCTCGTCCCGCGTCACCGTGACGGTGAGGGGCGTGCCGTGCCAGTGGAGCGTGAACTCCAGCGACGGCCAGGCAGCCGGCAGGCGCGGGTCGAACGACAGCTCGCCGAAGTGGTCGCGCATGCCGCCGAAGCCCGACACCAGCGCCGTCCACACGCCGCCCGCCGACGCCACGTGCACGCCGTCGGACGCGTTGTGATGCAGGTCGGCGAGGTCGACGAAGATCGACTGACGGAAGTAGTCCAGCGCCAGGTCCTGGTACCCGACCTCGGCCGCCAGGATGGACTGCACGACCGCCGACAGCGTCGAGTCGCCCGTGGTCAGCGGGTCGTAGTACTCGAAATCGGCCAGCTTGTCTTCGGGCGAGAAGTGGTTGCCCTGCAGGAACAGGGCGAGCACCACGTCGGCCTGCTTGAGCACCTGGTAGCGGTAGATCACCAGCGGGTGGAAGTGCAGCAGCAGCGGCCGCTTGTCGGCGGGAGTGTTCTCCAGGTCCCACACCTCGCGCTCGAGGAACACGTGATCCTGTGGATGGATGCCGAGGCTCGGGCTGAACGGGATGTGCATGGCCTCGGCGGCACGGTCCCACGACTCCGGCTCGCCCGGTTCGAGGCCCAGGCGGTCCACCATCTGGCGGTAGACCTCGCCGTCGACCTCGGCCATCTCGCGCACGGTGCGCGCCGCGAAGCGCAGGTTGAAGCGGGCCATGACGTTCGTGAACAGGTTGTCGTTGACGACCGTCGTGTATTCGTCGGGCCCGGTGACGCCGTGGATGTGGAACACCTCGCCCTCGCCGGCCTCGTTGCTGTCGGCCACGCCGTCGCTCGAGCGCCAGAAGCCGAGCGTGGCCCACAGCCGGGCCGTCTCGACCGCGATGTCGACGCCCTCGCGGTAGAGGAACTCGTCGTCGCCCGTGGCGCGCACGTACTTCGCCAGCGCGAAGCTGACGTCGGCGTTGATGTGATACTGCGCCGTGCCGGCGGCGTAGTACGCCGAGGCCTCTTCGCCGTTGATGGTGCGCCACGGGAACAGCGCGCCCGCCTCGTTGAGCTGGAACGCCCTGCGCCGCGCGGCGGGCAGCATGAGGTAGCGCATGCGCAGCGCGTTGCGCGCCCACAGCGGCGTCGTGTACGCGAGGAACGGGAGCACGTAGATCTCGGTGTCCCAGAAGTAGTGGCCGGAGTACCCCGATCCGGTCATGCCCTTCGCGGGCACGCCCTGCCCGTCGGCGCGCGCCGCGGCCTGCGCGAGCTGGAACAGGCACCACCGGGTCGCCTGCTGCAGGTCGTCGTGGCCGCCGATGCGCACATCCGAGCGCTCCCAGAACCCGTCGAGCCAGGCGCGCTGACGCGCGCGGACGGCGTCGACGCCTTCGCTGAGCGTGCGGTCGAGGGTGCGACGGCAGCGGTCGACGAGCTCGCGGGCCGGCACCCCCCGCGACGTGTGGTAGCTGACGAGCTTGGTGACCCGCACGGGCACGCCCGCCTCGGCCTGCACGCGGAACACGTTCTTCGCGATGTCGGGCTCGACGAGCGCGCGGGCGGTGTACTCGTTGTCGGTCTCGACCAGGTGGTCGGCGATGACCGCGAGCGTCATGCCCGACTCGGTGACACGGTACGACAGCGCGGCGCGGGTGCCGTCCTGCCAGAACTCCTGCGGCTGCAGCACCCGCTCCTGGATGCGCTCCGCCTTTCGGGGGTCGAACGCCGCCTTCGCGCGTCGCGTCGGCGGGGTGCCGCCGTAGACGTCCTCGCCGTCCTGGCGGTTGATCATCTGGCAGCTGATCGTCACCGGGGCGTCGGCGTTCAGCACCGTGACCTCGACCGACATGACCGCGAGGTGCTTCTCCTCGAACGAGACGAGGCGCTCGAACTCGATCCGGACCTCTTTGCCCGACGGCGTCATCCAGAGGATGTGACGGCGCAGGACGCCGTCGCGGAAGTCCAGCACGCGCTCGTACTCGCGCACGTCCGCGACGTCCAGCGACAGCGGCTCGTCGTCGACATAGACGCGCATCACCTTGGCGTCGGGCGCGTTGACGATGGTCTGCCCGACCTCGGCGAACCCGTACGCCTGCTCGGCGTGGCGGATCGGGAAGGTCTCGTGGAACCCGTTGATGAAGGTGCCGTGCTCGTGCGCGAACCGCCCCTCGGGGTGGTTGCCGCGCAGGCCGAGGTAGCCGTTGCCGACGGCGAACAGCGTCTCGGTGACGCCCGCGTCGTCGACGTCGAACGACTTCTCGACGAGCCGCCACGGGTCGACGGGGAACCGATCGCGATCGATCATCGTACGAACTCCTCCAGGTCCTTCACCACCACATGCGCCCCGGCATCCACCAGGTCCTGCGCCCCGACCCCGCGGTCGACGCCCACCACGAGCCCGAAGCCGCCCGCGGCGGCCGACCGCACACCGCTGATGGCGTCTTCGACCGCGGCGCTGCGAGCGGGCTCGACCCCCAGCATCCGCGCGGCTTCGACGAACACATCGGGTGCGGGCTTGGAGGCGAGGTGGTCCCGCTCCGCGATCACACCGTCCATCACGACCGTGAAGCGGTCGCGGATGCCCGCTGCCGCCAGCACCTCTTCGGCGTTCTTCGAGCTCGAGACCACGGCGACCGGGGTCCCGGCCTCCGCCAGCGCATCGAGCAGGCGCAGCGATCCAGGATACGCGGCGATCCCCTCAGCGCGAAGCACGCGTTCGAAGACGGCGTTCTTGCGGTTGCCGATGCCGCAGACGGTGTCGGCGGTCGGCGGATCGGACGGATCGCCCCAGGGCACCTCCACGTCGCGCGAGCGCAGCAGGCTCGCGACGCCGTCGTAGCGCTTCTTGCCGTCGAGATGGTCGAAGTAGTCGCGCTCGGTGTACGGCGGCGTGATGCCCCACGCGGCGAAGAGCTCTTCGAACATCGTCTGCCACGCGTGCATGTGCACTTCGGCGGTCGGGGTGAGTACACCGTCGAGGTCGAACAGCACGGCGTCGTAGACGGTGAGATCGGGTAGCGCGTCCATGGGCTTCAGGGTACGGGGAGCAGGTTACGGGCGGGAGACGCTGAGGGTCTGTCGGGCGATCTCGAGCTCTTCGTCGGTC
>NZ_JBQCIP010000264.1:0-3539 GCF_051953575.1 Microbacterium sp.
CGCCAGCGCACGAACAGCGCAGCCGCGCGCTCCCATCGCGCCGGCTCCACGGAGTCGACGGATGCTTCGGCGCCCGGCTGCGTCATAGCGCCAATTCTGTCCACACCATGCCCGAGCGCGATAGAGGGTCGTTGATACATCGCCGGACGGATTTCTCCGGATGCCGGCGGCCGATGTCACGCGGGGGTCCCGCCACTTAGAATTCGGGCATGACGTCCGCCTCGTTCCTCTACGTCTGCGTGCGCCCGCAGGTGGGCGCGGCCGCCGCCGAATACGAGTCGTTCCGCACCGCGATGCACCTCGACGAAGGCGCCCTCGACCGGCACGATCTGGTGCGCGAAACGCTGCCGGACGACGTGTTCGACCGGTACGCCGGCTTCGTCGTCGGCGGCAGCCCCTTCAACGTGGCCGACCCCGAGTCGACGAAGACCGAGGCGCAGCGCCGGCTCGAAGCGGACCTGGCGCGCATCGCCGAGCGCGTCGCCCCGGGCGAGGGCCCTGCGGCCCTGTTCACCTGCTACGGCATCGGGATCGCCACGCGGGCGCTCGGCGGCACCGTGAGCCGCGCGTTCCCCGAAGACACCGGCCCGGTCGCGGTCGACCTGACTCCCGAGGCCGCCGCCGACCCGCTGTTCGGGTCGCTCGCGAACCGGTTCACGGCGCTCACCGCGCACAAGGAGGGCACCGAGGCCCTTCCGCCCGGCGCTGTGCTGCTGGCGAAGAACGACGGATGCCCCGTCCAGGCGTACCGGGTCGGCGACCGCCTGTACGCGACGCAGTTCCACCCCGAGCCGACGGCGAAGGCGTTCACCGAGCGCATGGCCGTGTACCGGGACGACGGCTACTTCGAGTCGAGCGACTACGACGCCATCGCGGGGCGCGTGCTGGCGGCATCCATCACCGAACCGGCCCGGCTGCTGCGCGCCTTCGCGACGCGGTTCGCCCCGCGCTGACTCACGCCTCGGCGTTGCGGACCTCGATGGAGGTGCGCATCGCGGCGCCGATCACCGCGGCGCCGATGATCACGACGGCGACGACGATCGCCGTCACCCCGATGGCCGTGCTCGACGGCTCGCCGGTGAGGCGGGCGACGCCGAGCCAGACGAGTCCCCACGCGAGGGCGAGGGCGGGGGCGATCCGCCAGTGGCTCGCCGCCTCGATGCCGAGACCGATCACGGCGACCACGAGCAGCACGACGATCCCCCACAGGTCGGCGGCGGCATCCCATCCCGGCTCGCCGACGGACGTGAGCCAGGCCGCGATGTTCGCGACGGTCGCGAGCGTCACCCAGCCCAGGTGCAGGCCGGTCACGCCGTCGACGAGCAGGCGGTCCGCCCAGCCGTCCGCCGGTTCGTCGACCGTGCGGTGGAAGGTGATGCCCAGCACCGCGAGCAGCACGACGATGGCCAGCACGGTCAGTGCGAGGGAACCGAACTGCGCGACGACCAGCCAGAGACCGTTGAGGACCATGGTGCCGGCGATCAGCCAGCCGAGCGCCCGCTGCCGGTCGCTCGCACGCTGTCGGGGCAGGGCCTGCCAGACGGTGTACGCCAGCAGGCCGACGTAGATCACGGTCCAGATCGCGAAGGCGGGACGAGCCGGCGCCAGGTACGAGCCGTCCTGATCCAGGGCTCCGCCCTGCAGGTCCTGCACCGACGTGCCGCCGAACACGCCGGTGCCCACCATCGCCGCGATGATCATGAAGCAGAACGCAGCGATCACCACGATCTGCCGTGCCAGGTCCTGAGCCTTCATGCCGCCCACAGTACGGGGAGCCTGCGAACGACGGTGAGCATGTTGACAGCCCGTCTCGCAGGGGATAGGCCGGGCGCCCCGCTAGGCGCCGGCGGGCGGGTCGATCAGCAGCGCGACGCGCTCGTCGAGGTAGACCTGCAGGGGCATGAGCGCGCCCGCGGCGCTCCAGCGGATGCTCGGGATGCCGTCCTGCACGGCGAGCGGGGCGTCCAGGGGGTCGAGGCGCAGCGCGCGCCAGCCGACATGCACCGTCTCACCTTCGGCGAACCCGCCGCGGCGCGCCGCGAACGCGAGCTCGGAACGCTGGCGCTGCGACTCCGCGGTGTACCCGCGGCGGGCCTCCTGCCGGGCGCGCACGATCTCGCCCGTCGCGAGGACGGCGTCGTCGGTCAGCAGCAGCGCACCGAGGTGCCACGCCGTGCCGCGCCGTTCGATGCGCGCGGCACGTGCGACGCCGAGGATGCGCCGCGGCACGACGAGCTCGCCGAGAGCCTCGCGCGGGGCGGCCTCCGCGGTCAGGCGGGCGCGGGCGGCGTCGAGCAGTCCGGCGGTGTTCACGCCATGTCGTCCTGGAAGGCCGTCGACGCCTTCACCTTCTCGCCGCGGATCGACATGCCGATGAGCGGGAACAGCAGCACCGACAGCATGCCGCCGGCCACCAGGACGGTCTGCTGGCTCGTCTGGAGGATTCCCTCGTCGACGCCGATCGAGGTCACGGCCACGATGATCGGCAGACCCGTGGCGCCGAGGAGTGCGATCGAGAGCCGGTCGCGCCGGGACGAGCCCTCGGGGGCGGCCAGCATCGACGGCAGCCCGCGGGCGAGGAACAGCACCACGAGCACCACCGGCACGAGGAGGAACAGGACCGGCTGGTCGAGCAGCGACTTCAGATCGAACGTCACGCCCGTGTAGATGAAGAAGATGGGCACGAGGAACCCGAAGGCGACGCCCTCGATCTTGCTCTCGACGGCCTCGCGGTCCTCCTCGGACGCATCTCGCATGAGGAGCCGCCAGATGATGCCGGCGGTGAACGCCCCCAGCAGCATGTCGAGGTCGAACACGATGCTCAGCACCACCAGGGCGCCGAGGATCAGGAAGACGACACGGATCGCGAACTGGCCCGACGTGTGCAGCGTCGAGCTGACGAACTCGTGCATCGCCCCACGCGGGAGCTTGAACGCCAGCCAGATCGCCAGCCCCGCGACGACCGCGAACGCGACGAGCACGATCGTCGCGGTGCCGAGGTTGCGCCCGCCGAGGAACAGCGAGATCGCGATCAGCGGGCCGAACTCGCCGACGGCGCCGATCGCGGCGACGGCCTGACCGAAGGGCGTGCGCAGCTCGCCGGCGTCCCGCAGGATCGGCAGGAGCGTGCCGAGCGCGGTCGAGCACAGCGCGACGCCGATCACGATCGCCGCCTCGCCGGGGGCGAGCACGAAGCCGGCCGCCACGCCGACGACGAGGCTGATCAGCCAGCCGAGCGACGCGCGTTTGCCGAGCCGGCCGCGGAACGACGCGAACTGGATCTCGGTGCCGGCGACGAAGAACAGCATCGCCAGGCCGAACTCCGAGAGCGTGTCGACGAACGGCGCGGGCACCGCCCAGCCGAGGACCGACGGTCCGACCAGGATGCCGAGCACCAGCTCGAACACGACCACCGGGATGCGGACCCAGCGCCCGAGCCCGCGGGCGAGCAGGGGCGCCAGCACCGCCAGCAGCGGGATGATCAGCAGGGTCAGCGGATGCACGTCTTCCACGCGATCAGACTAGCGACGCGGGGCCCC
>NZ_JBQCIP010000265.1:0-25823 GCF_051953575.1 Microbacterium sp.
TGCGGTAACGACCGCACGGCCCTGCGGGGTACGGGGCAGAGCCCCGTCAAGAGGCACGTGCGGTAACGACCGCACGGCGGGCCGGCGTGCACAACGTCGGTGATGTGCCCCGGAACCGCCCGGCAAAAGCCCCCGCTCGGCTTCGGGCCGGAGGATCGCCGACGTTGTGCGCGCGATGCCCGCGGCACCGGCAGGGCAGAATCGATGTATGGCCGCTTCCCCGCACGTCCGCCCCGACCACGCCTGCCTCATCGTGCACGGGAGCGACCAGCCGGGGATCGTGGCCGCCGTGTCGGCGCTCATCACCCGCAACAACGGCAACATCGTCGCCTTCGACCAGTACTCCGACGACCCGACCGGGGGCGCGTACTTCCAGCGGGTCGTGTTCCACCGGCCCGGCTTCGCCGCCGACCGCCCGCTCATCGAGGCCGAGATCGCCCAGACCCTCGGCGGCTTCGAGCTGGAGTGGTCGCTGACCGACCAGTCCACTCCCAAGCGCATGGCCATCCTGTCGTCGAAGCAGGATCACTGCCTGCTCGACCTGCTGTGGCGTCACCGCCGAGGGGACCTGCCGGTCACCGTGCCGATGGTGATCTCGAACCACACGACCTCGGCCGAGGACGTCCGCTCGTTCGGCGTGCCGTTCTTCCACGTGCCTGGCGTGGCCGGCCCCGACAAGTCGGCATCCGAGGCGAAGATCCTCGAGCTGCTCAAGGGCAACGTCGACTTCGTGGTGCTGGCCCGCTACATGCAGATCCTGTCGGGCGACTTCCTCGCCGAGCTGGGCGTGCCGGTGATCAACATCCACCACTCGTTCCTGCCCGCGTTCATCGGCGCCGAGCCCTACAAGAAGGCGAAGGAACGGGGTGTCAAGCTCATCGGCGCGACCTCGCACTATGTGACGGACGACCTCGACGAGGGCCCGATCATCGAGCAGGACACCGTGCGCGTGACGCACGCCGACTCTGCGGCCGAGCTCGCCCGCCGCGGCGCCGATGTGGAGCGGCAGGTGCTCTCGCGCGCCGTGCTGTGGCACGCGCAGGACCGTGTGCTGCGCCACGGCAACCACACGATCATCTTCTGAGGGCGGCCGGCGCGGGCCGCGTCGAGGATTCAGGAGAAACGCCGACGGGCGCCGTTGCACGACGCGATCGGCCCCGGTTCTCTGAGTTCCCGACGCGTGCGCGTCAGACCAGGCGCAGCTCCGCGTCGATCACGGCGGCCGTGCGCTGCAGCGGTGGCAGGTAGTGCTCGATGACGTGGTCGACGCTGTCGCGGGTCGCGCTCGTCGACACGTTGACCGCGGCCACCACGTCGCCTCGCCGGTCGTGCAGCGGCACGGCGACCGATCGCAGGCCGGGCTCGAGCTCGCCGTCCACGAGCGCCCAGCCCTGCCGGCGCACGTCGTCGAGTTCGGCCTGCAGCGCGTCGGCGTCGGTGACCGTGCGCGGGGTGAGTGAGCGAAGATCGGATGCCGCCAGCACGGCACCGGCATCCGGCATCCCTGCCAGCAGCACACGGCCCATGGACGTCGCGAAGGCGGGGAACCGCGTGCCGATCGTGATGCGCACGCTCATGATGCGCCGCGTGGGCACGCGGGCGACGTAGACGATGTCGCCGCCGTCGAGCACGGCCGCCGAGACGCTCTCGTCGACCTCGCGCGACAGCCGCTCGAGGTGCGGCTGCACGATCTCGGGGATCGACAGCGCCGACAGGTAGCTGAAGCCGAGCTCGAGCACGCGGGGGGTGAGCGAGAAGAGCCGGTCGTCGCTGCGGACGTAGCCGAGCTGCTCGAGCGTGCGCAGGAAGCGGCCCGCGGCGGCACGCGTGATGTCGGCCCGCCGGGCGACGTCGCTCAGCGTCAGCGCGGCGTGGTCGCCGTCGAACGCGCGGATCACCGCGAGTCCACGTGCGAGCGACTGCACCGTCGTCGGGGAGCCCTCGGCGCTGTCGTTCGCGGTCACCGGCTCACCCTATCCACTGGCGGGCACGCCGGCTCAGCGCTCGAGCACGACGGCCAGTCCCTGGCCGACGCCGATGCAGATCGCCGCGACGGCGACCCCGCCGCCGCGGCGGACGAGCTCGTGCGCGGCGTGGCCGATGATGCGGCCGCCCGAGGCGCCGAGCGGGTGGCCGATCGCGAGCGCGCCGCCCTGGATGTTGAGCCGCTCGGGGTCGAGCTCGGGCCAGCCGGCCAGGCACGCCAGCGACTGCGACGCGAAGGCCTCGTTGAGCTCGACGAGATCGACGTCGGCCCACGTGCGCCCGGCGCGGGCGAGGGCCTTGTTCGCGGCCTCGATGGGGGCGATCGGGAACTGGTCGGGGTCCACGCCGTGCGCGGCGCGACCCGTGATGCGCGCGAGCGGCTCGCCCTCCAAGGCCCCTTCGCGGGCGAGCAGCACGGCCGAGGCGCCGTCGTTCATCGGTGACGAGTTGCCGGCCGTCACGGTGCCGGCCCCGTCCGAGGCGAACAGCGCCCGCAGGCCCGCGAGCTTCTCCACCGACGTGTCGTCGCGGATGCCCTCGTCGCGGGCGAGCTCTGCGCCGGGAACCTGCACCGTCTCGCGGTCGTACACGCCGTCCGCCCACGCCTGGGCGGCGAGCCGGTGGGAGCGCACCGCGAACTCGTCCTGCGCGTCGCGCGAGATGCCCCACTCGCGGGCGATGAGCTCGGCGGACTCGCCGTTCGAGATCGTCCAGTGCTTCGGCAGTCGCGGGTTGGTCATGCGCCAGCCGATCGAGGTGTTCCAGAGCGTCTGGTTGCCGACGCTCGGCCATGGCCGCGGCGACTTCTCGACGACGAACGGCGCGCGGCTCATCGACTCGACGCCGCCCGCGAGCACGATGTCGGCATCGCCGGCGTCGATGGCGCGCGAGCCCTGGATCACCGCCTCGACGCTCGAGGCGCACAGCCGGTTGACCGTGACGCCGGTCACCGAGGTCGGGAATCCGGCGAGCAGCGCGCCCATCCGCGCCACGTTGCGGTTGTCCTCCCCCGCCTGGTTGGCGTCGCCGAAGATGACGTCGTCGATGCGCGCCGGGTCGAGGCCTGTGCGCTCGACGGTCGCCGTCATCACGACGGCGGCGAGGTCGTCGGGCCGGATGCCCGACAGCGCGCCCCCGGCGCGGCCGAACGGGGTGCGGACGGCGTCGTAGATATAGGTGGTCATGTCATTCGCCTTCCGGGATGCCGGCGGCCGCGGCATCCAAGTCCAAGCCCGTCAGCGCCGCCAGCGACGCGACCGTGTTGTCGCCGAACGCCTCGCGGACCGCGAAGCCGTCGGGGGTCACGTCGAACACCGCGTGATCGGTGTAGACGCGGGTCACGCAGCCGACGCCGGTGAGCGGGTACGTGCACGCCTCGACGAGCTTGGACGCGCCGGTCTTGGTCAGCAGGTCGGTCATCACGTAGACGTTCTTGGCGCCGATGGCGAGGTCCATGGCACCGCCGACCGCCGGGATCGCACCGGGCGCGCCGGTCGACCAGTTGGCGAGGTCGCCGTTCTGCGACACCTGGAACGCACCCAGCACGCACACGTCGAGATGGCCGCCACGCATCATGCCGAACGAGTCCGCGTGGTGGAAGTACGCGGCGCCGGCCAGCGCCGTCACGGGCTGCTTGCCGGCGTTGATGAGGTCGGGGTCGACGCGCCCCGTCTCGGGCGACTGGCCCATGCCGAGCATGCCGTTCTCGGTGTGGAGGATGATCTCCTGATCGGCGGGCAGATAGTCGGCGACGAGGGTGGGCGCGCCGATGCCGAGGTTCACGTACGAGCCCTCGGGGATGTCCTGGGCGATGCGGGCGGCGAGCTGCTCGCGGCTGATGCGGGTGCTCACTGGTCGACCTCGATTCCGGATGCCTCGTCCCGCCCGAGCGGGCGGCCCTCGATGTCGACCCCGCCGACGAATGCGCCGTCGCGCAGCCACGGGCGCTCACCGACCGCGACGACCCGGTCGACGAAGATGCCCGGGGTGACGATGGTCTCGGGGTCGAGCGCCCCCAGCGGGACGACCTCGTCGACCTGGACGACGGTGGTCGTCGCGGCGGAGGCCATGATGGGACCGAAGTTGCGGGCCGTCTCGCGGTAGACGAGGTTGCCCCAGCGGTCGGCGCGGTAGGCGCTGATGAGGGCGACGTCGGCGCGGATGGGGTACTCCAGCGCGTAGGCGCGACCGTCGATCTCGCGGATCTCCTTGCCGTCGGCCAGCTGCGTCCCCACGCCGGTCGGGCTGTAGAACGCGCCGATCCCGGCACCCGCGGCACGGATGCGCTCGGCGAGGTTGCCCTGCGGCACGAGTTCGAGCTCGATCTCGCCGGCACGGTACAGCTCGTCGAACACCCACGAGTCGTGCTGCCGCGGGAACGAGCAGAGGATGCGGCGCACGCGCTTCTTCGCGAGGAGCGCCGCGAGCCCGACGTCGCCGTTGCCGGCGTTGTTGTTGATGATCGTGAGGTCTCGGGCGCCCTGCTCGATGAGCGCGTCGATGAGCTCGACGGGCTGCCCGGCGCGTCCGAAGCCCCCGATCATGACGGTCGCGCCGTCGGGGATGCCGGCCACGGCCTCCGCGACGGACTGCAAGGTCTTATCGATCACGCCCGACTCCTTCTGTTCGCTGTGCGAACATCTGTGCGTATTGTGACCAGGCTACTCCTCCGCGTCGCCCCGCTCAACGTCGAACCGTCGCAGGCAGCCGCTCCACGACAGTGGTGGCGACCGTCTACGACGGTTCGACGGAATGAGGCGTCAGCGGTCGCCGAGGAACTCGCCGGGCTTGGTCTGGACGAAGGCGGAGCCGCTGTCGTCGAGGGATGCCGCCAGCGCGTTCATGCGGTCGGCCGACTGGCCGACCAGACCCCAGTTGCCGGTCTCGACACGGGACTGCAGCGCGGCGATGCCCGCGGCGATCTCGGCCGACGTGAAGTTGCAGTGCCCCACGCTGTCGACGCGGAACTGCCGCAGCAGGTCGGTGCGGTGCGCGCCGCGCACATCGTCGGCGTACTCCTGCTCGACCTGCACGGGTGCGAGCACGTCGTCGAGCGTGTGGAGGGTGAGCACCGGCATCTGCAGGTCGCCGGTCAGCCCCGACGAGGCGCGGAGCGTCTCGACCGAGCCCGGGTCGGCGACGACATCGGCCGTGGCGGTCAGCTGCGCCAGGTCGGCGTCGAGGTCGAGCCCCGCCTGCCGGTAGAGCTCTTTCACCAGCGCCCGGTCCGCGGACTGCGCGAACAGCTTCTTGTAGTCGACGCCCGCGTTCCACGTCGCGTTGCCGCCGGCCGTGGCCTCGATGTCGAAGCGGCCGGGCGTGACGAACCCGATGGTGCCGAGGAGCTGGTCGTACAGCGACTTCTGCGCCACCGCCGGATCGGTGGGCGCGTCGGCCGCGCGCACCCCGTCGGAGAGGTGGTACAGCGCGGCGGCGAGGGCGACACGGGCGCGCCCCTCAGGCGTCTGCTGCCCCGCCTGCACGGCCGCCTGCAGCGCACCGGATGCCGCGAACGCCTCCCCCAGCGTGGCGTAGCCCTCGATGTCGAGGTCCTGGCCGGGCGCCAGCAGCACGTCGATCGCGTGCGCCCCGTCGAGCTGGTAGTTGCTCAGGTCGACGCCGCCCTCCATGAGCCCGCACGTGGGCATGGCGCCGTCGATCACGTCGCCGGCCTGCTCGGCGATGCGCCCGGTCACGAGGCCGCCCATCGAGGTGCCGTAGGCCAGGATGTGGTCGGGATCCAGCCCGGTCTGCGCGAGCATCGCGTCGAGGGACTGCAGCTGGTCGTCGACGGCGGTGGGCACCGCCCAGCCGGCCGACCTGTACGACGACCCGACGAGCGCGTACCCCTCTCCGAGCAGCAGCGCCTTGGTGCCGCCGTCGGGGGCGACGGAAGCCCAGTTGCCTCCGGCGAACGACGGCGTGTAGCCGTGGCTGTACAGCAGGACGGTGCCGTTCCAGTCCGAGGGCACCGAGGCCAGCCAGGTCGTGCCGTTCGAGAGCGAGCCGGAGTACTCGCCGCCGGTGTCGGCGGCCGCGGGCGAGGCGGCCGCCCCGGCGGTGAGCAGCGCGGCTGCGGCCGCGAGCGCGAGAGCGCACCTGCGAAGGTGTGTGGACATGGGGGTCCTTCCGTCGTCGTCGACAAGGTCTCCGTCGGCGTCGACGGAGTCAGGACCAATTATCAAGTTTCTTGGCGATCAGTCAACCGTCCGCGGCGGATCCTCCAGTGCGCGACGGGCCTCCTGCAGCCAGCCGCTGAGCGTGTGGCGCTCCGCATCGGTGAGCTCGCCGAAGGCCTCGGACTCGATCCGGTCGACGTCGCCGCGGCAGCTCGCGAGCAGGGCGGTGCCCTCGGGCGTGAGCGAGATCGTCATGCGCCGGCGATTGAGAGGGTCGCGCGCCCGCTCGATGATGCCGGCGTCCTCGAGCGCGCGCACGATGCCGTCCATCGCCTGCGCCGACACGAAGGTGTGACGGGCGAGCTGGGCGGCGCTCATGCCGGGATGCTGCTCGAGCACCGACAGCGCGGTGTACTGCGTGACGGTGATGCCATGCGGGCGCAGCACGGTGTCGAGCCGCCCGCGGACAGCGAGCTCGACCTGCTTGACCAGGTACAGGATCCGCGGCGGATGCGCGGCCGTCACGGCGTCCCCCAGCCCGTCATGCGATGAAGCCTACGGGGGTCAGGACTGCTCGGCGAACACCTCGCTCGCGATGCGGAAGGCCGTGTTCGCCGCGGGCACACCGCAGTACAGACCGGCCTGCAGGATGACCTCTTTGACCTCGTCGACGGTCAGCCCGTTGCGCAGCGCCGCCCGCAGGTGCATGGCCAGCTCCTCGTGGTGCCCCAGCGCGATGAGCGCCGTGAGCACGGCGACCGACCGGGACCGGCGGTCGAGTCCCGGGCGTGACCAGATGTCGCCCCAGGCGACCCGGGTGATGAAGTCCTGGAAGTCCGCGGTGAGCCCCGTCGTGTGGGCGACGGCGCGGTCGACGTGGGCGTTCGAAAGCACCTCGCGTCGCACGGCCATGCCCCGGTCGTAGCGCTCCTCGTCGGTGAGTCCCTCGCCGTCCGGTCTGGTCATCGCGCCTCGCTCCGTTCCGCCTGCTCCGCTGCGACCTCGTCGAAGAAGGCGATCAGCGCCGCCGCCGTCTCGGCCGGTGCGTCCGCCGGCGCCAGGTGCGAGGCATCCGGGATCCCGACCGCCGCACCCCGCTGCACGCCGTCGGCGATCTCGAGAGCGGATGCCGCCGGCGTGACGCCGTCGTGATCGCCCCACACCGCCAGCACCGGCGTGGTGATCTCGGGCAGACGGTCGCGCACGTCGAAGGCGGCGAGCGCGTCGCAGCACCACGCGTAGCTCTGGTCGTCGGCGTCCTGCCGCGCATGCAGGAGCCGGCCGGTGAGATCCGGGTCGTGGGCGATCGTGCCGGGAGCGAACCAGCGCTGCGCCGACCCGATGATGAGGCTCGACGTGCTCTGCGCCCGCACCTGTGCGGCGCGTTCGTGCCAGCCTTGCGGGGTGCCGATCGCGGCGCCCGAGCACAGGATCGCCGCGGCGTCGATGCGGTCGCCGTGGCGCAGCAGCAGCTCCAGTCCGACCGCTCCTCCGAGGGAGACCCCGGCGTAGCGGAATGGCCCGTCGACGGCGCCTGCGACGGCGTCGGCGAGCTCGGCGACCGAGAAGGGCGCGGTCGCGGCCGGCGCCTCGCCGTGGCCCGGGAGATCCCATGCCACGACGCGCCGGCGCGCGGCGAACTCCGGGATCACGCGGTCCCAGAGCAGGGTCGACGTGCCGAGCGACGGACCGAGCACGAGCAGCGGGGCGTCGACCGGTCCGACCGGTTCGGTGAGGACGATCTCGGGCACGGTCACGGCAGCTCCTCCGTCTGCTCTGAGGCTTGCGGCGCCTCCGGTGCGGTTGGCGCGTGCGCGGTGCGCCCCGACGGTTCGTCGGACGCCCCGAACCCGGCAGCGGGGGTCTCGACCGCCTCGTCGACAAGGCGGCCGGCAAGGCCGGTGTACCGCGCGGGGTCGAGGAGATCGGCGACGACGTCGGCCACGGGCTCGCCGCGCTCGACGGCGAGCGCCGCGACTTCGGGGAGTGCGGCGAGTCGCTCGGCCAGCGGACCGCCCGCGGCGACGAGCTCGGACGCGCGGGACGAGCCCAGCACGAGCGACAGCCACTCCGCGACGATCAGACCGCCCGTGGCGGTGAGGTTTCGGGCCACCGCGTCGGTGTCGATGTGCAGGCCGGTGACGAGGTCAGCGCCGTGGGCGGTCGCGCCGAGGGCGAGGCGCAGCAGCTCCCGCAGCGTCGGCCACTCGGCGTGCCAGGCCCCGTCGGGGCGTTCGTCGACCGCCAGGGCCGACGCCAGGTGCAGGGTCGCGGCGAGCTGCGGGGCGCGCAGAGCGGCGGAGCGGATGAGGACGGATGCCGCCGGGTTGCGCTTCTGCGGCATCGCCGATGATCCCCCGCCGGAGCGCTCGGCGAGCTCGCCGATCTCGGTGCGGCTGAGGGTCGCGACATCGGCCGCGATCTTGCCGACGGCGTCGATCGCCTGCACCAGGGCATCGCCCAGCTCGGTCACGGGCCACCGTGTCGTGTGCCACGGAGCGGCCGGGGCGGCCAGACCCAGCTCGACCGCGAACGCGGCGGGAAGGCCGGCCGCGGCATCCGTTCCCGCGATCTCGGCGAACGACGCGAGCGTCCCGGCCGCGCCGCCGAGCTGCGCGGGCAGCTGACGCCGCGCATCGTCGAGACGCGCCCGGGCCCGTTCGACGCCGCGCAGCCAGCCGGCCGCCCGGAGCCCCACGGTGGTGGGCACCGCGTGCTGGGTCAGCGTGCGCGCGGCGGCGACCTCGTCGCGGCGCGAGCGGGCGAGCGAGCGCAGCGAGACCTCGGCGTGCGCGAGCGACGCGACGACGCGGCTCGCGGCATCCCGCGCGCCGAGCACGAGGGCCGTGTCGCGGATGTCCTGGCTCGTGGCACCGCGGTGCACCCACCGGCGCGCGTCCGGCGACACGCGCTCGCGCAGCGCCGCGACCAGCGGGATCACCGGGTTGCCCCCGGCCACGGCGGCCGCGGCCAGCGCGGCCGGGTCGATGCCGTGCTCACGGCATCCGCGCAGTCCGCCCTGCCAGCCGAACGCGGTCTCGATCTCGTCCACGGCCGCAGCGGGCGCGACGCCGAGCTCGCGGTAGGCGCGCGCCAGCGCGACCTCGGCGGTCACCAGGGCGTCGAGGCACGCGGCGTCCGACACCCCGCCGTCGTGGCCGACCGTCACGGGCGAGAGCAGACCCCGATCGACGAATGCTCCGTCGTCGGGCGTCCGATCGCGGTCAGAAGGCAAGGAACACGGTCTCCTTCTCGCCCTGCAGGTGGATGTCGTGGTGCAGGCTTCCGTCCGGCAGACGCGTCGCGATGAGCGTAGCGCGCTCGCCCTCGTCCAGCGAGCGCAGCAGCGGGTCGGCGGCGAGGAGCTCCTCGTGCTCGGGCAGGTAGATGCGGGTCACGAGCTTGTCGGGCAGGCCGCGCGCGAAGACGATGACCGAGTAGAACGGCGCACGGCCGTCGACGGGTCCCGGATTGCGCGTCCAGAACTCGTACCGGCCGACGTCGGTGGTCGCCGCACGGCCGAAGCCGGTGAACGTGTGGTCGTCGCGGCGGAAGGCGCCGTGCGCGCGCGGGATGACGCCGTTCTCGTCGGCGCTCCAGATCTCGACGACCGCATCGGGGATGGGGTTGCCGGCGCCGTCGAGCACGGTGCCGCCCAGCACGATCGCGCCGGGGCTGTGCGGAAAGACGACCTCGTGCTTCTTCGGGTAGTCCAGACCGAACGCGAAGAACGGCCCGACGGTCTGCCCGCCGGTGGGCTCGTGGGTCTTCGGACCGAGGTCGCGCTGGATGCGGGGTGCGGCGGCCATCAGTGCTCTCCTTCTTCGGGCTCGAACCAGGTGGCGTCGGGGCCGTCGACGACGATGTCGAAGCGGTAGCCCATCGAGAACTCCGGCACCGACAGGTCGTGGTCGTAGACGCCGATGAGCCGCTCGCGGTCCTTCTGCCGCCAGATGGTGTTGTAGATCGGGTCCAGCGGGAACAGCGGATCGCCCGGGAAGTACATCTGCGTGACGAGACGCTGCGTGAAGCCCGTGCCGAAGATCGAGAAGTGGATGTGGGCAGGGCGCCACGCGTTGACGTGGTTCTTCCACGGGTACGCGCCCGGCTTGATCGTCGTGAACTTGTAATACCCGTCGTCGTCGGTGACGGCACGGCCGGCACCCGTGAAGTTCGGATCGAGCGGAGCGGGATGCTGGTCGCGCTGGTGGATGTAGCGACCCGCCGCGTTGGCCTGCCAGATCTCCACGAGCTGGTTCGCCAGCGGGCGCCCCCACGAGTCGAGCAGGCGGCCCTCGACCGTCATGCGCTCGCCCTGCGGCTCGCCGATGTGCTGCAGGGTCAGGTCGGACTCGATCGCGGCCACGTCCCGCTGCCCGAACGCTGGCGACCACAGCTCGATGGTCTCGGGGTCGACGAGCTTGGGATTCTTCGTCGGGTGACGCAGCAGGCTCGACCGGTACGGCGGGAAGTCGTGCAGGCTCATGTTGAGCCGCTCGCCCGCTGCCTCACGGCGCGCAGCCGCGGCGTGATAGTCGACGATCTCCTGCGTGATCTCGCGCTGGGTGAGCTGGTCGGGCGAGGCCAGCAGCGATTCCGGCGCCGCCGCCGTCTGCTCGAGCACCACCGACGACGAGAACGCCTCTTCGACGTCCGGCTCGGGCTGCACTGCGGTCATGAGGTCTCCTTCGACGACTCGGTGGTCCCAGCGTCGCACCGAGGTCGCGGCGCGCCCGCGCGGATTCCCACCCAGTGGGAATCGTGGATGCCTAGGCCCCGGCATCCACCATCCCCACCGGGATTGGGGCGCAAAGCGGACGTTCGGGGCGCGACTCTTGCGCCCCGAACGATCGGAATGCGCCCCGAACCCGGAATGAGAGCGACCAGCCCGGTCAGGTCGTGCGCAGGTCGTGGTGGAGGTCCTTGACCGCCTGCACGACGAGGGGGCCGAGCCGGCGCTCGTCGGCGCGCTCCAGGTGGACGACGAGCCCCAGCGCCACCGGCGGAAGCCCCTCGACGCGAGGCAGCGCGGCGGCGACGGAGATGTTGCCGAGCGTCATCTCCTCGCGCGTGGTGGCGTAGCCGAGCGCCCGGGTGCGCGCGATGTCGGCGCGCAGCTCGTCCTCGGTCGTGATGGAGTTCACGGTCTCGCGTTCCAGCGGGGCCTCGAAGTACTGCCGCAGCCACCCCTCGTCGCGGGTGGCGAGCAGGGCCTTGCCGACGCCGGTGGTGTGCAGCGGTCCGCGGCCGCCCATGCGGCTGAGGGTCGGGATGGACTGACGGCCGGTGAGCCGCCCGACGTACAGCGCGGTCGAGGTCGCAGGGGTCGCGCCGTCCAGCACGGCGAGGTGCACGTTCTCGCCCGTCGCCTCGTACAGGCGCACCATGTGCGGCAGCGCCGTCTCGCGCAGCCGCAGCGAGAGCGGCGACAGCTCGCCGAGCTCCCACAGCCGCGGTCCGATCGCGTAGGTGTGCCCCGGCGCCCGGGTGAGCAGCCCCTCGGCGACGAGCGTCGCCAGCAGGCGATGGAGGGTGGACGAGGCGAGACCCGTGCGGGCGGCCAGGGTCGTCGCGGTCACCGCGGGCTCGTCGTCGGTGAAGCAGCCGAGCACCCGCAGGGTGCGCTCCAGCACGCCTTCGCCGTCGGCCATGGATCCTCCCGCTGCGACGTTACCCCGACGACGCGGTGGCAGAGTGGGGGCATGGCCAACTCGCCCTCCGGCGACTCGATGACCGAACGCATCGTGCGTGTGCTCGAGACCTTCACGGTCGAGCGGTCGATGCAGTCGGCGTCCGAGATCGGCCGCCGAGCCGGCCTGCCCTCGTCGACCGCGCATCGGATCGTCGACGAGCTCGTCGACGCCGGACTGCTCGAGCGCGACGAGGACCGCCGCGTGCACCTGGGCCTGCGCCTGTGGGAGCTCGCCCTGCGCGGCTCGACCGCCCTGCGCCTGCGGCAGGCGGCCCTCCCCCACATGGAGACGGTGCAGGCCCGCATCCGCGAGCACACGCAGCTCGCGGTGCTCGAGCAGGACGAGGCGCTGTTCCTCGAGCGGCTGTCGCATCCCGATGCGGGCGCCAACATCACCCGCGTGGCCGGGCGCCTACCGCTGCACGCCTCGTCGTCCGGTCTCGTGCTGCTCGCCTTCGCGCCGGCCGCGCTGCGCGATCGGGTGCTGGCCGGCCCGCTGCGTGCCGTGTCGCCCGAGACGGTGACGGATGCCGCACGCCTGCGCCGCCTGCTGGCCGAGGTGCGCCGCACGGGCGTGGTCGTGGCGCCCGGGTCGATCGAGGCCGTGTCGACGGGTGTCGCCGTACCCATCCGCGACGCCGGCGCCGTGGTCGCCGCGCTCTCGGTGGTGCTGCCCCGCGAGACGCCGCCCGAGCCCGCGATCAGCGCGCTGCGGGATGCCGCCGCCGACGTCGAGGCATCCCTGCGGGCCGACCGCCGCTGAGCCAGTCCTTCCCGATCAACGGGAATCCGCCCGCACGATCAGACCGCCCGGGCACACTGGGCCGAGGCATCCATCACACGAACGTCGAAGGAGACGTCATGTCCACGATCCGCACCCGTGTCGCCATCGTCGGGGCCGGACCCGCCGGTCTGCTGCTGTCGCACCTGCTCGGGATCGCCGGCATCGATTCCGTCGTGATCGACCAGCGCTCGCGCGAAGAGATCGAGACGACGATCCGCGCCGGCATCCTCGAGCAGGGCACGGTCGAGGTGCTGGACTCGTCGGGCGCGTCCAGCCGCGTCCGCACGGTCGGCCACCGCCACGACGGCATCGAGTTGCGCTTCGCCGGCGACGGGCACCGCATCGACTTCGCCGATCTCGTCGGACGCGGGGTCTGGCTGTACCCGCAGCACGAGGTGCTGAAGGACCTCATCGCCGTGCGTCTCGGCAAGGGGCAGGATCTGCGCTTCGGCGTCACCGCCGTGCGGGTCGAGGATGCGGCATCCGCCCGCCCTCGCCTGATCGCGACCGACGCCGACGGGCAGGCGCTCGAGATCGAGGCCGACTTCGTCGTCGGCGCCGACGGGTCGCGCAGCGTCGTGCGCGAAGCGGTGACGGGCTCCTCGACGGGCGGATACTTCCGGGAGTACCCGTTCGCGTGGTTCGGCATCCTGTGCGAAGCGCCGCCGAGCGCCGACGAGCTCATCTACAGCAACTCGCCCAACGGCTTCGCCCTCGTCAGTCAGCGCAGCGCCACGGTGCAGCGGATGTACTTCCAGTGCGACCCCGCCGCGGACCCCGACGCCCTGACGCAGGAGCAGCTGTGGGAAGAGCTGCAGAAGCGCGTCCCCGGCACGACGCTCAAGGAGGGTCCGATCTTCCAGCGGGACGTGCTGAGGTTCCGCAGCTTCGTCGCCCACGAGCTGCGCAGGGGCCGCGTCGCGCTCATCGGCGACGCCGCGCACACCGTGCCGCCCACGGGCGCGAAGGGCATGAACCTGGCCGTCGCCGACGTGCTCGTGCTGGAGCGGGCGCTGCGGGCGCTGCTCCTGGACGGCGACGAGTGCCTGCTCGACGCGTTCCCCGAGACGGCGCTGCACCGCATCTGGAAGGCGCAGCACTTCTCGTGGTGGATGACCAGCATGCTCCACGTCGCTCCGGACGCGTCGGACTTCGACCGCCTGCGCCAGCTGGGCGAACTGCGTTCGGTCGTCGAGTCCGAGGCGGGCAGGCGCTTCCTCGCCGAGGCCTACACCGGCTGGCCGCTCGAGGGCCTCGCCTGACTGCCGCTCATCGGGAGTGACAGGATGCCGCACCTCCGGTCTCGGCTATAGTCCGGTGCCCATGGCCTCACCGTCGCGGACCGCACGCCCGTCCTCACGCGCGGGGGCAGCGGTCGTGCTGCTGGTGGCGGTGTGCCTGGTCGCGGCCAACATGCGGCCGGCGATCACGGGCCTCGGACCCCTGCTCGACCAGATCGGCGCCGACACGGGCATGGCGCCGGCCGTGCTCGGCGTGCTGGCGGCCGTGCCGCTGGCCGCGTGGGCGGTGTTCTCGCCGCTCGCGCACCACCTGAGCCGCCGGTTCGGGCAGCCGCGCGTGCTGCTGGGGGCGCTGCTCGTGCTGCTCGCCGGCACGCTCGTGCGCTCGCTCACCACCCCCGTCGCAGGCCTCTGGATCGGCACCGCGGTGATCGGCATCGGCATCGCGATCATCAACGTGCTGATGCCCGCGGTGGTCAAGCGCGAGTTCGCCGGCCGCGTCGCCGCGGTCACCGCCGTCTACACCGCGCTGCTGGCGGGACTCGGGGCGGTCTCGTCCGGCGTGGTCGTCCCCATCTCGCACATCGAGGTCGGCGGCGCGCCCGCGGGCTGGCAGACGGCGCTGCTGGTCACCGGGGCGGGGCTCCTGCCGTTCGCCATCGTCGGGTGGTGGTGGGCGCATCGCGGCGCGGGCGGCACGCGCGAGCGGCAGTGGTCGCCGCGCGGTCGCACCGGCATCTGGGGCGACCCCGTCGCGTGGCTGGTGGCGGTCTACATGGGTCTTCAGGCATCCATGTTCTACATGTTCGTGACGTGGCTGGCGCCGCTGTCGATGTCGATCGGCCGCTCTGAGGTCGTCGCCGGCGTCGACGTCATGGTGTACCAGCTGTTCTCGCTCGCCGGCTGCCTGCTGCTGCCGCTCATCCTCCGCGGCGCCCTGGAGCGCTGGGCGCCCGCGCTCATCCCGTCACTGGCGATCGTGGGCGTGGCGGGGCTCATGGTCGCGCCCGGCGGCGTGCTGGTGTGGGGCGGCCTCATCGGGCTCACCGGCGGGGCGACGCTGGCGATGTCGCTCACCCTGATGGCGCAGCGCGCCCGCGATCATGACACCTCGGCCGCCCTGTCGGGGATGTCGCAGTCCGTCGGCTACGTCATCGCCGCGCTCGGCCCGATCGCGTTCGGCGCGCTGCACACGCTCACCGGCGGGTGGCTGCTCCCGCTCGCACTCGTGCTCGCCGTGCTCACTGCGCTCACCGTGGTGGGGGTGTTCGCGGGCCGCGACCGGTTCGTGCTCGAGCGTCGCTGACGGATGCCGGCGGCCAGCGCCGTGCGGGTGGCCGGCGTCGCGGCGTTCAGTCCTCGGGGAACGCCAGCGTGCGCAGCAGTGCGGTGAGGGCCGCCCGCTCCGACGCGGTGAGCTGGGCGTGCACGCGCTCCTCGGCCGCCCGGGCGGATTCCCGCGCCGCGGCGACCAGGGCGCGACCGGCCTCCGTCGCGACGACGACGTTCGCGCGCCGGTCCGAGGGGTCGGGCAGCCGCTCGACGAGGCCGCGCGACTGGAGCTCGTCGACGAGGCTCACGACCTGGCTCGGGTCCAGACGCAGGAACTCCGCGAGCTCGCGCTGCGAGGGTCGCGCGTCGCCCGAGGCGAGGACGAGCACGGAGTAGGACCGCGCCTTCAGTCCGTGCACGGCGAGCGCGGCGTTGCCGGCGGCGAGCGCGATGGCGTTGGCGCGCGCGAGCAGGAAGCTCACGTCGTCGGTCAGCGCAGACTCCCGCAGCCCGGCGGGTGCGACGGCGTCGGCAGGCTTCGGCATGGCCCCGATCGTAGTCCACTTCGTAGATGAACGGAATGATTGACTTCTTCAACAGTTGGGTCTTCAATGGATCCGACACGAAGGAGTCTCACGTATGTCCTCGCATCTCCCCCTCGACGGCAAGGTCGCGATCGTCACCGGCTCGGGCCGCGGACTCGGCCTCGCCTATGCGCAGGAGCTCGCCCGTCAGGGCGCGGCCGTCGTCGTCAACGACGTCGACGAGGCGACCGCTGCCGAAGCCGTCGCCGCGATCGAGGCCGAGGGCGGTCGCGCCGTCGCCGTGGCCGCGCCGGTCGGCCCGACCGAGACCGCGCAGCGGCTCGTCCGCACGGCCGTGGAGTCGTTCGGCCGCCTCGACATCCTGGTGACCAATGCGGGCGTGCTGCGCGACACCGTGCTGTGGAAGATGAGCGACGACGACTTCGACACCGTCGTCGACGTGCACCTGCGCGGCACGTTCACCTGCGTGCGCGAGGCCGTCACGTACATGCGAGAGAACGAGATCGCCGGCCGGATCATCTGCATCGGCTCCCCCACGGGCCAGCGGGGCAACTTCGGCCAGACCAACTACGCCGCCGCCAAGGCGGGGATCGTCGGCATGGTGCGCACCTGGGCGCTGGAGCTCAAGCGCGCCGGCATCACCGCCAACGCCGTGATCCCGGTCGCCGCGACCGCGATGACGGCGACCGTGCCCTACTTCGCCGCCGCCGTCGAGGCCGAGTCCGCGGGCGAGCCGATGCCCGCGTTCTTCCGCCACGACCTCGGCTTCGGGACCTCCGACGACGTCGCGGGCCTCATCGCCTACCTCGCGTCCGACGCGGCGGCCGGCATCACCGGCCAGGCCATCGGCATCGGCGGCGACCGCCTGCAGGTGTGGTCGCACCCCGAACCCGTCGCCACCGCCTACCGCGAGGGCGGCTGGTCGTACGACGACCTCGCGTCGGGCTTCGCCGAGGCCGCGGGCGACCTCCCATCCGTCGGCGAGAAGTTCCCGCCCCTCCCCGAAGACCTGCAGCGCCCGTGACCCGCTACGAACCCGCGATCGACCTCGACGCGATCACCGCGATCGACGTGCACGTGCACATCGAGGTCGATCAGCACGGGCACTCGTCACTGCCCGACGACCTGCGCGACGCCGCGGCGAAGTACTTCAGCACCGACGGACCGAACCCCGACCTCGACGGCGTCGCCGCGTACTACCGCGAGCGCCGGATGGCCGCGGTCGTCTTCACCGTCGACGCGCGCACGAACTTCGGGCACGCGCCGATCTCGAGCACCGACATCGCCGAGGGCGCAGCGCGCAACAACGACGTGCTCATCCCGTTCGGCTCGGTCGACCCGCTGTCGGCGACGGCCGTGGACGATGCCCGCCGCCTGATCGACGACCACGGCGTGCGGGGGTTCAAGTTCCACCCGACGGTGCAGGGCTTCGACCCGTCGGACCCCGCCTACTCCGCCCTGTACGAGACCCTGCAGGATGCCGGCGTCGTCGCCCTCTTCCACACCGGCCAGACCGGTATCGGCGCGGGCCTGCCGGGCGGCCGGGGGCTGCTGCTCGGACTGTCGAACCCGATCCTGCTCGATCCGGTCGCGGCCCGCTTCCCCGACCTGCAGATCATCATGGCGCACCCGTCCGTGCCGTGGCAGGACGAGGCGCTGTCGGTCGCCACGCACAAGCACAACACGTGGATCGACCTCTCCGGCTGGAGCCCGAAGTACTTCCCCGAGGCGCTCGTGCGCGCCGCCAACTCGTACCTGCGCAGCCGCGTGCTGTTCGGCTCGGACTTCCCGCTGCTGACGCCGGATCGCTGGATGCGGGATGCCGAGGCCGCCGGCACGTTCAAGCCCGAGGCGCTGCCCGGCATCCTCAAAGACAACGCGGCGCGACTGCTCGGACTCGGCGGCTGACGTGCCCGCGCTCGAGGCGGACGCGACGTTCGGGTTCGACCCGTACGCCATCGCCGACGCACGGCTGAGCCCCGCCGCGCGCGCCGCGCTCGCGCGGCTGCAGCAGACGCTCGACCGGGACGTCCGGCCGCTGCTCGCCGACGCCTGGGAGTCGGCGACGATGCCGGACGCCGTACTCGACGCCCTCGTGCCGCTGGAGCTCATGCAGCCCGAGGGAGTGGATGCCGTCGAGGCCGGGTCGTCGATGTTCTCGGGGTTCCGCAACTATGTGCTGGCCCGCACCGACGTGTCGGTGGCGACTCTCTACAACGCCCAGTCGGGCCTCTTCCGGACCGCCGTCGCGCTCGGCGGGTCCCCCGCTCAGGCCGCGGACCTCGACCCGGGCATCCGCAGCTTCGCGCTCCGGGGCGCGTTCGCCCTCACCGAGCCCGCGCACGGGTCCGACATCGCCGGCGGACTCGCCACGACGGCACGGCGCACGGGCGACGGCTGGGTGCTCGACGGCCGCAAGAAGTGGATCGGCGGGGCTGCGGCATCCGATGTCCTCGTCGTCTTCGCCCGCGACGTCGACGACGACGCGGTCAAGGCGTTCCTGATGCCGACGGATGCTGCCGGCGTCCGGCTCGAACAGGTCACCGGCAAGGTCTCGCTGCGGCCGATGCAGAACGCCTTGATCACGCTCGACGCCGTCACCGTGCCGGAGGCGTCGCGCCTGCAGCGCGTGAACGGCTGGCGCGACGTGGCGCGGATCCTGCGGGCCATGCGCTCCGACGTGGCGTGGATCGCGGCGGGGCTGCAGGCCGGCGCGCTGGACGCGGCCGTCCGCTACACCCGGGAGCGGGAGCAGTTCGACCGGCCGATCGGCGGCTTCCAGCTCGTGCAGGAGAAGCTCGCCCGGATGCTCGGCAACACCGTCGCCTCGCTGGCCCTGGTCGTGCAGCTCTCGGCCCGCCAGGATGCGGGCGAGTACGCCGACGAGAACTCGGCGCTCGCGAAGATGCAGACGGCCCGGCTCGCACGCGAGACGGCCTCGCTCGGGCGCGAGGTGCTCGGCGGCAACGGCATCCTCCTTGAGCACGACGCCGCGCGCTTCTTCGCCGACGCCGAAGCCGTGTACTCGTACGAGGGCACGCACGAGATCAACGCCCTCATCGTCGGCCGCGCGCTCACCGGCGCGTCCGCCTTCCTCTGAACCCACCGCCCCGAAGGAGAACCATGACCACCACCGTCGACTACGCCGACGTCCCCGGCCTCGCAGGCACCGACCTGGGCTGGACCGAATGGCTCGAGGTGACGCAGGACCGCGTGAACCTCTTCGCCGACGCGACCGACGACCACCAGTGGATCCACGTCGACCCCGCGCGCGCCGCCGAGGGCCCCTTCGGCGCCCCGATCGCCCACGGCTTCCTGACCCTCTCGCTGACCGTGAAGTTCTGGTCCGAGCTGTTCGACGTCACGGGCGTCGGCACCCGGGTCAACTACGGCCTCGACAAGGTCCGCTTCGTGTCGCCCGTGAAGGTGGGCGCCCGGGTGCGCATGAACGCGGTGATCGCCGAGGTCACCGAGGTGCGCGGCGGCTACCAGTTCGCCGTCGACCAGACCATCGAGATCGAGGGCGCCGACAAGCCCGCCGTCGTCGCCCGGGGTCTGTACCGCTTCTATGCCTGAGACATCCGGTCGTTGAGCGAGGGAGCTCAGCGACCGAGACGAAACGCCTCGAAGGAGAGGACACGCAACGATGCACAAGGGAATCGGCTTCTGGCTCGCCAAACGGCGTCTGAAGGACCCCGACAAGACCGCCGTCGTCTTCGGAGAAGACACGCTGTCGTATCGGGAGCTGGCCGATGCCGCCGACCGGGTGGCCTCCGTGCTGTGGCACCGCGGCATCCGGCAGGGCGACGCGGTCGCCTACATCGGCGAGAACAGCCCGCAGTTCCTGCAGGTCATGTTCGGCGCCGCGCAGCTCGGCGCGATGTTCGTGCCGGTGAACACGCGGCTGGCGGCCCCCGAGGTGCAGCACGTCCTCGTCGACTCGGGCGCCCGGGCGGTCGTGCTCGACGCGGAGTTCCTGGAGCGCGCGATGCCTGGCGTCGAGGCGGGGCGGATCGCGCAGGTCATCGTGACCGGCGAGGGGCTGCCCGAGCATCCCGGCCTCGCTCGCCTCGTCGCCGAGGCGCCCGGCGGGCACACGATCGCGGACGTCTCGCTCGACGACCCGGCCGCGATCATCTACACCTCGGGCACGACCGGCAGGCCGAAGGGCGCCGTGCTCAGCCACGGCAACCTCACCTGGGTCGCCCTCAACTGCGTGGTGGACTACGACGTCGTCTCGGGCGACGTCTCGCTCATGATCTCGCCCCTGTTCCACGTCGCCTCGCTCGGCATGGGCGCCCTCCCCGTGCTGCTCAAGGGCGCGACCCTCGTGCTCGAGAAGGGGTTCGAACCCGGGCGGGCGCTGTCGCTCATCGAGCGCCACGGCATCACGATGCTCAGCGGCGTCCCCACGACGTATCAGCTGATGGCCGACCACCCCGACTGGGCGTCGACCGACCTGTCGACCCTGCGCAAGCTGACGTGCGGGGGCTCGGCCGTGCCGACCCGCATCCTCAACGCGTATGAGGAGCGGGGGCTCTCGTTCTCGCAGGGCTACGGCATGACCGAGACCTCGCCCGGCGCCACGTCGCTCGCCCCGTCGATGACCCGACGCAAGCAGGGCAGTGTCGGGCTGCCCCACTTCTTCACCGAGGTGCGCATCACCGACGAGCACGGAGACGTCGTGCCGCGAGGAACCGTCGGCGAGATCGAGGTCGCCGGGCCCAACGTGTTCCTCGGCTACCACGGCCTTCCCGAGGCGACCGCGGCCGCGTTCACGGCGGACGGCTGGTACCGCTCGGGCGACCTCGGCTACCTCGACCCCGACGGCTACCTGTACATCTCGGACCGGCTCAAGGACATGATCATCTCGGGCGGCGAGAACATCTATCCGGCCGAGGTCGAGAACCTCATCGCCGACATCGAGGGCATCTCGGGTGTCGCCGTCGTCGGCGTGCCGGACGAGCGCGGGGGGGAGGTTCCGTGGGCCGTCGTCACGCTGCGCGAGGGAGCCGACGTCGACACCGAGAAGGTCCGCGCGCACCTGGACGGCCTGGTCGCCCGGTACAAGCTGCCCAAGAACGTCGTCGTGGTCGAGGACCTGCCCCGCACCGCCTCGGGCAAGATCCGCAAGGCCGACCTGCGGGCGAAGTACGGCGAGGGCCGGTGACCAGCGTCACCGGCCCTCGCCGACCGCTCCACGACTAGAGCGGGTACTGGCCGGGCTCGCGCCGCAGCGTGATCCAGCGGGTCTCGGTGAAGGCCTCGATGTTCGCCTGCGCACCGCCGTGCCGCGCACCGGTGCCCGATGCGCCCACCCCGCCGAACGGGCTGTTGGCCTCGTCGTTGACCGTCTGGTCGTTGATGTGGACGATCCCCGTCGGCACGCGCCGGGCCATCTCGAGCGCGGTCAGGGCGTCGCGGCTCACGATGCCGAGCGACAGTCCGTACTCGGTCTCGGCGGCGAGCGCGACGGCCTCGTCGTCGGTCGCGAAGGGGACGACGGATGCCACGGGCCCGAAGACCTCGTCGTGGTAGGCCGCCGCATCCCGCGGGGTGTTGGCCAGAACCGTCGGCCGGTAGAAGAGCCCGTCGTAGTCGCCGCCGGCCCGCAGTTCCGCACCGCCGGCGACGGCGTCCTGCACGAGCGTGTGCACGCGGTCCCGCTGCGTCTCGTCGATCAGGGGGCCGAGGTGCACCTGCCCGGCTGCGGGGTCGCCGACCGCCATCGAGTCGGCCTTGGCCGCGAGCTTTGCGACGTACTCCTCGAAGATCGACTCGTGCACGATGTGGCGGCCGACCGTCATGCAGATCTGCCCCTGGTGCAGGTACGACCCCCACGTGGCGAGGTTGACGGCCTGGTCGACGTCGGCGTCCGCGCGGACGATGAAGGCCGAATTGCCGCCGAGCTCCAGGTGGGCGCGCTTCAGGTGCCGGCCGGCGAGCTCCCCGACGATGCGACCCGCCCGGGTCGACCCGGTGAACGCGATCACCCGGACATTCGGATCGGCGACCATCGCCTCGCCCACGTCGGCTCCGCCCGGCACGAGCTGCAGCAGCCCGTCGGGCAGGCCCGCCTCCTGGAAGATCCGCACCATCGCCACGCCGCCGGTGACAACCGTGCGCGGGTCCGGCTTGAGCAGCACGGCGTTGCCGAGCGCGAGCGCCGGGGCGACCGCGCGGATGCCGAGGATGAGCGGCACGTTGAAGGGCGAGATGACGCCGACGACCCCGACGGGCACCTGCTGTGCGAGCGACAGCCGCGGCTCCTCGCTCGACAGGATCGAGCCGAGCGGGGCCGACGGCAGCGACGCCGCCTCGTAGCACTCGGCGGCCGTCACGTGCAGCGCGAAACCGGCGAGCGGCGGGATGGCGCCGACCTCGCGCACGTTCCAGCCCATGATCTCGTCGGCGTGCTGCTCCCACAGCTGTGCGGCCCGGCGCAGCACCGCCGCCCGCGCCGGGTGCGGCGTCGCGGCCCATTCGCGCTGCGCGCGGGCGGCGCCGATCGCCGCGCGGGCGACGTCGTCGGGCGAGGCCATGCCCACCATGGCGAGGGTCTCGCCGGTCGCGGGTGCGACGGTGGCGATCTCTCCCCCACCGCCGGGCACCCACTCGCCGTCGATGAAGATCCGTCCGCCGAACGCCGTCTCGTCGATGAGGGGCAGGGTGGTGTCGATCGTGATGGACATCGTCGTTCCTTCCGTCGGGTTACTGCACGAGCCGTGGGATCACTGCAAGGCGGTCCGCCTCAGCCGACGAGCGCCGCGAAGTCGCGGACCGCGGGAAACGCGAACTCGCGGTGGCGGCGCGTGAACAGCTCGAACGAGCGGTCCGCGGGCCAGTCGTCCCCCATGTACTGGCGGGGCAGCCGGGGGTCGGCGCGCAACAGGGCGAGCCAGTCGGCCACGAGGAGCGTGCGCGCGGTGAGCGGAGGCAGATCGGATGCCACATCCTCTCGCTCCCAATGCGCGATGAACTCGTGATGCGCCTCGCGGATGCGCTCGACATCCCATGCCACCCGTACGGCCTCCGCCATCGGGAAGCCGTCGAGCTCCGTCGCCGAGAACGCCGTGATGGATGCCGGCGGCAGGTCGGGGATGATCGCATCGAGCGCTGCGGCGAGGTCGACGACACCTGGCGCGATCCACAGCCCGTCGCGCAGCACCGCGAACCCCGACCATGTCAGCGCCGCGCGGAGGCGGTGGCGGAGGTCGCGCAGGTGCTCGGGCACGCTGAAGGTGACGAGGGTCCACCCCTCGCCCTGGGGCTCGAAGGGGGCCGGGCCGTTGACGCGGCCGGACGCCTCGCGCAGCACTTCGCTGCCGTGCGAGGTGAGTTCGAAGCCGATCTCGCGTCCGAGGCGCCGCCGTTCGAGCACGCCGCTCTCGACCATCCGGTCGAGGTTCGTGCGCACCGCCGACGCGGCGACCCCGGCGCTCTCGAGCGCGCCGATCAGGACGCCGGCGCGCAGCGGCTCGAAGTACCGGTCGCACACGAACTCGCCGAAGAACGCCAGCAGCAGCTGGCGCGGCTTGCGCGTGAGGACGGAGGCTTCCGCCGGGACGATGCTCACGCGGCCTCCGGTCGCACGGCCTCACCGCGCTTGGCGCGCTGGATCTGCTCGTACACGTGCGTGCGCAGCTCGGTGAAGCGCGGCAGCGCGCGGGTCGTGATCTGGTCGCGGTCGGGAGCGAGGTCGATCGCGAGATCCTCCTGCACCCACGTCGGCGACTTCGACAGCACGATCACGCGCTCCCCGAGGTACACCGATTCGTCGATGTCGTGCGTCACGAACAGGATCGACATGCCGCGCTCGCGGTGGAGCGTGCGCACGAGGTCTTCGAGATCGGCCCGCGTCTGCGCGTCGACTGCTGCGAACGGCTCGTCCATGATGAGCACCTGCGGCTCGTACGCGACCGCGCGGGCGATCGCCACACGCTGCTGCATCCCGCCCGACAGCTGCCACGGGTAGCTCGCCGCGGCGTGGTCGAGTCCCACGGCCACGAGGGCGTCCTCCACCAGACGCTCCCGGTCGGCCCGGCTGAGCCCCTTGTGCTTCAACGGCAGCTCGACGTTGCCGCGCACGGTGAGCCACGGGTACAGGCTGCGGCCGTACTCCTGGAACACCAGCGCCATGTTGGGCGGCGGGGCCGTCACCCGGCGCCCGCCCAGCTCGACGACGCCGGACGTGGGCTTGAGCAGGCCCGCGATGCACTTGAGGAGGGTGGTCTTGCCGCAGCCCGACGGGCCGACGATGCACACCAGCTCGCCGGCATCCATCCGGAACCCGATGTCGCCGATGGCCTCGACGTTCCCCGTCGACGACTCGTACACCTTGCGCAGGTGCTCGACATTCAACAGCGTGTCAGGCACGCTCCACCTCCTTGATTCCGTGATACCACCGAAGCACTCGCCGCTCGACCGATCCGAAGATCACGGCGAGCAGGATGCCGATCAATCCGAGCAGCACGATGCCGCTCCACATCTCGGCGATCAGATAGTTCCGCTGGAAGTAGACGATCTTGTACCCGAGGCCGGACGACGAGAAGAACATCTCCGAGATCACCATGAGGATCAGGGCGATCGACAGGCACTGGCGGACGCCGGTCATGATCCGGGGGCTCGCCGCCGGCAGCACGAGGTACCGCAGGCGCTCGCCCGGCGTCAGCGCGAACGACCGCGCCGTCTCAGTCATGACGGCGTCCGTCGCCCGGACGCCCTCGATGGTGTTGAGCAGCACCGGCCAGATCGCGCCGGCGACGATCACCACGACCTTCATGGTGTCGTTCGCGCCGAGCAGCACCGCGACGATCGGGATCAGCACGGGCGGCGGCACGGCGCGGAAGAACTCGAAGATCGGCTCGAGCAGTTCGCGCAGCCACCGCACCAGGCCGATGATCGTGCCGGCCACGATGCCGAGCACCACCGCGAGCACGATGCCGATCGCCAGGCGCCCGAGGCTCGGCAGCACGTCGGTGAAGAACGCCGGGCCGACCCAGGTGTCGACGAACGCCTGGAGGATGACGAGGGGGCTCGGGAAGAACGGCGCGGGCGAGACCGACGCCCAGATGCCCCAGATGACGAGCAGCAGGATCGGCAGGCCGAGGGCGTAGGCCGTGCTCTCGCCGAGCTTCGCCCACACCCGCGACCGCCGGCGCGGCGTCACGATCGTGCTGGTGTACAGGGTCACAGCACTTCCTCCCCTCGGACCGACTGGTGCCACGAGAGCGACCGGCGCTCGATCGCGCGGAAGACGAGGTTCACGATCAGCCCGAGCAGTCCGGTCACGACCACGAGCGCGTAGACGGTCGTCCACTGCCCGGCGCTCTGGGCGAACATGATCTCGCGCCCGAGCCCGGGGACGTTGATGAACATCTCGGCGGTGATCGCGAGGATCAGGGCCACGGTCGCTGCCAGCCGGAGTCCGGTCATGAGGTACGGCAGCGCGGTCGGGAAGACGAGGTTGACGATGCGCGACCCGCGCGAGAGCCCGAAGCTGCGGGCCGTGTCGCGCGCGACGGCGTCGACGTCCGCGACGCCGTAGAGCACCTGGATGAACACCTGCCAGAAGCTGGCGTACACGATGATGAGGAGGGCGGCCTGCAGCTGGTACCCGAACATCAGGATCGCGAGCGGGATGAGCGCCACCGACGGGATGGGGCGCAGGAACTCGACGGTCGTGTGGGTGGCGCGACGCAGGAACGGCACGAGGCCGATGATCGTTCCGAGCACCACCGCGAGCACCGTCGCGATCGCCAGGCCCAGCGCCCACGACGTCAGCGTGCGACCGACGTTGCGCCAGAACTCGAGGTCGCGCATCTGATCCCCGAGGGCGGCGAGGGTCGCGGTCGCGGTCGGGAAGTACGCGGGATCCACGATCCCGAGCGCCGGCAGCAGCTGCCAGGTCACGAGGAAGCCGACGATGCCGGCGAGGCCGAGGGCGACCTTGCGCAGGGCGCGCAGTCGTCGCGCGCTGCGACCGCTGCGACCGCGCGGCGGCGACGCCTCGAGGGTCGGTGCTTCGGCGAGGGCCATGGTGGTCCGTTCGGGTGTGAAGGCTCGGGTGAAGACAGCTGGAGGGGTGGGTTGCGCCGCCCCCGGGCGCCAACCCCCCCCCCTGGGCGCCAACGTGTGGGGTAACCGGTGGTTATTGGGGGCGGGCGGGGTGTTAGTTTAATTTAA